>NZ_JBIGHW010000001.1:0-497606 GCF_043555875.1 Pelomonas margarita | reverse complement strand
TCACCGCGGCACAACTCGCCACGCTGGGCGGCAGCGTCGGCCATGTGTTCGCGGACGATCAGGATGGCGCGGTCAACACCACCCCGCGCACCATCACCGTCACAGCCAGCGACGAGGACGGCGGCTCGGCGCAGGCCACCCGCGTCGTCAACGTCAACAACGTCGCGCCCACGCTGGCGCTGGGCGGCAGCGGTGCCGCCACCGCCGGCCAGGCCTACACGCTCAACCTCGGCGCCGTCACCGACCCCGGCCAGGACACGGCCACCAGCTACCTCATCGACTGGGGTGACGGCAGCCCGGCACAGACCGTCGCGGCCGCGGCGGGCAACGTCACCCACACCTACGCCAGCGCCGGCAACGCGACGATCTCCGTCACCGTCGTCGACGAGGACGGCAGCTTTGCCGCCGGCTCGCAGGCCGTGGCCATCGCGGCACCCACGCCGACGCTGAGCCTGGAAGCCGGCGCCGATGCCACGCTCGCCGAAGGCAGCACCTTCACGCGCACCATCAGCTTCAGCGACGGTCAGGACAACGGCGCTGCCGGCTGGACCTACACCGTCGACTACGGCGACGGCACCGTCATCAACGGCAGCACCGCCACGCCGTCGCTGGGCCTCAACCATGTCTACGCCGATGGCAGCACCAGCCATGCGGTCACGGTGACCGTCACCGATGTGGCCGGCGAGAGCGTCAGCGATGGCTTCAACGTCACGGTGAGCAACGTCGCGCCCACGGCCCCCGTGTCGGGTGCGGCCAGCGTCACCGAGGGCGTGGCCTACACGCTGTCGGTGGGTGTGGTCAGTGACCCTGGTGCCGATACGCGCAGCAGCTACAGCATCGCCTGGGGTGATGGCAGCGTCGAGAACTTCACGGCAGCCCAGTGGCAGGCTGCGGCTGGCAGCTTCTCGCATGTCTATGCCGATGGCAACGCCGCTCGCACCATCGTCGTCAGCACGACCGACGAAGACGGCAGCTTCGTGCTGGGCAGCCAGTCCGTGCAGGTCAACAACGCCAACCCGGGCCTGAGCCTGGCCGGTGCCGCCGCCACCAACGAAGGTGCCAGCTACTCGCTGGCCATCACCGGCTCGGACGTCAACGCCGACACCTTGAGCTACAGCATCGACTGGGGCGACGGCAGCCCGGCGCAGGTGGTCACCGCGGCGCAACTCGCCACGCTCGGCGGCAGCGTCGGCCACGTGTTCGCGGACGACCAGGATGGCCCCGTCAACACGACGGCGCGCACCATCACCGTCACGGCCAGCGACGAGGACGGCGGCTCCACGCAGACCACACACAGTGTCACGGTCAACAACGTCGCCCCGGGCATCGCCCTGGGTGGCAGCGGTGCCGCCACTGCGGGACAGGCCTACACGCTCAACCTCGGTGCCGTCACCGACCCCGGCCAGGACACACCCACCAGCTACGTCATCGACTGGGGCGACGGCAGCGGGCCGCAGACCGTGGCCGCCGTCAACGGCAACGTCACCCACACCTACGCCAATGCCGGCAACGCAACGATCTCCGTTAGCGTCGTGGACGAGGACGGCAGCTTCAACGCCGGTTCGCAGGCCGTGGTGATCGGCGGCGTGCCCACCGAAACCTTCCGCATCGGCGACTCGGCCGCCCGCAACAACAGCAGCGGCACGCTGTGGGGCGTTGACTGGACAGACCCCGAGGTGCTGGCGTCCACCCAGCACAAGGCCAACGCCACCAACACGGCGGAAGCCTGGACGACCGTGCGCCACAACGGCGCCTCGGCGCAGTTGCTGTCCGGACTTGACGTGTTCGCGGGCGACCTCGGCGTCAGCGGCCAGTCACTGGCCAGCAGCAGCGTGCGGCAGGAGATCGACGGCGCGGAAGCCCTGCGCTTCAACCTGGCTCGCGAAGCTGTCAGCGTGGACATCAACCTGTCGCGCTTCTTCCTGTCAGACGATGGCAGCGTCAACGCCGAGGCCGGCCTGCTGCGGCTGCTGGACGCGTCCGGCAACGTGGTCGGCGAGAAGGCCTTCTCCGCCACCAGCACCAGTGGCAGCCAGCTCGTCTCCGCCAGCGCCGCCGTCGGCTTCACGACGGTGGAACTGTGGGCGGGCGCCTACGACGGCAACACCTTCGTCCATGGCGCCTATGACGGCCCGAGCGGCACCGTGAATCCCTACACCGACAGCAGCGGCGCACACGGCAGCGACTACCTGCTGGACTGGGTGGAATTCACCTTCGAAATCCCCCAGCCGGCCGCAGCGCAGGTCATCGGCGTCGCGGGCTTGGAGCCCACCGACACGTCGCTGCCAGGCACCCCATACCGCCCGTGGATGCACACCGACGTATGACCACCAACGAACCCGTGACTCAGGGGTATGCCCGCTCACTGCACCGGCCTACAGTGGCGCGCATGAGCGCAGGCAGCAGGAGGCTGCCTCACCCTTCATACAGGACTCAAGAATCATGATGACAACTGCTCTGCGTTCCATCGCCGCCGCCTGCGGGGCGTTCTTCTGCTTCTCCATCCAGGCGGCCACCGTCGTCGTCGGCGAGCAATTGCCCGACACGACGCTGCTGGCGGGCGTGCAGTCCACCTCGGAAGCCACCCTCACCCCGGCCGCCCTGGCTGGCATCGCCGGCGGCTTTACCGGCTATCGCCTGGAGTTGATCCAGTGGTGGGGCTACGACCTGGCCGACCCGGACAACGCTGCAGCGCCGTTCGAAGTGAAGTTCAACGGCGCCGTGGTCACCGGCAGCCTCAGCCGCGATGCGGCAGGCGCGCTGGCTGCTGACGCCAACAGCCAGCCCGACACCCGGCTGTTCCTGTACTCGCTGGATCTGGACGATGCGGTCAATGTGTCGCTGACCGGTGCCAACAGCCTGTCCATCTGGAACATGGCACCGGACTCCGACTGGTACTGGCAGACCTCCGGCAGTGCCGACGAGGCCGACATGGCCTTCCGCTTGGCGGCCTCCCAGCCTGACAACAACCAGCTGCCCGAGCCCGCCTCGCTGGCCCTTGTAGCCTGTGCCGGTGTCGGCCTGCTGGCCGGAACGCGCCGTCGCAAGACCGTGCAGAACCCGACGCACTGAACGCGCCCTGGCGCACCCTGAACGCCCCGCCCTGCCGGGGCGTTGCTTTTGCTCTCGAACCAGGACTGCCGGATGAACCTGCTCGGCCAACGCCTGCCCCTTGTCACGCCGCTGGGCCGCGCCATGGCGGCCGTGCGCAGCACGCTGGGCTGGGTGGCGTTCTTCAGCTTCTTCGTCAACCTGCTGGCGTTGACCTCGTCGATCTACATGATGCAGGTCTACGACCGCGTGCTGGCCTCACACAGCCTGCCCACGCTGCTGGGCCTGACGCTGTTCGCACTGGCCTGCCTGCTGACGCTGGCGGGGCTAGAGGTGGTGCGCTCGCGTCTGCTGGTGCGCCTGGGCGCACGGCTGGATGCACAGCTCTCCGGCCTGCTGTTCGAGAAGACGCTCGCCGCCGGCCGCAACAGCCAGGCGCTGCGCGACCTGGACCAGCTGCGCGGCTTCGTCACGGGCAGCACCATGCTGTCGCTGCTGGACGCGCCGTGGATGCCCATCTACATCGGCCTGGTCTACCTGCTGCACCCGTGGCTGGGTCACGTTGCGCTGCTGGGGGGCGTGGTGCTGTTCCTGCTGGGCCTGTGGAACGAGCGCGCCACTCGCGCCGCGCTGGCAGAGGCTGGCGCCGAGATGGCGGCCGGCGCGCGCTTCGCCGAGATCTCGGCCCGCAACACCGACGTGATCCGCGCCATGGGCATGCTGCCTGGCCTCGCGCGGCTGTGGCGCCAGCGCCATGACTACGGCATCGGCCTGCAAGGCCTGGCCAGCGACAAGGCCGCGCTGGTGGCAGCCTGGGCTAAGTCCGTGCGGCTGCTGCTGCAGATCGCCGTGCTGGGCGTGGGCGCGTGGCTTGTCATCCGCGCCGAGTGCACGGCGGGCGTGATGATCGCCGCCAGCATCATCATGGGCCGGGGCCTCGCGCCGCTGGAGCAGGCCATCGGAGGCTGGCGCGGCTTCCTGCAGGCGCGCGAGAGCTATGGCCGGCTGCGCCAGGAGATCGGCCAGGAGAAGCCGCAAGACGAGCCCATGCCACTGCCGGCACCCAAGGGCCTGCTGGCCTTCGAGGGCGTGTCCGCTGCGCCGCCGCAGTCGCGCCGCCTGACGCTGCAAGGCATCGATTTCACGCTGCAGCCCGGCACGTGCCTGGGCATCACCGGCCCCAGCGCCGCAGGCAAGAGCACGCTGGTGCGGCTGGCGGTGGGCGTGTGGGCGCCGGCCGCCGGCGCTGTGCGCCTGGACGGCGCCCGCATCGACGAGTCCCCGCGAGAACATGTCGGCCCCCATATCGGCTATCTGCCGCAGGACATCGAGCTCTTCCCCGGCTCGGTGGCGGCCAACATCGCGCGCTTCGGCGAGGTGGATGCAGAGCGTGTCGTTGAGGCCGCGCAACTGGCGGGCTCGCACGCCATGATCCTGGCGCTGCCTGAGGGCTACGACACCGTCATCGGCCCCGCTGGCGCCAACCTGTCCGGCGGCCAGCGCCAGCGCATCGGCCTGGCGCGTGCCTTCTACGGCAACCCGCCGCTGATCGTGCTGGACGAGCCCACCAGCAACCTCGACGCCGAAGGCGAGGCCGCCGTGCGCCAGGGCATCGACGAGATGAAGCGCCGCCAGCGCACCGTGCTGGTGGTGGCCCACCGCCCGGCGCTGCTGGGCGGCACCGACCAGATGCTGGTGCTGGTGGGCGGCCAAGTCGTGAAGTTCGGCGCTACGCAGGAACTGATGCCGCAGATCACCCGCAAGAGCGCACTGGCGCCCGAAGAGGAGGCCGCCCGTGCCTGAAGCCGCAACTGCCGCCGCCGCACTGCGCGAGCAGGCGATCGCCGCCATGGTGGTGGGCGAGGACAAGGCGGCCGCCGAGACGCGCCGCTGGGTGCGCCTGGGCCTGCTGCTGCTGGCCAGCACGCTGGGCGTGGCGCTGGTGTGGTCGGCCAGCGTGCCGCTGGCGTCCGCCGTGGTGGGCTCCGGCATGCTCAAGGTGGACTCTAGCCGCAAGCGCCTGCAGCATGCCGAGGGCGGCATCGTGAAGGAGATCCTGGTGAGGGACGGCGCCCGCGTGACGGCCGGCCAGGTGCTGGTGCGGCTGGACGAGACGCGTGCCGCCGCCGGCCACGGCGTGGTCACCGGCGGGCGCGACGTGGCGCTGGCCTCGCTGGCGCGTCTGGTGGCCGAACGCGACGACAAGGCCGTCATCGCCTGGCCGCCGGAACTCGAGACACGCGCCGGCGACCAGCAGGTGGCCGAGATCCTGCGCGCGCAGCGCAGCATCTTCGAGTCGCGCCGCAGCAGCCGTCTGGGCGAGCTGTCCATCCTGGACCAGCAGATCGCCGCGCTACGCTCCGAGATCACGGGCTATGACAGCCAGCGCCGCAGCAAGGAAGAGCAGCTGGACAGCCTCAAGCGCGACCTCGAAGGCCTGCTGGACCTGGACAAGACCGGCATGGTCGAGAAGACCAGGCTGCGCGCCACCGAGCGCGACATCGCGCGGCTGGTGGGCGAACGCGACGAGCTCGTCTCGCGCGCCGCCACCACGCGCACCAGCATCAGCGAGAAGGAGCTGAAGAAGTTCCAGGTTCGCAAGGCCTTCCAGGAGGACGTAGCGGCCGAGCTGAAGAAGGTGCAGGCCGAGAACTTCGAGCTCATCGAGCGCGAGAGCGCCACCCGCCGCACGCTGGAACTGACCGAGGTGCGCGCGCCGGTGGACGGCGTCGTGACCGACCTGCGCATCCATACGCCCGGCGGCAGCATCTCGCCCGGTGAGCTGCTGATGGAACTGGTGCCCAGTGACGACAAGCTCGTCGTCGAGGTCAAGGTGCCACCGTTCGAGATCGACCGCGTGCAAGCCGGTCAGCTGGCCGGCGTCAAGCTGCATGCCTTCAACTCGCGCTCACTGCCTGAGCTGGACGGCCGCGTTACCTACGTCTCGGCCGACGCCGCGACCGACCCGCGCACCGAGCAGTCCTGGTTCGTCGCCAAGGTGGACATCCCGGCCAGCGAACTCGGCAAGCTGGGCGAAGGCAACCGGCTGCAGCCGGGCATGCTGGCCGACGTCTACATCCGCACCGGGGAACGCACCTTCCTGGGCTACCTGCTGGAACCGTTGACCGACAGCTTCCGTAAGGCGTGGCTGGAGCGCTGACAGCGGGTGGCCGTCAGGCTACCCGCCGCTAAACTGAATCCCATGCACCACAAGCTCCTCATCGCCGCCCTGATCGCGATCGGCCTGGCCGCCCCGGCGCAGGCCCAGTGGAAGTGGCGAGACGCGCAAGGAAAGGTGCAGTACAGCGACCGCCCGCCGCCCAGCGGCACGCCGGAGAAAGACGTGCTGCAGCGCCCCGCCAACGCCACGCGCACCATCACGGTGGTGCCGGTCGGCCAGGCTACCGCCGCAGCCGCATCGGCGCCCCGCGTGGCGGCCAGTGCGCCCTCCAAGGCCGAGCAGGAAGCGGCGGCACGCGACAAGCAGGAGCAGGACCGCGAAGCCGCCAAGCAGAAGGAAGCCGAGCATCGTCAGGCCGAGTTGCGCCGCCAGAACTGTGGCCGCGCCCAGGCCAACCTGCGCGAGCTGCAGAGCGGCATCCGCATCACGCGCACCAACGAGCAGGGCGAGCGCGTGTTCATGGATGACGCGCAGCGCCTGGCCGAGGTCGAGCGTGCGCGCGGCCTGATCACCAGCGAATGCCGCTGAGTCAGGTGCTGCTGCCAGCCTTGGGGCGGTGGCGCGACACGATGCGCTCGCCACGCGCGACATAGCGCTGCCGGCGAGCCTCCTTCGGGTCGACCGTCAGAGGGCGGTAGACCTCGATGCGGTCCCGCTCGCGCAGCGGCGTCGCCAGCGGCCGCGCGCGACCCCAGATGCCTACACGCAGCTCGCCCGGCGGCTGGGTGAAATCGGCGCAGCCCCGCAGCGCTGACTCGATGGTGGCGCCCGCCTCCACCTCCAGCCAGCGGTGCTGCACATCGCCCGCCTGCGGGCTCCAGACCAGCTCAACGCGCACCGTACTGCACCTCGGCGCGTTGCACGAAGCTGTCGACGAAGGTGTTGGCGATGCGGTCGAACACCGGGCTGACCACAGCCTCCAGCGCGCCGCTGCTGAACGCGTAGCTCAGCTCGAAGACGACCTTGCAGGCGCTGGGCTCGCCGGTCGTGCCGGGCTTGTTCAGTGGCAGGAACTGCCAGACGCCGTCCAGGTGCGAGAACGGGCCATCCACCAGCGTCATGTGCACGGTGCGGCCGGCCTCGTTGCGGTTGCGCGTGGTGAAGGCATGCCGCACACCGGCATAGGCCAGGTGCAGGCGCGCGGTGACGGCATCACCGTCCTGCGCCAGCACATCGACCTTGTTGCACCACGGCAGGAACTCGGGATAGCGCTCCACGCCGGTGACCAGCTCGTACATCTCCTGCGGCGTGTACCAGAGCAGAACGGACTTTTTGACCTGCTTCATAGAATGGCGGGATTGTAAGAAGGGCTTAGGCCCCCAAATTCGCTTCCATGTCCATTGCCGAGAACCGCCGCGCCCGTTACGACTACCACATCGAAGAGCAATTCGAGGCCGGCGTGGTGCTGTCGGGCTGGGAGATCAAGGCCATCCGTGCTGGCCAGGTGCAGCTGACCGACGGCTACGTGCTCATCAAGGACGGTGAGCTGTTCCTGATCGGCTGCCGCATCAATGCGCTGCGCAGCGCCTCCACGCACGTCACACCCGAAGCCGATCGCACGAAGAAGCTCTTAATGCACAAGGCCGAGATCAAGCGGCTGGTCGGCAAGGTGGAGCAGCGCGGCTTCACACTGGTGCCGCTGAACCTGCACTACAAGGGCGGCCGCGTGAAGGCCGACATCGCGCTGGCCAAGGGCAAGGCCCAGCATGACAAGCGCGAGACCGAGAAGAAGCGCGACTGGGAGCGTGAAAAGGGCCAATTGATGCGGCACGCATCAATTGGCCGCAAGGACTGACGAGACGCGCCAGCGGATCGTTGGCACTTTCGCCAAAAGGGCAGCTGATGCGGCACAAGGTGTCAGCCAAGGGCTGACAGCGCTTGTTCCAGGTCGGCCTGCAGGTTGGCCGCCGCTTCCAACCCGATGGCGAAGCGCACCAGCGTGCGGCCCTCGAAGGGCAGCGGCAGGTTGCGGCTGCGGCTCATGTCGTAGGGCACGGCCAGGCTCATCGGGCCAGCCCACGAGTAACCGATGCCGAACAGCTGCAGCGCATCGACGAAAGCGTCGACCTGGCGGGCGCCGTACCCGGGCTTGAACACCACCGAGAACAGGCAGGCCGCGCCCGCACCGCCGACCGCCAGCCAATGCTCGTGGCCCGGCGAGCCGGGCAGCGCCGGGTGGAAGACCTGCGCCACCTCGGGCCGGCCTGCCATCCATTGCGCCAGCTGACGCGTCACGCGGTCCTGAGCCTCGTAGCGCAGCTGCAGCGTCGGCAGGCCGCGCAGCACCAGCTCCACGTCGTTCTGGCCCAGGCCGTAGCCCAGGTGCTCGTGTGCGTGGTTGAGCCGGTCATGCAGGCGCTTGTCGCGCGTGCAGACGGAACCCATCAGCACGTCTGCGCCGCCGCTCGGGTATTTGGTCAGTGCCTGCACGACGATGTCGGCCCCCAGCCCCGGGTGGGTGGCCGGTGCCGGCTCGAAGCCGTTGAAGGCCAGGCCCGCGCCCCAGGTGTTGTCCAGCGCCGTGGTCACGCCGCGCGCGCGGCAGGCGGCCAGCGTGCCGAGCAGGTCGGGGAACTCCAGCGTGATGGAGCCCGCCGCTTCCAGCCACACCAGCTTGGTGTTGTCACGCAGCTCCGGCACCGTCAGTGGGTCGTAGAAGCGGTGCGTGACACCCCACTGCGGCAGCCACGATTCGGTGAGGTAGCGGTTCTGGCCGTAGACGTTGTCCGGCACCAGCACCTCGTCGCCCGGCCGCAACATGGCCAGCGAGGGCAGCGTCACGGCCGCCAGGCCGCTGGGCACCAGCAAGCAGTGCTCGGCGCTCTCCAGCGTGGCCAGGCGGGCCGCCAGCGTGTAGCTGGTGGGCGTGCCGTGCAGACCGTAGCGGTAGCTCAAGCCGTCACGCGGCCGGGGCTTGTGCAGGTCAGCCGTGTTCTTGAACAGCACGGTGGACGCCTTGGCCACGGGCACCGGCACCGCATCCCAGCCTTCGGGGGCGCGGTAGGGGTGATGGATCAGCGTCGTGGCCGGGCTGCGCTTCAAACGAGGCTCCCCACCAGGTCGTGCCCGTCGGCAGCGACGATGCGCACGCGCGCGAAGTCGCCCACCTTCATCGTCTTGCTGGCCTTCTCCGGCGGCAGGATCTTCACCGTGCCGTCGATCTCGGGCGCGTCAGCGTAGGTGCGGCCCACGCCGCCCTTGCGGCCCAGCGCCGGGGCGCTGTCCACCAGCACCTGCATGGTCTGGCCGACGCGGGCCTGCAGCTTGGCGGCCGACACCTGCTCGGCCACGGCCATGAAGCGAGCGCGGCGCTCCTCGCGCACCTCGTCGGGCAGCGCGCCGGGGATGTCATTGGCGCCGGCGCCTTCCACCGGCGAATAGGCGAAGCAGCCGGCGCGGTCAATCTGTGCTTCCTGCATGAAGTCCAGCAGGTACTGGAATTCCTCTTCCGTCTCACCGGGGAAGCCGGCGATGAAGGTGGAGCGGATCACCAGCTCCGGGCAGGCCTCGCGCCAGCGCAGGATGCGCTCCATGTTCTTCTCGCCGTTGGCGGGGCGCTTCATGCGCTTGAGCACGTCCGGGTGGGCGTGCTGGAAGGGCACATCCAGGTAGGGCAGCACCAGGCCCTGCGCCATCAGCGGCAGCACCTCGTCCACGTGCGGATACGGGTAGACGTAGTGCAGGCGCACCCAGGCACCAAAAGGCTTGGCCAATTCGCCGAGCTGGGCGACGAGGTCCAGCATGCGGGTCTTGACCGGCTTGCCGTCCCAGAAGCCCATGCGGTACTTCACGTCCACGCCGTAGGCCGACGTGTCCTGGCTGATGACCAGCAGCTCCTTCACACCGCTCTCGAACAGCGCGCGGGCCTCGTTCAGCACGTCGCCGATGGGGCGGGACACGAGGTCGCCGCGCATGCTGGGGATGATGCAGAACGAGCAGCGGTGGTTGCAGCCCTCGCTGATCTTCAGATAGGCGTAGTGCTTGGGCGTGAGCTTCACGCCAAAGGCCGGCACCAGATCGACGAAGGGGTCGTGCGGCTTGGGCACGTGCGTGTGCACCGCATCCATGACCTCCTGCGTCGCATGCGGGCCGGTCACGGCCAGCACGCTGGGGTGGATCTCGCGCACCAGGCTGCCGGCGTCGCTGCTGGCGGCACCGGCCTTGGCGCCCAGGCAGCCGGTCACGATGACCTTGCCGTTCTCGGCCAGTGCCTCACCGATGGTGTCCAGGCTTTCCTTGACGGCGTCGTCGATGAAGCCGCAGGTGTTGACGATCACCAGGTCGGCCCCGGCGAAGGTCTTGGAGGTCTCGTAGCCCTCGGCGCGGAGCTGGGTGAGGATCAGCTCGCTGTCGGTCAGGGCTTTCGGGCAGCCCAGACTGACAAAGCCGATCTTGGGGACGGAGGTGGTCGTGTCGTTCATCGCCGTATTTTCGGCGATGTGAGCGCGCTGGCCTACGGAGCTACTTCTTGGGGCCGAACGGGAACATCGCGCCCGCGTTCTTGAGCTGCTCCTGCCACTGGTTCATCAGCGTCTTTGACTGCTCCGCGTAGCCACCCATCAGGCCGGTCCAGGCGTCGGGGCTGAAGGGCGAACCCGGCGTCTGCTCGGTGAAGCGCTGCTGCATGTCGGTGAAGGCCTGCATCTGGCGCTCCAGCAGCCCGCCCATCACGCCCTGCATGGCCCCGCCGTAGAACCGGATGATCTGGGCCAGCGAGTTCGTGGAGAACATCGGCACGCCGCCGGTCTCCTCCTCCAGGATGATCTGCAGCAGGATGGCGCGGGTCAGATCCTCGTGAGTCTTGGCGTCATGCACCTCGAAGGCGATGCCGTCCAGCACCATGCGCTTCACATCGGCCAGCGTGATGTAACTGCTGGTCTGCGTGTCGTAGAGACGGCGGTTGGGGTACTTCTTGAGAATGCGCAGCCCAGCCTTGCTGTCGGGGGCGGCGGTGTCATCGGTACTTGCCGCTTTCTTGCGGGCAGTCGCCATGCGGGGATCTCCTGTGCAGTGCAGCAAATTCTAGGCAGTCCCCGAGCGTCGCCCCGGACGGGTTTCCCTGGGTCTCGGGAAAGCCACAACACGCGCCCCCCTTGGGCGTCAACACTCAGCGGCGTGAGCGGTCGGGCTCAGGCCGGTGCGAGCGGGCGCACCGCAGGCCGGCGCTTGGGAGCCGCATCTGACTGCCGGCGCACCAGCTCATGCGCCATCTGCTGCTGGACAGGCGCCAGCAGCCCGCCGTTGCGCGCGGCCCGGATGTGGCGCACCAGCACGTCCACGGCCGCGCCGGCCATGTCGCCGATGGGCTGGCGCACCGTCGTCAGCTCGGGCCAGATGGTGGTAGCCAGCGGGGTGTCGTCAAAACCCACGACGGTCAGGTCGCTGGGCACGTACAGGCCCAGGCGCTGCGCCGCCGCCACCGTGGCCGCGGCCATGTCGTCATTGCTCGCGAAGATGGCCGACGGGCGGCGGGGGCCCTGCAGCAACTGCTCGGCGGCCGCCAGCCCTGACTGGTAGCTGAAGCGCCCCTGCGCCGTCTGCACATCGAGCCGCGCATCCAGCCCCGCCTCGGCCACCGCAGCCTGGAAGCCAGCCAGCCGCCGCGCGGCGCTGCTCTGCGCGGGGTTACCCACGACGAAGCCCAGCCGCTGATGGCCGAGTGCCAGCAGGTGGCGGGTCATCTCGTAAGCGGCCTGGTAGTCGTCGATGCCCACGGCGTGCAGGCCGGGCTCGGCCCGCCCGGCCGACACCGTGACCGCCGGCGTACCGCTGCGGGCCACCAGGTCCAGCAGCGCCCGGGATTCGCAGAACGGCGGCGGCAGGATCAAGCCGTCCACACCCTCGGCCAGCATGGCGGCCACGACGTCGACACCGTCGCGGCCCACATCGCAGGCCCGGGCCAGCAACTGCACGTGACGCAGGCTGATCCTGGTCAGCAGGCCCAGCATGAAGCCGTTCAGATAGCCTGCCCGGCTGCTCCCGTACGGCAGGCCGATGACGATGGGCCGCGAGCCCGCCAGCCGCCGCGCTGCCGGGTTGGGCGTGTAGTTCAGCGCGGCAATCGCCGCCTGCACCTTGGCGCGGCTGTCGGGCCGCACCGAGGGCTCGGCATTGACGACGCGGGACACCGTCATCGTCGACACCCCGGCTAGCCGGGCGACATCGGCCACCGTCGCCGGCCTCGGCGCCGGGCCGGTTTGCCGTGTGTGCTTCATGGGCCTCCCTCCGAACCTCAGGCGCCCTGCGGCCCCGCCCTGCATCCTAGAAACCCTCAAACACAACGGGCAATCACATTCCCGCCGCCACCGATGCCGGCCTTGGCATCGCGTCCCTCACCACCGCACACACGGCGAGCGCGGCTGATTGACACGATCACCGAAGCCACATCGCCGCTGCGAGAGAAGTCATCAACGGGCTGGGCCGGCAGCACGCGGCGGCTGTCCACACTACGCCGACCATGACACCACGCCGTCGACACCTGCCCTTGCTGCTCGCGCCCCTGCTCGCCCTGATAGCCACGAGCACCGCCCGGGCCCAGCCGCCCGGCCCGCTGAGCTGGCCCATCACGCTGCGCGCCGACGACCGGCCCGCCTTCGGCGCGCCGCCACCCGGCTGGGACCGCCCGGGCGACGGTATCCCGCGCGGCCGCCTGGAGATGGTCAGCTACGACTCGCGCACCGTCGGCACGCGCCGCCGCCTGCTGGTCTATACGCCGCCGGGCCACGACCCGCAACGCGCCTACCCGGTGCTCTACCTGCTGCACGGCATCGGCGGCGACGAGACCGAATGGCAGCGCTTCGCCGCGCCCGAGGTGCTGCTGGACAAGCTCATCGCCGCCGGCCGCGCCCAGCCCATGATCGTCGTCATGCCCAACGGCCGGGCCCAGCCCAACGACCGGGCCGAGGGCAACGTGTTCGCGGCCGCGCCGGCCTTCGCCCGCTTCGAGCGCGACCTGCTGGACGACGTCATTCCCGCGATCGAATCACGCTACCGCACGCGCACCGACCGCGAGGGCCGCGCGCTGGCCGGCCTGTCCATGGGCGGCGGCCAGGCGTTGAACTTCGGGCTGCGCCACACCGACCGCTTCGCCTGGTTGGGCGGCTTCTCCGCCGCGCCGAACACCCTGCCCCCGGCCACGCTGGTGCCCGACGCCGCCGCCGTGGCCTCGCTCAAGCTGCTGTGGCTGTCCTGCGGCAGCAAGGACGGCTTGCTGCGCGTCAGCCAGGACCTGCACGCCCACCTCCAGACCCTGGGCGTGCCCCATGTCTGGCATGTGCCGGCCCACGGCCACGACGCCGCGCAGTGGAAGCAGGACCTGCACCACTTCGTACCGCTGCTGTTCCGCTAACGTCGCCGGCCACCGGCGGCCCGCACCACAGCCCGCAAAATCTCGCGCGCACGCGTCACTTCGGTGCCCGCCCCTTCGCAAAAATCAGGAGACAAACCCATGACGACCCCGCCCTGCACCCCGCCGCTGCGCCGGCTGCTGCTACCCGCCCTGTTCGCCCTGCTGGCCGGCACCGCCCAGGCCGAGGTGCGCCTGGCGCAGGTGTTCGGCGACCACATGGTGCTGCAGCGCGACCAGCCCATCCGCATCTGGGGCTGGGCCACGCCCGGCCGCACGCTGACCGTCAGCCTGGCCGACCGGCAGACCAAGGCCCAGGCCGGCGCCGATGGTCGCTGGACCGCCCAGCTGCCCGCGCTGCAGGCCGGCGGCCCGCACCAACTGCGCGTCAACGGCGACGGCGAAGCCAGCCGCCGCGACCTGCTGATCGGCGACGTCTGGCTACTGAGCGGCCAGTCCAACATGGAGTGGCCGCTCGCGGCCACCGACACTGGCGCGCAGGAGATCACGTCGCCGCAGAACGCCCAACTGCGCCAGCTGCGCGTGCCCCTGCGCGCCAGCCTGCGGCCCGAGGCCGACATCGCGCCTGCGCCCTGGGTGGTGGCCGAGGCCGGCAAGGTGGCTGAGTTCAGCGCTGTGGGCTACCACTTCGCGCGCCAGATGCAGACCACGCTGGGCGTGCCTGTCGGCCTGGTCAACACTGCCTGGGGCGGCTCGCACCTGGAGACCTGGATGCGCCGCGACGCCGTGCTCGCCGACGCCACGCTGGCCCCCTTCGTCAAGGACCTGCCCAGCGACAACGCCGGCTTCGCCCAGGCGCTGCGCCAGCGCCTGCAGGCCCGCGTGGCCGGCTGGCAGCCCGGCCTACCCCTGGCCGCCGCCGACGCTGCAGGCTGGAATGCCGCCCACGCGCTGGACGGCACCTGGCCCCAGCTGCAGGCACCCGGTGTGTGGGAAGGCCAGGGCCTGGCCGACCTGGACGGCATCGTCTGGCTGCGCCGGGCGGTCACGCTCAGCGCCGCCCAAGCCGGCGGTGCCGCCGAGCTGCATCTCGCCAAGGTGGACGACTGCGATGAGGTCTGGGTCAACGGCCAGAAGGTGGGCGGCCAGTGCGGCTACGACCAGCCGCGCCGTTACCCCGTGCCCGCCGGCCTGCTGCGCGCCGGGGACAACTGGATCGCCGTGCGCGTGACCGACACCGGCGGCGGCGGCGGCATCCACGGCGACGCCGCCTCGCTGCGGCTGGACACCGCAGCCGGCCCTGTACCGCTGGCCGGCGCTTGGCGCGCCCGCGTGGAGCAGGTCAGCGTGGCCAACGGCCCCACCGCCAACGACGCGCCCACGCTCGCCCACAACGGCCTCATCGCGCCGCTGCAAGGCCTGGCCTTGCGCGGCGTGCTCTGGTACCAGGGCGAAAGCAACGCCGGCCGCGCCGCCGCCTACGCAGGTGGCTTCCAGGCGCTGATTCAGGACTGGCGCCGCCAGTTCGGCCAGCCTCAGCTGCCCTTCTACTTCGTGCAGCTCGCGTCCTTCCTGCCGCTGCAGAACAACCGCCCCGGCCACGGCGGCTGGGCCGAGCTGCGTGACGCACAGGCCCAGGCGCTCAAGCTACCGAACACCGGCATGGCGGTCGCCATCGACGTGGGCGACGCCAACGACATCCACCCCCGCAACAAGCGCACGCTGGGCCAACGACTAGCCGGCCTGGCGCTGCACGACCTGGGCCTGCGCACCGCGCCCGCCACCGGCCCCGTACTGGCCGGCAGCGAGGTGCGCGGCGGCGAGCTGTGGCTGCGCTTCAAGCACACCGGCGGCGGCCTGCGCCCGGCACTGGCCAACGAAGCGCTGCGCGGCTTCGTGCTGGCAGGCGCCGACCGCAAGTTCGTGCCCGCGACGGCCCGCATCGAGGGCGACGCCGTCGTCCTCAGCAACCCTGCCGTGGCTGCTCCGGTGGCGGCCCGCTACGCGTGGATGGACAACCCGAGCGAGTCCAACCTCGTCGGCGGCGACGGTCTGCCGGCGGCACCGGCGCGCAGCGATGGCTGGGCGCTGGAGTCGGCGGGGAAGCGGTATCCACAGTGAGCGCCCGGGTGGGGTTGGTCTGATTGGCGCTCAAGATATCGGCCAGAGCATTGCCGTGGGGAAGGCCGATTGGCAGGCCGATCAGCCCGAATCGCCAGGTGCCAGAGACTTGATAGAACTCGCCGGCGCACTCGCCCATCTGCTTGCAGGCCACGATGAAACGCGATAGCTTGAGTTGCACACCGTCGAGCCCAACGAACGCCACGCCGGAACAGCGACGCTCAATGCTGCAGCCTGCAGGCGGCTCCCTTCCAACGTCACGCCCCATGCCACTTCGTTCAAGCGCCCTTCTGCTCCTGACCCTGATGTCCACCCCGGCGTGGACGGCCTCCGACACCGCGTTGGCGCCCGTGCAACGGGCCTACCGTGACTTCGCCTGGGAAGCGGTGGTGGACAGCCCTGGCGTGGGCCAGCCGCTGCTGACCCAGTCCAACGCGGCCTGGGCACGCTACTTCTCACCCGGCCTGATCCAGCAACTGCGCGCTGACAGGCGCTGCGTTGCCCGGACACGCGGACCCTGCCGGCTGGACTTCAGCCCGCTGTGGGCGTCGCAAGACCCCAGCGCGACGCGGCTGGTGATCCAGCCCGGCGCCATGCCGGCCACGGTCGAGGTGTCGTTCGACGTGCCCGGCAGCGGGCAGCAAGCGCGCATCGTCTTTCACGTCGTGCGGCGCCCCGAGGGCTGGCGCATTGACGACGTGACGTACGCAGACGGCCAGCGCCTGCGGCAGGTGCTGGCAGCGCCCCGCTGAGCGGCGATGCAGCACACGAGAGCCGGGCAAGCCGGCCGCCTTACTTTGGCGGCACGCTGATCAGCAGGCCCCGCCTCGTCGGCAGCGACGAATGGGCGCTGGGCCAACGGGAAAAAGGCCTCTGCGGTGAACAAGGTTCCATGGCCCAAAGACCTGCCGTCGTAGATTGGCGGCGCTCCGCTCCAGCCGCTGCAGGCAGCCATGTTCTTGCCCCCTTTCAATGGCGCGGCATTGCCCCGGGCTGCCGGGGGCGAGAGCGAGGCATCCCAGGGATGCCCGCGACACGGCGCGCCGTCCCGGCGCATCTGTTCAGGTGGCGGGCGTCGGCGCAACGGCAGGGTCCGGCACCGCAGCAATGGCTTTCTCGATCTCGTCGCGCAAACTCGCCAATGCGGCATGGAGTGCGCTGATCTGGCGGTCAATGCCAGGATTCATCAGCGGCGACTCTGCCAGTTTCAACACTGCCTCGGCCTGCTCGGTGCGACCATCCAACAGCGCCGTGGCAGCAGCCGTAGTCATCGCGCAGCGCAGCGTGAAGCTGTGCTGTTGTTGCTGAACTGCGTTGTGCATGGCCAAGCTCAGCGCATGAGAGAGCGCCTGGTAGGCGGCACCGGCTGCGAAAGGCTGCCGGCTGCCGCGCAGCAGGTCGTTGACCTGCTGCATCGCATCAACGACTTGATCGTTGCTTGCCGCAGCGTCCTCGGTCATGACTTCGATGCGGCAGCGCCCAGCAGTGTGGCGATAGCGCGTGTGGTAACCGCCTGTGCAAGGCTGGTACCGAGTTGCTGCTGGTCGGTAGCGTTCTGTGCTGCCAGTGCGAGTGCCTGGGCAGTAGCCTGGTAGAGCGCGCCCATCGACGCGGCTGCTGCATCGCCCAGAACCTGGACGTTGGCCTGCGTGACCGCATCGGTGATCTGGTCATTGACGGCGGTGGGGAAGGCCATGGCTTACACCTTGTCGGCTGCGCCGCCCAGCAGGATCTGGACACAACGGGTGGTGACCGCCTGGGCGATCTCATTGCCCTGCTGCTGTGCCGCAGTGGCATTGTGGGCAGCGTTTGCCAGTGCCTGTGCGGTGGCCTGGTAGAGACTACCCATCGCCATGGCGGGCGCGTCACCCAGGACCTTGACGTTGGATTGCGTCACGGCGTCCGTGATCTGACTGTTCACTGCGGTTGGGAAGGCCATGTGATTGCTCTCTTTCTTGGGGGGGCTGACACCTGCTCGCTACTGGCTTTGCAGGCCAATCATCAAGCTGACGGGAAGATTCGTTGCACCACCTGCGCCACCGAGGCGTCGGCAGCAGCCACGGCGTTCTCGGCAGCCTCCATGGAGAGCACGTGCGCTGGCGATTCGGGAACTTCCGGCTCCGCAGCGTCTTCCGACGGGCTCAGGGTGGCAGCGGGCGCCGCTGCAGAGGGCGGCAACTCTGCAGCCGCGTCGAGTGCTTCGGGAATGCTCATGCGCCGCATCCTGCCCAGTCGGCAGGTGGCCTGCATCCTGTTGATTGATGATGCCGTGTTGGTAACGCGTTAGATAGGTCAGCGGCTGCGTCAACCGCTGGCACCGCCCACACGGCTGGGCGAGTGCCCTACTTCGACTGCGTGGTGATCACGACCGCCGCCGGCGACAGCCCGTCGGCCTCGGCGCGCACGACCAGCCGCCCCGCCGCACCGGCACGGCTGCGGATGATGGCCAGCGCCTGGCCGCTGAAGGCACGGCGGCTGGCGGAGGGGAAGGGTTCGAAGCTGGAGGCGTCGCCGTTGTCGGTGGCGACGAGCTCGCCCGGGCTGTCGATGCTGAAGCGCACGCGCGTGTCGGCGCGTGGCACGGTGCGGCCTTGGGCGTCGGTGATGCGCAGCGTGATGAAGCTGAGGTCGCGCCCGTCGGCTGCGATGCCCGTACGGTCGGCCTGCAGCTCGAGCTTGTCGGCCACGCCGGCCGTCTCGACGCGGGCCGTCGCCCAGGGCTGGCCGGCCTTGTAGGCCTGCAGCGTCAGCGTGCCCGGCTCATAGACCACGTCGTCCCAGCGCAACCGGTATTCGCCCGGGCCCTTCTTGCGCTTGCCCAGCGAGCGGCCGTTCAGGAACAGCTCGGCCTCGTCGCCGCTGGTGAAAGCGTGCACAGGCGTGACCTGTCCGACCCGTTCGGGCCAGGTCCAGTGCGGCAGTAGGTGGGCCATGGGCAGCTCGGGCCGCCAGCGCGACTGGTAGAGCCAGTAGCGATCCTTGGGGAAACCGGCGAGGTCGACGATGCCGGAGTAGGAGCTGCGCGCCGCGTAGTAGGGCGTGGGCTCGCCGAGGTAGTCAAAGCCGGTCCAGACGAACTCGCCGGCGACGAACGGGTGGGCGTCCAGCGCCTTGAACACCTTGTCGGCGGACGAGCCGAAGTCCACCGCATACAGCTCGTAGCCGCTGACCTGCCGCGCGGCCGAGTCGCCGCCGCGGCCGTCGCGCGTGATGGAGCTCTGCGCGGGCGTGACAGGGAAGTGATAAACGCCGCGGCTGCTGAAGGCCGAGGCCGTCTCGCTGCTGAGAATGAGCTTGCCCGGGAAGGCTGCGCGGAAGTTGGGGTACTGCGGCGGCGTGCGGATGCGGTCGGTGCCGATGAACTCAGGGTCCTGGCGTATGCCCTCGCCCTGGTAGTTGAGGCTGATGACGTCCACCTCGGCGGGCAGCGGCATGTCGGCCTTGGCGAAGTTCATCGCAGTGGTGGTGGGACGCGTCGGGTCTTCCTCGCGAGCGATGGCGTGCAGGCGGCGCGCTACGGCAGCACCTTCGGCGCCGGTGTACTGCTCGCCCACCTCGTTGCCGATGCTCCACATGACGATGGACGGGTGGTTGCGGTCGCGGCGCAGCATGGCGCGCAGGTCGGGCTCGTGCCAGTCCGGGAAGATGAGGTGGAAGTCCAGCGGCGTCTTCTTGCGCTCCCAACTGTCGAAGATCTCGTCAACCACCAGCAGACCCAGGCGGTCGCACAGGTCCAGGAACTCGACCGCCGGCGGGTTGTGCGCCAGACGGATGGCGTTGGCGCCCATGGCCTGCAGGATCTGCAGCTGCCGCTCGGCGGCGCGCAGGTTAAAGGCTGTGCCCAAGGCGCCCAGGTCGTGGTGCAGGTTGACGCCCTGCAGCTTCACCAACTGGCCGTTGACGTGCAAGCCGGTGTTGGCATCGAAGCGCAGCGTGCGGATGCCGAAGGGCGTTTCATGCCGGTCCACCTCGCCGGCCGACGCGAGCAGCCGCGTGACGGCCACGTAGCGGTGCGGCTGCTGCTTCGGTGCCGGCCCCCACAGGCGCGGCCGGCGGACCTGCAGCGTGGCGGTCAGCTCGCCCTGCCCGCCCGCCGGCACGTCCAGGCCCCGCTGGCGCGCACGGGCGACGGCGCGGCCCTCGGGGCGGCCGTCGGCACCCAGGGCGTAGAGCTCGGTGAGCACGTCCACGGTGGCGGCGCGGGCGCCGTCGTTGTCGACCTGCACGCGCACCGCGACGGTGGCCCGCTCGGGCGACACCTGCGGCGTCGTCACCGTCGTGCCCCAGTGGGCCACATGCACCGGGGCGGTCTTGGTCAGCCAGACGCTACGGTACAGCCCGGCACCCGGGTACCAGCGGGCCGACTCGGGCGGGTTGTCCAGGCGGATGACGAGCTGGTTGGCCTCGCCAGGGCGGGCCCATGGCGTCAGGTCCAGCCGGAAGGAGTTGTAGCCATAGGGCCAGCCGCCCACGAGGCGGCCGTTGAGCCAGACGGTCGCGTACGACATCGCGCCATCCACGTCCAGAAACAGCGAGCGGCCCCTGTCGCTGGCAGGGATGTCCAGCGCGCGGCGGTACCAGACCGGCCCCCAGGTCTGCAGCCGGCCCATGCCGCCATAAGGGCCAGTCTCCAGGAAGGGCCCGGCGATGGCCCAGTCGTGCGGCAGCGTGACGGCCTGCCAGCCGCTGTCGTCAAAGCCCGGGCGTACGTAGTCCACCTCGCTGCCGGGGTGGCCCTCGGGGCGGCGGTGGCGCTTCGCCGGGTCTCGGATGAAGGGGTTGGCGCTGGGCAACACCCAGGGCTTGAGCACGCGGCCCGGCGCGCTGGCCACAGCCTTAACCGCTTCGTCGGGGCGCGCGTCGGCCACCTTGCCGTCGGCCGAGGCGGTCACCTCGGGCCGCAGGTCGTACATCAGCTGCGCCGTGGCGCCGACCGGGTCGCCGCGCTGGAAGCGCCAGCCGGCGGCCAGCTCGATGCGCTCGCGTGCGAGGGCCGGCAGCACGACCAGCAGGCTCAGGGCCAGACCGGCGGCAAGGCGCCGCCCGAGGGTACGAAGCATGGGAGTCTCCTGATCGTTGCCGGTATCGCTCTCAACGGCGTTCCGGTCTGTCCATCGCCTGGGAAAACACCAAACAGTGTGGCTTGGCCGACAAATATGATAGCGATACCAATCACGTCGAGACCACACTTCTCATGAAGTTGACCGAAGCCGGGATGCCGCCCGCGCCGCCCCCACGCCCGGTCTTGCGGGCGCGGCTGGACGACGTCGCCCGCGAGGCCGGCGTCAGCCTGGCCACGGTAGACCGGGCGCTGAACCGGCGCCCGGGCGTCAGCACGCGGACGCTGCAGCGCGTGCAGGAGGCGGTGTCGCTGCTGGCGATGCGCAGCGACGCAGCCACGGCGGCACAGCCCCGCGAGCGCTGCTGGCTGCTGTGCTTTCTGCTGCCCACCGGGGCTGGACCCTTCGTGGCGCAGGTGCGCGAGGCGCTGCAGGCGCTGGCGCCCTGGTTGGCGGCGCAGCAGGCGCGCGTTGACGTGCGCACGACCGACGCGGGCGCGCCGGCGGCTGCAGCGGCTGCCGTGCGCCGGCTGCGCGGGCAGTACGACGCGGTGGTGCTGATGCTGGCGGATGCGCCGGCCGTGCGCGACGCGGTCGCGCGCATGGCCGGCGACGGTACCTGCGTCGTCACGCTGGCGTCCGACATCGCAGCAGCGGCCCGCCAGCACTTCGTCGGCATCGACCACCAGGCCGCCGGGCGCACCGCCGCTGCGCTGCTCAGCCGCAGCCTCGCGGGGCGTGCGGGACAGATCGGCGTCCTGCTGGGCTCGCCGGCACTGCTGGGCCAGGCCCAGCGCCTGGCCGGGTTCCAGGAGCGCATGGCGCCCGAGCAGGATCGGCTCGAACTACTGGCGCCGCGCGTGTCGGGCGGGCGGCCCGAGCTGGCGCGGGCGCTGCTGGCGCAGCTGCGCGCCGAGCAGCCGGCGCTGGTGGGGCTGTACAGCATCGAGGCAGGCGACGACGGGCTGCACGGGGCGCTGCAGGGCAGCGGCCTGGCCTGGGTGTGCCACGAGCTGACGCCACACACCCGCGCGGCACTGCAGGACGGCACGGCCAGCGCGGTCATCGGGCAGTCGGCCGCGCAGCAGACGCAACTCGCCTGCCGCTGGGCGCTGGCCCGGCTGGCGCGCCAGCCGCCGCCCGCCGACGCCACGCCCCCGCGCATCGAGATCTACCTGAAGGACAACCTTCCATGATGTACATGCAGCTCACCGGCATCGCCCGGTCGCTGATGGCCGCAGCCTTCGCGGCGGCTGTACTGACCGCTCCGCTCGCCAGCGCCTGGCAGGCCGACAACGGCGACGGCACATACACCAACCCGCCGCTGAACGCCGACTACCCCGACCCCGACGTCATCCGCGTCGGCGAGGACTTCTACTTCGCCACCACCACCTTCGCGAACGCGCCGGGGCTGCGCATCCTGCACTCGCGCGACCTCGTCAACTGGACCATCGCCGGCCATGTGCTGCCGCGCCTGCCCGGCGGGCCGGCCTTCGACCTGGACGGCGGCAACGTCTACCGGCGCGGCGTGTTCGCGCCCAGCCTGCGCTTCCACCAAGGCGAGTTCATCGTGGCGTTCACCGTGGTGGGCCAGCACACGCGGCTGTGCCGCGCCGCGCAGGTGGCCGGCCCGTGGCGCTGCCACACGCTGGACCGCGCCGCCTTCGACCCGGCGCTGTTCTTCGACACCGACGGCCGCGCCTACATCGCCACCGCCATCGGCAGCGACGGCACTGTGACGCTGCTGTCGCTGAGCCCGGACCTCACCCGCGTGACCGAGGCGCGCCAGATCCACCACATCCCCGGCGCCGAGGGCTCCAAGCTGATACGCCGTGGCGACTGGATCTACCTGTTCAACGCGGTGCCCCGCCGGCTGGCGATGACGATCTCGCGCGCGCGCGCGCTCACCGGCCCGTGGGAAACCATCCCGTCCATCAACAGCGCCGAGACCGGCGGCCACCAGGGCGCCATCGTGGATCTGGCGGACGGTCGCTGGTGGGGCTTCGTCATGCAGGACCGGCCGGCCATCGGCCGCGTCACCAACTTCAGCCCCATCTTTTGGCGCGACGACTGGCCCGTGTGGGGCACGCCCGAGGCGCCCGGCCGCGTGCCGGCCATCGCGCGCAAGCCGGTGCAGGGCCAGCCACGCGCCGCGCCAGCCACCTCGGACGGCTTCGACGCGCCGCAGCTCGGCCTGCAATGGGCGTGGAATCACAACCCCGACGACACGCGCTGGTCGCTGACCGAGCGGCCGGGCTTCCTGCGCCTGAAGGCGACGACGGCCCGCAGCTTCTGGACCGCACGAAACACGCTGACGCAGAAGGGCCAGGGCCCGTACAGCCGCGCCGACGCGCAGCTGGACCTGCGCGGCCTGGCCGCCGGCGACCGCTGTGGCCTGGGCACACTGGGCAAGGTGAACGCCGGCATCGCTGTCGTGCGGGCGGCGGACGGCAGCCTCTCGCTGCAGCGCCACACCCTCATCGACCAGGGCGACAGCCAGGACGCCACCACCCTGCCCGGCCCGGCCGTGCCGCTGGCGGCCAGCCGCGTGACGCTGCGGCTCGAGATGGACTTCGGGCGCGCACGCGGGCGGCTGTCCTGGCTGGACGGCGCGCAGGCGCGGCCGCTGGGCGACGAGTTCGAGCTGATCTACGACTGGCGCACCGGCACCTTCCAGGGCCCGCAGGTAGCGCTGTTCTGCTTCAACCCGGACCGCGAGGGCGGCCACCTGGACGTGGACAGCGTGCAGTTCAGCGACAGGCCGCCGGCCGACTGAACGCGTTGGCCACGCGCCTCACGGCGCGGCGTCGTGCAGTGCGAAGGCGAAGTCGGCCGTGCGGCCCTGCTTGTCGTGGAAGCGCCGGCCGTCCAGGTAGGCCGCGCCGTCGGCGTAGGCATCGCCACGGCTGGCGCGCAGATAGCAGCTGAGCGCGCCACGCGGGCCGCGCAGTTCGAGCGCGTAGCGGCGGCCGGCCTTCAGCTGTACCGGCGGGCCACCCGCAAGCGTCAGCTCCAGCAGGCCGGCGCCTTGCGGCTGGTAGGCGAGCGCGAGGCCATCCCCGCCGCCCAGCAGCTCGGCGCCGCTGCCCAGGCTGTCGGCATCGGACTGCGCAGGCCCCAGGTCCAGCAGTGCCAGCCGCAGCGGCGCGGTGGCGGACGTACCCTGCCCGTCGCCCGCATACAGGCTGATGCGGCCCAGCGTGAAATCGGCGCGTGGCACAAAGGTCTGGGCCAAGCGGGCCGCCCCGCCATGGCTATTGAACCCCCAGGGCTCGGGTGCCTGCTCGAAGGGCGAGCGCACCGAGGCCAGCCGGACCTCGCCGCGCCAGGCCGACGGGTAGCCGGTGATGAACTGCCCCACCCGCAGCTGCGGGTCGCTGCGGCCGTGGTCCGGCACTGCCGGCCGGGCGGGCGGCGGTGTGGCCGGCCCGCTCACGCCAGCCTCGGTCTGGGCCACCGGCACCAGCGTGCCGTCTTCCAGGTAGTGCAGGTACTCCAGCGCCACGGAGCGCCGCCCCAGGGCGCCGGTCTGGCCGTCCGGCAGCGTCAGCGTGGCGTTGTGATAGACGAGGTAGGAGCGCCCCCGGAAGTCGTCGATGAGGCCGGCGTGGATGGTGTAGCTGTTGCGCGCGGTGCCGGTGAGCTCGCCGCGGTAGGTCCAGGGGCCGCGCATGCTGGGCGCGGTGGCGTAGGACAGGTGCTCCCACAGGCCCTGGCGGGCCATGGAGGCGTAGGTCAGGTAGTACAGGCCCCGGCGCTTGGACAGCCAGGGCCCCTCGGTGTAGTTGGGCAGCGCGATCTTCTCGATGGGGCCGTCCAGCTCGGTCATGTTCGGCTTGAGCCGGGCCAGGTAGAGCACCGGGTTGCCCCAAGCCATCCAGGCGCTGCCGTCGTCGTCGATGAAGACCGTGGGGTCGATGTCGTTCCAGCCGTAGGGGCTGGGCGTGGTGGCGTCGGTGACGAGGGCGCTGCCGCGTGCGTCCTTGAACGGGCCGAGCGGGTGGTCGGCGGTGAACACGTCACGCAGCGCAGGGTTGCTGCCCGGCGCGTGCGGCTGCGCGGCGCCCGCCTGGGCCGCCATCAAAGCCCAGGAGAACACGAAGGCACGCAAAGAAAAGCTGGCCTGGTTCATGACATTCCCGGCGCGCACGCCACAAAAAAGGCCGGCTTTGCAGCCGGCCCAAGCCCAACCGAGGGCACCAGAGGCCGGCGCCACCCAGGCGCCGGCAAACTTGCGCAGCACGCCTCAGAAGGCCATGCGCATGGACACGTTGTAGCTGGGGCCCGGCTTGTACTCGTCGAACGTGGCGCCCGGGAACTGCACCCAGGTGCGGCTGATCGCATTGGTGGCGTTCCAGACGCTGAGATTCAGGCTGGTGTCGTACTTGAAGCCGAAGGCCTGCTTGAAGTTGAGGCCGGCCGACAGGTCGTACTGCGTGCGCGCCGTCGTCCACATGTAGGCGGCCGGCGTGGACAGGCCCACGCTGGAGCCCACGATGTGCTCGGCCTGGTGCTGGCGCGAGACGCGCAAGCTGTAGCCGTCGCGCTCGTAGTACAGCGTCAGGTTGTCGGTGCGCGGCGGCACACCGGCCACCGGCAGCGCATTGGGCAGCGTGTCGGTCTGCTTGGTGTAGGTGTAGTTGGCCGTGAAGCCGAAGCCCTTGACCGGCAGGAAGTCCAGCGGCTGCTGCCAGGTCAGCTCGGCGCCGCGCACCTTCAGCTTGGCGCTGATGTTGAAGGGCTCGGTGATCTCGACGAGGTGGCGGTCACGCCCGCCGCTGGCGGTGACGGACTGGGTCTGCGCATCGGTCAGGCCCACGGTGCCGTACAGCGCGTCCAGCTGCGCCAGCGTGTAGCTGACGATGCGGTTGGCGGGGCGGCCTGTCAGGTCCTTGCCGAAGGCACTCAGCGCCACATAGGCCTCGCGGCTCATGTAGTACTCCAGCGCCAGGTCGAAGTTGTTGGACTTGAACGGCGACAGCTTGGGGTTGGTCAGGTTGCCCTGGCGCGCGCCCTGGTCACCGATGGTCAGGCGGGTCTGGCGCAGGTCGGCCGGGTTGGCCCGCGTCATGGACTTGGAGCCCGAGGCCCGCGCGATCAGGCTGGGCGTGATGTTGTAGGCCAGCGAGAAGGACGGCAGCAGGTTGGTGTAAACCGTGGACTCGTAGTTCCAGACGGCGATGTTGTCGTACTGGCCGCCATTGCCGATGCCGGTGTTGCGCGGGTCGGCCTGGGCGACGACCTCGCCGATGGTCTGCTGCGTCTCGGTGAGGCGCAGGCCGGCGTTGTAGCGCAGCGTGCGACCGAAGGGCTTGAGGATGCCGGTGGCCTCGGCGTAGGCGCCGAACACCTCCTCGCGGATATAGCCGCCGCTGCCGTTGTTGAAGCCGCGGCGGATGTTGTCGCGGAAATAGGCGTAGTCGGTGTCCTTGGCGAACTTGTCCCAGTTGACGGTGATGAAGCCCTGGCTGGACGCCATTGCGTAGTCCGGCACCTTGGCATTGGGCACGACCGAGCCCAGGTAGGCCAGCGCCGGGGCGCCGGCACTGGAGCCACGGCCGAAGCCGGGGTAGGCCGTGGCGGCATCAGCCATGACGCCGGTGGTCGTGCGGCCGTCGCAGCCCGGCTGGCGCAGCTGAGTGTTGGGCGCGAAGAACCGGTAGTTCATGTTGCCGCCGCAGGCGACGTTCATCCATGCGTCGGCCACGCCGTAGCTGCGGTAGCGGCGCTCGATGTCGTCGTAGGCCACGCCGGCCTTGATGTTGAACATCTCGTCGCCGTATTTGGCGTTGGCACGGAAGCCATTGGTGGTGTTGCGGCGGTCGTACAGGTCCATGCGCAGGCCCGACAGGCCCTGGCCACCCTGGTACCAGCCAAAGTTGGCCGGGTCGTTGATGTTCAGGTTGCTGCCGTAGCGCGGCAGCTCGCCCGGGCGTGAGTTGTCGTAGGTGATGACGGAATTGGGCGAGCGCGTGGCGAGCAGCACCGTGGGCATGTCACGGTAGAAGTCGCTGTAGGTCACGTTGACGTGCGCATCGATCGTCAGGTCGTCGCTGGGGCGCAGCTCGAAGCCGGGGTTGAAGCTCCAGAACTTGGTCTTCTCCTCCATGGGCCGGAACTCCAGCGACCAGAAGGTGTTGGCGAAGGTGGCCTTGGTCAGCACGCAGCCGCTGGTGCAGTCGCTGCGGTCGAACTCCATGCCGATGGGGATGGGCGTGTTCGCGCGGGTGCCGGCGTTCATCGCGTTGTAGACCATCTTGTTGGACTTCTCGGCGCCCATCATGTCCAGGTAGACGTCCCACTTCTCGTTGGGACGCCACTGCAGGCTGACGATGCCGCTGGCGCGTTCGCGCTCGCCTTCGTAGCTGAGGTGGCGGCCCAGGCGGCCCATCAGCGCGTTGTCGATCTGCTTGATGCTGGCACCGGGGTTCAGATCCAGCAGCATCTGGCGGTTGATCTGCGCACCGGGCACGAGCAGGGGGCGCGCATAGGCCGGCAGCGCATCCAGCGCCAGGCCCGAGGGCACGGTGTCGGGCGTTGACTGCGAGCCGCCGCCGGTGTTGTTGGGACTGTCGCTGGCCAGCGCCTGGAAGGACTTGAGCTGGAAGTTGCGCATGTCCACCGTCTGGAAGCCGGTGGTCTTGTACTGCGTGTTGCCCCAGGCCGCGCCGACCAGCACGCCGAAGTCGCCCAGCGTGTTGTGACGCCAGGTGTTGCTGACCAGCGCCGAGCCGGTGTCGCTCCACTTGCCGACCTGGTTGCGGTAGTTGCCGCTGACGGTGAACGCGGAGCGGAAGCCCTGCTTGTCGAACGGGCGCACGCTGCGCATGTCCACCGTGCCGGCGATGCCACCCTCCAGCACGCTGGCGCGCTGGCTCTTGTAGACCGTCGCGCTGCGGAACAGCTCCGACGGCAGGAAGTCCATGTCCACCTCGCGGTTGGCACTGATGGTGCCGCCCCAGTGGCCAGCCGAGGCCGACGCCATGGGCGCACCGTTCAACAGCACGCGCGTGAAGTTGGCGCCCATGCCACGGATGGAGATGTTCAGACCCTCGCCGTCGATGGTGGCGCGGTTCACGCGCACGCCGGGCACGCGGGACAACGAGTCGGCGATGCTGGAATCCGGGAACTTGCCGATGTCCTCAGCGAACACCGTCTCGCTCAGGCCAATGTCGTCGCGCTTCTCGCGCGCGGCATTGGCCAGCGAGCTGCGATAACCGGTCACCGTCACGGTGTCCAGCGTATTGGTCTTGGCGGCGGCCGGCTTGGGTGCGGAGGCCGCGGCGGCCGGGGGCTGCACGCCTTGCGCATAGGCGCAGGCAATCATGCCGGCCAGCGTGGTGGTTGCGAAAACATCGCGCGCCGCGCGCAGGCGTCGCTGACCGACACCCATGAGGGACTGGTTCACTCTTGTCTCCTGGTTGGCCCTGTTCTGGGGGCTCTTGCTGACTGGGTGCGGCCAATGGCCGCCCCGCGATTGCTGGTAAACCAACGCAATATTGGTAACGCAATCATTTCAGTCTAGTCTCGTCCGTTGTCCGACGTCCTATCGTTTTCCCGGTGAGCACGGCGCAGGACCCGGCCGCCCCTCACCGGGACGGGCTGCGACCCTCAAGGCCCCAGCGGCTCGAACTCCACCCAGGCCACATCGGCCGCCGCCGGCTTCGCGCTGCCGCTCAGTGCATACAGGCCCAGGTAGACGCCGGTGAAGCCGGTCGCCGTCTCCGTGGAAAGGCGATGTGTGGGAATGCGGCATAACGGCTGCCAGTCGCCCTGCCCGGCCAGCCGCCAACTGAGCCGGTACTGCTGCGGATCGGCATGCACCTGCAGTTGCACCGCGCCCGCCGCCAGCGCGGCCGACCCCAGCACCTGCGGCTCGCCGCCGGTGCGCAGCACACAGTCGACCCGGCGCTTGTCGGCGCCCGTCACCCGCAGCAGCGCGTGGTGGGATTCGTTCATGCGCAACGCCAGGCCGGCAGCGTCACCGTCGACCTGCGGCTGGAAGTCCAGCTCCGCGGCGAAGCGCTGGTTCAGCCGCTCTTGGCGGCGCCCGACAAAAGTCGGCGTGCCCACCACCTCCAGCCCCATGCGCGCGCCGATCAGGCGCAGACGCCCCGGCTTGTCGGTCAGCGACCACTGGCCCGCCGCCAGCGTGCGCAGGAAGACCCAGTGCGGCGGCAGCGGCCGGTCGGCCACGAAACGCTCACGCAACGGCGGCGCCGGCCAGGGCTGCCAGCTCGGCAGGCCCGCGGTGGGCTGGGGCTGGGCCAGCGCGCCGTTCTGGCCGAACACCGGCCAGCCGTCCGCCCGCCAGCGCACCGGGGACAGCAGCGTCTCCCGGCCGATGTGGTGGTGGCGCTGGCCGTCGGCCGCCTGCGGCCGGATGGCCAGCAGCGTGGCCCACCATTCACCCTGCGGCGTGGTCACGAGGTCGGCATGACCCAGCGCCTGCAAGGGGTGCTCGGGCAGATGGCGGTGCGTCAGGACGGGGTTGTCGGGATGGGGCTCGAACGGCCCCCACGGCGAGCGCGAACGGGCCATGGTGATGCGGTGGTCGTACGACGTACCGCCCTCGGCAATCATGAGGTAGTACCAACCGTCGCGCTTGTACAGATGGGGCCCCTCGGGCCAGATGCCACCCATGCCGCTCCACACCAGGCGGGGCTCCTCCAGCAGCTTGCCGGCCTTCAGGTCCACGCGGGCCTGGTAGACGCCGCCGTTGCGGCCGCCGCCGTGGCGCGTGTAGTACACGGTGCCGTCGTCGTCGAAGAAGAAGGACGGGTCCATGCCGAACACGTTCTCGGGCAGACGCACGGGGTCGGACCACGGGCCGGCCGGGTTGTCCGCAGTGAGGAAGAAGTTGCCGATGCCGCCCACATCCGTGGTGACGATGTAGAAGCGCCCGCCCTCGCAGCGGATGGTGGGCGCGAAGATGGCCTGCGAGCTCTTGCGGCCCACGAACGTGAGCTGGCTTTCGCGGCTCAGCGCATTGCCGATCAGACGCCAGTGCACCAGGTCCCGGCTGTGGTAGACCGGCAGGCCGGGCAGATACTCGAAGGTACTGGTGACGAGGTAGAAGTCCTCCCCCGTTCGGCACACGCTGGGGTCGGACGCGAAGCCGCTGAGCACCGGGTTGTCGAACGTGGCCGGCCTGGCCGCCGGCGCCTCTGCGGCGGCCTGCAAAGCGCCCACGCCAAACGCCATCGCCGCCGACAACGCCACACCGGCCCGCCGCCATCCACACCCGCGACCTTGTCTCATGCTTGCCTCATCGTTGTTTGAATAACAAGCAAATGATAGCGATATCACTCCTTGGTTATGCGCCGACTGCCATGCAGCACGGCCTTGCTTTGCGCGCGTAAAAAAGCCCCGACATCAGCCGGGGCGTAAAGGCCTTCGCCGGCACTGTCGTGGCAGGCCACGACAGGCTCGAAGACACCAGGGAGAGCAGGCCGGGTGCGGCGCCTCAGAAGCGGTAGTCGGCCGTCAGCACATAGGCACGGCCCAGCACGTCGGCGACGCTGGTGAGGTAGCCGCGGTAGGCGGTGTGGTTGGTCAGCGGCGGGGCCTTGTCCAGCAGGTTGCTGACGCCCAGCGACAGCTTGACGTTCTTGATGCCGCTGTACTTCACCATCAGGTTGTACTGGGCGTAGGCGGCCACGTCGCGCGGCCCGGTGGTGCCGGCGCCGGTGGCGGCCGCGAGGTTCTGGTCAACGATCTTGCTCTGGTAGCGCTGGGACAGCTGCACCATCCAGTCGGCGCCCTGCCAGGCGACCTGGGCCGTGTGGCGCCAGCGGTTGTTGAGGCCGCGCGTCGCGTTGGACAGGCCGGCATTCGGGTTCACAGGCACCACGTCGTTGTAGTAGCCCAGCGCCGAGACCCAGTTGCCGCCGTTGACACCTTCCGAGCGCGCATCCCAGCGCGTCAGGTAGGCGATGTCGATGCCACCGGACAGCGTGCCCCAGGCCTGCTTGGGCGCCACGTACTTGACGCTCGCGTCCAGCCCCGCGCCTCGCATCGAGCCGACGTTGGACGGCGTGTTGATGACCGCATCGCGCGAGCCGGTGGCTGACAGCACGCCCAGCGTGCCGTCGGCGTTGCGCAGGTACAGGCTGGGGTAGGTGGCCGGGTTGGCCAGGATGTAGTCGATAGCGCGGTTGCCGATGACGTCGTCGATCTGCGTGCGCCAGTAGTCCAGCGTCAGCGTCAGGTTCTTCAGCGGCTCGAAGCCGGCGCCGAAGGTCAGGCTGCGCGAGGTCTCGGGCTGCACGCCGGCGTTGTTGGGCACCTTGGTGATCTGGTTGTAGCCGGTCAGGCCGCAGACCAGTTCGGGCGCAAAGCCAGCCTTGGCCGTCGGCACGCCGTTGACCGTGGGGCAGTTCAGCGGGTCGTTGAACACCGGGATCAGCGTGCGCTCGGTTTCCTTGGTGTAGATCTCGGGCAGGCTGGGCGCGCGGTAGCCGGTGTTGGCCGAGGCGCGCAGCACCAGGCTCTTCAGCGGCGTCCAACGTGCGCTGAGCTTGGGGTTCACGGTGGTCTCGCCCAGGTCGCCATACTTGTCGCCACGCACCGAGGCGTTCAGCGTCAGGTCGCGGCGGATAGGCGCATCCAGCTCGGCATACAGCGACGTGATGGTGCGGCCGATCTGCGTGCTGGTGGCCGAGGTGGCACCGCTGGCGAGGTTGTCGCCGCCCAGCAGGTCGATCTGGCCGTTCAGCGCGGCGGACACGTCGTTGGCGGCCTGGCCGATGGCGCGCCAGGTGTCGCGGCGCAGCTCGCCGCCCATGGCCAGCATCATGTCGCCGCCGGACAGCTTCATCACGGCGCGCGAAAAGGTCGCATCCAGGCTGCTGTTCTCGGCCCGGTGCAGGCGCAGCGTGCGACCGTCCAGCGACGCCCCGGCCAGCAGCTCCAGCCCGGCCGCATCCTGCAGGCCGAAGGGGTTGAGCTTGGGGTCGAGGTACAGCGTGCGCGACGTCGTGCCCTGCACGCTGGCGATTCCGCTCACCTTCAGCCAGCCCGAGCCGGCCTTGGTGTTGCGCTCCGAGCGGCCGTAGTTCAGCCCGGCACGGTAATCCCAGTTGCCGAGCACGCCTTCGGCGGTCAGCACCAGGCGGTCATTGCTGTGCACGTCGTTGCGGATGCGCGCGCCGGCGTCTGCCACCGACCACAGCACGTCGATGGGCCGGCCGGCCAGGTTCAGCCCGGCCACCGCCGGCACCTTGCCATTGCCCGGGTAGTAGGGATGGGTGCTGGTCAGGCGCACCGTGGGCGCGGCGGGGTTGTTGTACTGGTCGACCTCGAACTGGCTGTGATTGAACTCGGCCGTCAGCAAGTGGTCGCCCGGCAACTGCAGCTTGCCCTGCGCGTAGAAGTTCAGGATGCCGTTGCGGTTGCCGAACGTCGTGTACTGGGTGTTGGCGTCCAGGAAGCAGGTCTGGCGGCCGCCCGAGGTGCTGGGCACCGAGTACGGCGGCAGACAGCCGGTGGCGTACATCGGGTTGTGGCGTACCGTGCGCAGCGACGTGGTCGGGTTGGTGGGATCGGTGAAGTTGCCCGGCGTTGCGGCAGCGCCCAGGCCCGGCGCCGTGCTGATGCCCAGCGCCGTCAGCGCCGAGCCGTCCGTCAGCTCGGGCCGTGCCGAGCGGGGCAGTTCCTCGCGCTTCTGGATGTCGAACGCGGCATAAACGTTCCAGCGGTCCTGCGCCAGGTCGCCCACGCCGGCGATCAGGCCCAGCGCCCGCGTGGCGCCACCGCCCGAGCGCTCGGGCTGCATGACCTCCACCTTGATGCCCACACCGGTGTAGGCCGGCAGCGTGTAAAAGGCCTGCACGCCACCCATTGCGTCGGAGCCGTAACTGGACGAGGCGCCGTCGCGCAAGATGTCCACATGGCTCATCGCCATGCGCGGCATCACGTTGACGCTGACGTACTGATTGGTCAGCGGCTCCTTGGCCAGGCGGCGACCGTTCAGCAGCGTCAGCGTGCGCATGGGGCCGAAGCCACGCAGGCTGGTCATGGGCCCGGCCGTGCCGGCATTGGTGCCGAGCGAATTGGCTTGCGGCAACTCCAGCATCATGTCCTTGAGCTCGGTGTTGACGCGGGCGCTCAGCTCGGTCGCCTTCATCGACGTGACTGGCAGCGCCGCCTCGTCATTGATGGAGCGCCGGATGATGGAGCCGGTGACTTCCACGCGCTCGATGACGGCGCGCTCCGGCTCCTGCGCCAGCACGGGCGTGCCGACCAGGCTCATCAACGCAAGCGCGATCGCGCTGGGGCGGGCGCCCGAGGGGCGGCGGGGGTGGTGCATGTCTTGTCTCCTGTGAGGGGCGGAAAGGGGCGCGGCCTCTGCGTGCCTGGGCCCCGGGGGCGGGTCAGCGGCTCGCGGTCTTCATGCGCTCGCGGCTGTTGTTGAGGTGCATGAACATGGCCGCCCGCGCGCCAGCGGCGTCGCCGCGGCGGATGGCCTCCAGCACGGCCCAGTGCTCCTGGGCCGTGATCTCCTTGCCCGGCCGCAGCTCGGGCGACGACTCGCCGAAGCGTGCGGCCTTCGTGGCGCTGGTACTGGTGCTGGTGCGGCGGGCTGCCGCCTGGCGCGGCATGGTGGCGTTGCCCAGCGTGCGCAGCACGTGCGAGAAATATTCGTTGCCGGTGGCCTGGGCGATCAGCTCGTGGAAGCGGAAGTCCGCCTCGGCCGTGCCCTCGCCTGTGGTGTGCTGGGTATCGAAGTCGTCCAGAGCCTGCTCCATCGCGCGCAACTGCTCGGGCGTGCGCCGCTGGGCGGCCAGCGCAGCGGCCTCCGGCTCCAGGCTCAGGCGCAGCTCCAGCATGGCCAGCTTCTGCTGCAGCTTCAGCTCCGCACCGGCTGCCTGCTGCAGCGACGGCAGACGCACCTGCGGCGCCAGCACGAAGCTGCCCACGCCCTGCTGCGTGCGCAGCAACCCGCTGGCCTGCAGCCGCGACACGGCCTCGCGCACCACGCTGCGGCTGACGCCAAACTCTTGCATCAGCACCGGCTCGGTGGGCACGCGGTCACCCGGCTTCAGCGCGCCACTGGCGATGCGCTCCGACAAGCCGTCGACGACGCGCTGCGACAGGCTGGGCGGGCGGGCACTGGCGGGTGAGGGGGCGTTGCTGTTCATGGCGGGTCTACTGTGTCGCCAAGTCATCTGACGACTGATGTCAGTATAGGCAAACCATCCCATCTTTGTTGACACGCCATCCGCGATTTAATCGTGGTTTTCCCTGAAAACACTGGCAATTCGTCGCTCGCTATGTACACTGCATGTCATCAGACGACTGACGAGATTGCAGACCATGATCAAGATTGAAAGCGTGCGCGCCGTCGAATTCACGCACCCCACACGGCGCTCGGTCGACGCCGCCGGCCACTCCCACCCCGGCCCGCTGGGCACGGGCCACCTGGCGCTGCTGAGCATCCGCAGCACCGATGGCGTGGAAGGCCACTGCTTCGCGCCGCCGCAGGTGGTGCGCCCGCACGTGCTGAACCAATTCGTGCGCCGCGTGCTGGTGGGCGGCGATGCGCTGCAACGCGAGAAGCTGTGGTGCGAGCTGGAGCACTGGCAGCGCGGCAGCGCCGGCCAGCTGACCGATCGGGCGCTGGGCGCCGTCGACAGCGCACTGCACGACCTCATCGGCCGCACGCTGGGCGTGCCGGTCTACCAGCTGCTGGGCGGCTACCGTGACAAGGTGCCCGCCTACGGCAGCACCATGTGCGGTGACGAACTCAAAGGCGGCCTGTCCACCCCCGAGGAATACGCCGACTTCGCGCGTCAGCTCGTGGCACGCGGCTACAAGGCCATCAAGCTGCACACCTGGATGCCGCCGGTCTCGTTCGCGCCCAGCGTCGCGATGGACATCAAGGCCTGCACCGCCGTGCGCGAGGCGGTAGGGCCGGACATCGAGCTCATGCTGGACGGCTACCACGAATACAGCCGCACCGACGCGTTGCGCATCGGCCGCGCGCTGGAGGAGCTGAACTTCGCGTGGTTCGAGGAAATGATGAACGAGCAGAGCACGGCCTCCTACACCTGGCTGGCCGGCCAGCTCGACGTGCCGCTGCTCGGCCCCGAGAGCCTGTCGGGCAAGCACTATGCGCGGGCCGACTGGGTCAAGGCCGGCGCCAGCGACATCCTGCGTGCTGGCGTCACCGGCTGCGGCGGCATCGCGCCGACGATGAAGGTGGCCCACCTGGCCGAGTCCTTCGGCATGAACTGCGAGGTGCACGGCAACGGCGCGCCCAACCTGGCCGTCGTCGGCGCCATCCGCAACTGCCGCTGGTACGAGCGCGGCCTGCTGCACCCCTTCCTGGACTACGACGAGGTGCCCGCGTATATGAACGCCCTCGTCGACCCCATGGACACGGACGGCTTCGTGCACCTGCCGCAGCAGCCGGGCCTGGGCGAAGACATCAACTTCGACTACATCGCGCGCCACACGGTCGCGACGTACTGAAGATGACACCGCCCCTGTTGCGCAAGTTCGTAGGGCGGGTCGCGACCCGCCGACACGATGGGCCCGGCACCACCCCACGGCGGGTCGCGACCCGCCCTACCCGCTGAGCCGCCATGCTGCCCGCTTTGCAACTGCCGCTGCGCCGCCGCAGTCTTCCCGCGCTGCTGGCCGCCGGCTGGGGCGCGGCCCAGGCCGAGTCCCCCGACGACCAGCTGCTGATCGGCATGAGCATGAACAACCTGCTCTCGCTGGACCCGGCCGCCGCCACCGGCCTGGACGCGGCCACCGTGGCCTGCAACCTTTACGACAGCCTGCTCGAAGTCGACGCGGCCGACCCGACGCGGCTGCGCCCCAGCCTCGCACAGTCATGGACCGTGAGCGACGCCGGCCGGCGCCTAACGCTGACGCTGCGCGGCGACGTGCGATTCGCCAGCGGCCGGCCGCTGACGGCCACGCACGCGGCCTGGTCGCTGCAGCGGGTGTTGAAGCTCAACCTCGCGCTGGCGTCGGTGTGGAAGAGCTACGGCTTCACGGCCGCCAACGCCACGACAAACATCCGCGCCGAGGACGTGCAGACGCTGGCCATCGACCTGCCCCAGCCCACCGACCCGGCGCTGGTGCTGATGACGCTGGCCACCTCCATGAGCGGCTACGTGCTGGACCGCGACACCGTGCTCGCCCACGAGCAACGCGGCGACCTCGGCAATGCCTGGCTCACCACGCATGCCGCCGGCTCCGGCGCCTTTGAGCTGGAGGAATGGCGCCCCAAGGAGCTGCTGACCATGCGCCGCGTGGCCACCTACTGGCAGCCCGCGGCCAAGCTGCGCCGCGTGGTCTTCCGCCACATGACCGAGTCGCAGACGCTGCGGCTGATGCTGATGCGCGGCGACCTGGACATCGCCGGCGGCATGTCCGCGCCCGACGTGCGCGCGCTGGCCAAGCGCCCCGAGCTCGTCGTCGAGGAAGTGCGCCGCGCCACGATGTACTACGTGGCCGTCAATGCCCGCCACCCGCGCTTTGCGGACGAACGCGTGCGCCGCGCCGTGCTGCGCCACCTGATTGACTTCCACGGCGTCGCCACCGGCGTGCTGCCCTTCTACGGCGCGCTGCAGATGCGCCCCGTGCCACCGGGGCTGCCGGCCTCGCTGCCGCATCCCGGCTACCGCTTCGACCCCGCCGCCGCACGCCGGCTGCTGGCCGAGGCCGGCCTGCCCGACGGCTTCGACACCACCATCCGCGTCATCGCCGAGGCGCCCTTCACCGGCATCGCCACCAGCCTGCAGGCCACGCTGGCGGAAGGCGGCATCCGCGCCAGTATCCTGCCGGGCACCGGCAATCAGGTCTACGGCGCCATGCGCGAGCGCAGCTTCGAGATCGTTGTCGGTCGCGGCGGCGGGGGCGGTGAGGCGCACCCGCACTCCAGCCTGCGTGCGCTGGTCTACAACCCCGACAACCGCGACAGCGCGCGCCTGAGCAACTTTCAGGGGTGGCGCACCGGCCATGCGGACACGGCACTGAACCGCCTCATCGAACAGGCCCTGCTGGCGCCCGACGCGGTCGCACAGACCGCGCTCTACCACCAAGCACAGCAGCGCTTTGACAGCCACATCGGCGCCATCCAGCCTATTGCGCAGATGCTGGACACGCAGGTGCTGCGCCGCGCCGTGCAGGGCTACCACGGCCACCCTAGCGGCGCGACGCGGCTGCGCGAGGTTCACAAGGAGAGTCGCGCATGACGAGTCGCTGGATGCGCCATGGCGGCAGCGCCGGGCTGGCCCTGCTGGGCCTGCTGCTGCTGACCTTCATGATCGGCCGCGTGATGCCGCTAGACCCGGTGCTGGCCATCGTCGGCCCCGACGCCGACCGCGCCACCTACGAGCAGGTCCACCAGCAGCTCGGCCTGGACCGGCCGCTGTGGGTGCAGTTCGGCCGCTACCTGGGCGACCTCGCGCAGGGCGAGCTCGGCCGCTCGCTGCTCACCGGCCTGCCAGTCACGCAAGACCTGGCCCGCGTCCTGCCTGCCACGCTGGAGCTGGCCACGCTGGCCATCGTGCTCGGCGCGCTGCTGGGAGTGCCGCTGGGCGTGTGGGCGGCCAGTCATCACAAGCGCTGGCCCGATCACGTCGCCCGTGTCGTCGGCCTGCTTGGCCACTCCACGCCGATCTTCTGGTTCGGCATGATGGGCCTGCTGGTGTTCTACGCGTGGCTGGGTTGGGCCGGCGGCATCGGCCGCATCGGCCTGGGGTTCGAGGGCGCCATCCCGCGCGTGACCGGCCTGATGCTCGTCGACACGCTGCTGGCCGGCGACATGGCGGCCTTTCGCAGCGCGCTGCGTCACCTGCTGCTGCCGGCCTGCGTGTTGGGCCTGCACTCCATGGCGTATCTCAGCCGCATGACGCGCAGCTTCATGCTCGCCCAGCTGAGCCAGGAGTACATCACCACCGCGCGCGTCAAGGGCCTCACGCGGCGCCAGGTGGTGTGGGGCCACGCCTTCCTGAACATCCGCGTGCAGCTGCTGACCATCCTGGCGCTGGCCTACGGCGGGCTGCTGGAAGGCGCCGTGCTCGTGGAAACCGTGTTCGGCTGGCCCGGCTTCGGCAGCTACCTGACCGGCAGCCTGCTGCTGGGGGACATGAACGCGGTGATGGGGTCGGTACTGGTCATCGGCCTGCTGTTCGTCACCCTCAACCTGACCGCCGACGCGCTGTACCGCGTGTTCGACCCGCGAGCCCGCACATGACCACCTCCACCCTCCCCGCGCCCGGCGGCGCCTGGCAAGCCTGGTGGGCCGACGCCAGCGCCACCGCGCGCAAGCTGCTCGCCAACCCGCTGACGGCCATCGGCATGGCCGTCATCGCCCTGCTCGTGCTGATGGCGCTGTTCGCACCGTGGATCGCCACCCACGACCCGCTGCGTCAGGACCTCGCCGCCGCATTGCAGCCGCCCAGCAGCATCCACTGGTTCGGCACCGACGAGTTCGGCCGCGACGTCTTCAGCCGCCTCGTGCACGGCACCCGCATCACGCTGTTCATCGTCGTGCTGGTGACGGTCGTGGTGGGCCCGCTGGGCATGGGCATCGGCGTGGTGTCGGGTTACTTCGGCGGCCGCGTCGACCTGCTGTGCATGCGCGTGGCCGACGTCTTCCTGTCCTTCCCCAGCCTGGTGCTGGCGCTGGCCTTCGTTGCTGCCTTGGGCCCGGGGCTGGACCACGCCGTGCTCGCCATCGCGCTGACCGCCTGGCCGGCGATCGCCCGCCTGGCCCGTGCCGAGGCCATGACGCTGCGCAACGCCGACTACATCGTCGCGGCCCAGCTGCAGGGCGCCTCGCACCTGCGCGTGCTGTGCCGACACCTGGCACCGCTGTGCCTGCCGTCGGTGCTGGTGCGGCTGACAATGAACATGGCCTCCGTCGTGCTGACGGCCGCGGGCCTGGGCTTCCTGGGCCTGGGCGCCCAGCCGCCGCTGCCCGAGTGGGGCGCCATGATCTCCGAGGGCCGCCGCTACATGCTGGACAGCTGGTGGACCGTGGCAGCGCCGGGTGCGGCCATCCTGGCCGTCAGCATGGCCTTCAACTTGCTGGGCGACGGCCTCAACGACGCGCTCGACCCGCGCCAATCCTCCTCATGACTGACCACCCCCTGCTGCAGGTCGAAGGCCTGCAAGTCGCCTACGGCAGCACGCCCGTCGTGCATGGCGTGTCCTTCACGCTGGGCCGCGAGAAGCTGGCCGTCGTCGGCGAGTCCGGCTCCGGCAAGACCACCGTCGGCCGCGCGCTGCTGAAACTGCTGCCGCCGCAGGCGCGCATCAGCGCCCGGCGCCTGCAGTTCGACGGCATGGACCTGCTGCGCAGCAGCGAGCGCGACATGCAGGCGCTGCGCGGGCGCCGGCTGTCAATGATCATGCAGGATCCCAAGTACTCGCTGAACCCGGTCATGAGCATCGGGCAGCAGATCGGCGAGGCCGTGCGGCGCACCGAGACACTGACGCGCGCCGAGTGCGAGGAGCGCATCGAGGCCCTCCTCGCCCGCGTGCGCATCCGCGAGCCCCGCCGCGTGGCGGCGCAGTACCCGCACGAGCTGTCCGGCGGCATGGGCCAACGCGTGATGATCGCGATGATGCTGGCCCAGCGCCCCCAGTTGCTGATCGCCGATGAGCCCACCTCGGCTCTGGACGTGTCGGTCCGCCAGGAGGTGCTGCAGCTGCTGGACGAGCTGGTGGCCGAGCAAGGCCTGGCCCTGCTGTTCATCAGCCACGACCTCCACCTCGTCAGCCGCTTCTGCGACCGCGTGCTGGTGATGTACGGCGGGCGCGTCGTCGAGACGCTGGCCGCTGCCGAGCTGCGCCAGCCCCACCACCCCTACACGCAGGGCCTGATGGCCGCCCTGCCCAGCCTGCGGCAGCGCCGCGCCGTGCTGCCGGTGCTGCAGCGGGATGCCGCCTGGAGTGCCGCATGAGCGCGATGTTGTCGGTGCAGGACCTGCGCCTGGCCTTTGGCGAGGGCAGCGCCGCGCGCACGGTGCTGCACGGCGTTGGCTTCGAGATCGCGCGCGGCCAGGCCTTCGGGCTGGTGGGCGAGTCCGGCTCGGGCAAGACCACCGTGCTGCGCTGCCTAGCCGGCCAGTACCGCCACTGGCAGGGCCGGGTGACGCTGGCCGGTGAGCCTTACCACGGCGAGCGCAGCCTGGCCCACGCCGCCCGCGCGCAGATGGTGTTCCAGGACCCCTACGGCTCGCTGCATCCACGGCACACCGTGCACACGGCGCTCGCCGAACCGCTGCGCGTGCACGGGCTGGACCGCATCGAGGAGCGCATCGACGAGGCCCTGCAGCAGGTAGGCCTGCCCCTGCATTTCCGCTTCCGCTACCCGCACCAGATCTCTGGCGGCCAGCGCCAGCGTGTCGCGATCGCCCGCGCACTCATCCTCAGGCCACCACTGCTGCTGCTGGACGAGCCCACCTCGGCGCTGGACGTCTCGGTGCAGGCCGAGATCCTGAACCTGCTGGCCGACCTGCGGCAGCGGCACGGCCTGACCTACCTGCTGGTCAGCCACGACCTGGGCGTGGTGGCGCACCTGTGCGAACACCTGGCCGTCATGCAGCAGGGCCGCATCGTCGAGACGCTGAGCCGCGACGCGCTGTGCGAGGACCGCGCCGCCCATGCCTACACGCGATCACTCGTGGCGGCGGCCGAGCATTGACGGCCCGTCGCACGCGCAGCGCATCACGGCACACCCGCTGAGCGGGCGGTAAGCTGCCGCGTCCCTGGACGAATGAATCTCCCGATGCGCCTGCTGACCCTGTTTTTCCTTCTCGCCTGTGTGGCCGGCGGCGCGCTGGCTGCGCCGGCCGGCGTCATCGACCGCCTGGAGATCATCGCCACCCAGGACGCCTACCAAGGCGCCACGCCGGCCGGCGCCGCCGGGCCGTATGTCGTCATCACGGCCATCGTGCACGGCCGGCTGGACCCCGCCCACCCGGACAACGCCACCATCGTCGACCTGCCGCTTGCGCCGCGCGACGCCGACGGCTGGGTGCGCTACGCCACCGACGCCACGCTGCTGCGCCCCAGGCACGCGAAGGACGCCCGCCGCGTGCTGTTCTACGACGTCGTCAACCGTGGCGGCAAGCTCGGCCAGGGCGTGTTCATCGGCGGCGGCGCGCTGACCGACGGCGCCGCGCCGGGCGAGCACTTCCCGTCGCTGCTGCGCCGCGGCTACACCGTGGTGTGGAGTGGCTGGCAGGGCGACGTCGCGCTGACCGGCCGTGGCGCGACGGCGGCGCTCGGCACGCGCTTTCCCATCGCCACGGCCGCGGACGGCACGCCGCTGACCGGCATGAGCCGCGAGGAGTTCATCCCCGACCAGGCCGGCGGCGGCAGCACGCTGACGCTGAACCACCGGCCGGCCTCCCTGACCGACCGCAGCGAGGTGCAGTTCACGGCCCGCCCGGCCTGGCGCAATGCCGACGGCCTGGCCGACTACGCCAGCACGCCGGCCGCCGCCGTCACCGACTGGCACTACCTGCCCCTGCCCGACGGCCGCGTGGCCGTGCGCTTCACGCCACCCGCCGCGCTGCCCGTGGCCGGCGGCGGCACGGTGGTGCCGGACAAAGGCACGATCTACAGCTTCGTCTACCGCGCCACCGAGCCGCGCGTCGCGGCCATCGGCTTTGCGGCGGTGCGCGATCTGCTGCACTTCCTGAAGACGGCCCGCGCTGACGCGCAGGGCCAACCCAACCCGCTCAACGACATGAAGGCAGCCGCCTGCGCCCGCGGCAGCGACTGCCCGGCCGAGCCGGCCGACAACTTCGACGTGGTGCTGGGAGAAGGCACCTCGCAGTCCGGCCGCTTCCTGCGCGACTTCCTGTACCTCGGCTTCAACCGTGCGGCCACTGGCCAGCGCGTGTTCGACGGCCTGCTGGCCATCATCCCGGGGGGGCGCCGCACCTGGACGGCGGTGCGCTTCGCGCAGCAGGGGCGCTGGTCGCGCCAGCACGAAGACCACTTCATGCAGGGCGACCAGTTCCCGTTCAGCTACGCGACGTTCACCGACCCCGTCAGCGGCCGACACGACGGCCTGCTCAAGCGCTGCGAAGCCGACAACACCTGCCCCAAGCTGATGCAGATCGATGGCAGCTTCGAATGGTGGGGCGGGCGCGGCTCGCTGAACGTGACCGACGGCGCGGGCCGCGACGTGATCCTGCCCGCCAACGTGCGCTACTACCTCGTGCCCGGCACACAGCACGGCGGCGGCGGCGGCGTGACGACCGGGCTCGCCAAGCCGCCCGATGCCGGCAGCGCCTGCCGCCTGCCCAACAGTCCCGTCACGATGACGCCCATCGAACGCGCGCTGCTCGCGGCGCTAGAGGCCTGGGTGGTGCACGGCACGCCGCCGCCGCCGTCCGCCCACCCGCGCGTGGCTGACGGCAGCGCCACCGCGCCGCCGGCCGTGCCACTGGCGGGCACCGGCCAGCTCAGCACGCTGTTCGTCACCGAGCATGCGGCGGGCGTTCCGCGCCTGCAGCTCGACAAGCCCTACCGCCAGTGGGTGCCCGCCGTGGACGTTGACGGCAACGAGACCGCCGGCATCGCCACGCCCGAGGTGCGTGTGCCGCTGGCCACCTACCTGGGCTGGAACGTGCGCAAGGCCGGCCATGCTGAGGGCGAGGGCTGCAGCGCGGCGGGCGCCATGCTGCCGTTCGCCGTGGACGAGGCCAGCCGCCCGGCCGGCGACCCGCGTGCGCCGCTGTCAGCGCGCTACACGGGGCGCGCCGACTACCTCGCGCGCTTCGACGCGGCGACGCAGGCGCTGGTGCGCCAGCGCCTGCTGCTGCCGCTGGACGCCGAGCACGTCTACCGCGCCAACGCCGCCAAGGTCGCGCCGCAGCTGCTGCCCAGCCCCTGAACGCCGGGCCCGCAGTGGCCCTACTCCAGCACAAACACCGCCGCGCTGCGGGCCGGCACCTCGAAGCGGCCGTCCGCGAAGCGGGCTTCGCGGCGCACGCGGGCGTCGGCGCCCTGGCGCTGCACCGGGTGCAGCACCCAGCGCCGGCTGGCCTCGGCGGGCAGAGCAAGCACCTGGGCCGTGGGCGCCACGTTGATGAGCGTCATGACCGCCTGGAAGCCGGCCATGCCGCTGCCGTCCAGCCGCGTGGCGATAAGCACCGGGTTCTGGCCCGGGCCGCTGCCGGGGAAGCTCAGGCGCCGCTGCACCTCGGCCGTTCTGGACAGGCGCAGCAGCGGCGTGCGAGCGCGGATCTTCAGCAGGTCGCGGAACACGTCGCGGGACCACGCGATCTCGGCCGGCGTGGGCGCGATGCCAGCATCAGCCAGCCGCTCGCGCGCCAGCGCCCAGTCGCGGCCGTCCTGGCCGAAGTTGTCCTGCTTCGGGGGCAGGCCGGTGCCGAAGTGGTTGGTCTGGTAGGTCCAGTCCAGGCGGTTGAACCAGTCGCCGCTGTCGTAGCTGTTGCGGTCCAAACTCTTGCTGCGCAGGATGTCCTGACCGGCATGGAAATAGGCCACGCCCTGGCTGAAGGCCACCAGCGCCGCGCCCAGCATCTGCACGCGGGCACGGTCCTCGCGCGAGGTGCTGCGCGGCAGCTTCAGTGTGTTGACATCGAATAGCGTCTGGTTGTCGTGGTTCTCCACGTAGTTGACGACCTCGCCGGGCTGGCTGACGAAGCCGGCCGGCTGGCCCGCGTAGTCGAGCTGCGACAGGCGGCGGGTGTCGCCACGCCAGGTGGTCAGCGTGAAGTCGCGCAGCGAGCCGGCCAGGCCGACGCGAATCAGATCGGCCGCCTGCAGCAGATCCTCGCGCGGGCGCTCGCCGCCCAGCGCGTTGGGCGCGTAGACCAGGCCGTTGAGCCAGCCCTGGTTGCGCACGCTGGCGTCGCCGCCCTCGCCCGCACCGCCGCCGCGCGCGGCATCGCGCGCCCGGTCGCTGAACGACGCGATGCCGCTGCCGTTGAGCGACAGCTGCGAGGCCTGCACGAAGCGCGCGCCGTTGGCCACCTCGCCGAAGTTCCAGCCCTCCCCGAGCAGCTGCACCGGCCGGCCGGCCTCGGCGTCCACGCGCTGCTGCAGGCGCTCCATGGCCTCGCGCGGCTGGTGGCCCATCAGGTCAAAGCGCATGGAGTCGATCTTGTACTCGCGCACCCACAGCGCCGCCGAGTCGATCATCAGCTTGGCCATCATGCGGTGCTCGGTGGCCGTGTTGTCGCAGCAGGTGGAGCGCTCCATCTCGCCGCGCGCGTTGAGGCGGTGGTAGTAGCCCGGCACCACGCGGTCCAGCACCGACTTCGGATGCTGGCCGGCGGCGGCCATGTGGTTGTAGACCATGTCCATGCCCACGCGCAGGCCAGCGCGGTGCAACGCCATCACCATGCGGCGGAACTCCATCACGCGCTGCAGCGGGTCGGTCGCATAGCTGCCCTCGGGCGCATTGAAGTGCCAGGGGTCATAGCCCCAGTTGAAGCAGTCGTCGGCGGCAACGGCCATCACGGCCGCCTGCTGGGCCTCGCTGTCGGCCGGCGCGGGCGGCACGGTGGGCGTCCTGCAGCCGCGCTCGGGCACGCTGGCGAGGTCGAACACCGGCAGCAGGTGCACGTCGGTCAGGCCCGCCTGGGCCAACGCCTTCAGGTGGCGCATGCCGTGGGACGCGGGCTCGGTGAAGGCGAGGTATTTGCCGCGCCAGGCCGGGCGCACGCTGGCGTCGCTGAGGGAGAAGTCCCGCACGTGCAGCTCGTAGATGAGCTGGTCGGTCGCGGCCTTGACCCGGGCGGGTGCACTCGAGCGGTCCCAGCCGGGCGGCTTGAGCGCGGGGGACCCCAGGTCGGCGACAAGACTCAGGCGTGAGTCGGCGCTCAGCGCCACCGAGTAGGGGTCGGTGACGAGGTTGCGCTGCAGGCCGTGTGTGGGCGTGATCACGTCCACGAGGTAGCGGTAGGCCTGGCCGCCGAGGTTGCCCGGCAGCGTGGCGCGCCAGACGCCGGTCGCCGGGTCGCGCTGCAGGGGCTCGGCGGCGGTCGCGGGCGCGTCGGGGCCGGCATGGCGGCACAGCAGCACGCGCTGCGCCGTGGGCGCCCAGACGGCGAAGCGCGTGTGCGTGCGGCCCGGGTGGGCGCCGAGGTCGGGCACGGCCTCGGCGGCAGCGTACAGGTCGTCCAGGGCGCCGGGCGTCTGCAGACCGGTAGCGGCGATGACGCGACCGTCCGCCGCCTCATGCACTAGCAGCAGTTGGCCGCGCAGCAGTGTGGCCACGTCCGCCTCCACCGTGAAGCGCGGCCCGTCGCCGATGAAACGCCAGCGCGCGGCCTGGGCCGGGCTCAGCGCCGCCCCGGCGGGCAGCACTGCCACCGCGACATCACCGCCGCTGACCGGCGCGCCCGGCGCCGCCTGCAGCCCGCCCGCCCGGGCATGGTGCAGCCGCAAGCGCTCGCCGGCGGCCAGCGTCAACCCCGGCCACTGCACGGTGCGGGCGTCCAGCCAGTACGCCTGGGCCAGCGCGGGCGCCGCGACGCTAGGCGGCGCCGGTTCGGCCTGGCAGTCCTGCAGATCACCGGCGCGGGCCACCTGGGCCTGCACCGCGAGCACCAGCAGCGCCAGGGGCGCGAGGCGTGAAGTCATGCGTGTCTCCTCTTGTCTCTCGAAATAGTAGCAAAACTACACAATCAGTTAGGTCACTGGCACAAAACAACGCCACAGCCCTATGCTTCCGGCACGGAGACAAAGTAGTTTGAATACATGAACGCCACCAAGCTATTGACTTGCCTGACGCTGACGGCAGCCGCTGCGGCCGCGACTGCCCAGATCGACACCAGCCCCGTGCCACCCCAGCCCCGGGCCAGCACGCTGTCGCCGCACTGGCAGCACGGCGTGTTCATGGAGATCTTTGTGCGCGCCTACCAGGACAGCAACGGCGACGGCATCGGCGACCTGAAGGGCCTGACGCGCCGGCTGGACTACCTGCAAAAGCTGGGCGTGAGCGGCCTGTGGCTGATGCCCATCACCGCCAGCGCCGACCGCGACCACGGCTACGCCACCACCGACTACCGCGCCATCGAGCCGCAGTACGGCACGCTGGCGGACTTCGACGAGCTGGTACGCGAGGCGCACAAGCGCGGCATCGGCATCGTGATGGACTACGTCATCAACCATGCCTCGCACCAGTTCCCGCCCTTCCAGGCAGCGCTCAAGGACCGCGCCAGCCCCTGGCGCAGCTGGTTTGTCTGGAACCCGGACCCCGGCCCGGGCTGGGACATCTGGGGCAAGCTGCCGTGGTACGACGCGGCCACCCAGCCCTGGACTTTCTCCGGCCTGCTGAAGGACCTGCCGCCGCCGAAGACCGGCTCGCCGGACATTTACTTCGGCACCTTCGGCCCGCACATGCCCGACTTCAACATGCGCAACCCCGACGTGGTGAAGTACCACGAGGATTCGCTGCGCTTCTGGCTCAACCGCGGGCTGGACGGCTACCGGCTGGACGCCGTGCCGCACTTCATCGAGAACAACGCCAAGGACTGGAACGACCAGCCCGAAAGCCGCGCGCTGACCAAGCGCTTCCAGGACCTCATCAAGAGCTACCCCGGACGTTATGTGGTGTGCGAGGCCACGGCCGAGCCCATCGCCTACGGCAAGCCCGAGCTGTGCGGCGGCGCCTTCGCGTTCAACCAAAACTACGAGATCGTCAAGGCCGCCAAGGGCGAGCCGGCCGCCGTGCAGAAGATGGCCGACTACTACCGCACGATGGCGCCGATGATGGCGACCTTCCTGCACAACCACGACATCTTCACCGGCCGCCGCGTGTGGGATCAGCTTTACGGCGACGAGGCCCGTTACCGGCTGGCCGCCGCCAGCTACCTGCTGCTGCCGGGCACGCCCTTCGTTTACTACGGCGAAGAGGTCGGCCAGTCCGGCATAGCCGGCAAGAACGCCGATGACGACGCCCCGCTGCGCGCGCCCATGAGCTGGACGCCCAGCAACCGCGGCCCCGGCGGTTTCACGACCGGTGACCAGCCCTACCGTCCGCTGGCGCTGAACCGCAGCCGGCATAACGCCGAGAACCAGCAGCGCGAGGCCGGCTCGCTGTTCAACTTCTACCGCCAGCTCATCGCCTTGCGCCGCGCCTCGCCGGCACTGACACTGGGCCACTACGCGGCGGACCGCGTGGACGGCCTGGTGTGGCGCTTCGAGCGCGTGCACGGCCGCGAGCGCGTGCTGGTGGCTATCAACTACGGCGACACACCGGCGCCGCTGACCGTGCCGGCCGGCGCCCGCCTGCTGCACCCCACCAACGCCAGCGGCACGACGCTGCCGCCGCTGTCCCTGAGGGTCTACCGACTGGAGCCGCGATGAAGTCCCTGATCACCACCCTTGCCACCACCCTGCTGATGAGCCTGAGCCTGTCTGCCACCGCCGCCCCGGCCACCCCGTCCCAACGCATCGAGCCGCCCAACTGGTGGGTGGGCATGCGTGATAGCAGGCTGCAGCTGATGCTGCACGCGCCCGGCGTGGCCGACGCCCGCCCCACGCTGGCGCCCTACCCCGGCGTGACGCTCACCGGCAGCCACCGCGCCACCAGCCACAACTACCTGTTCATCGACCTGGACATCGCACCCACCGCCGCCGCCGGCGAGCTGACGCTGACCGTAGGCGGCCGCACGTTGCGCTACCCGCTGCTGGCGCGCGCGCCGGGCTCGGCGGAGCGCGTGGGCTTCGGCCCCAAGGACGCGATCTACCTGGTCGTGCCCGACCGCTTTGCCCAGGGTGGCCAGCTGGGACAGGCCGGCATGCGCGAGGGCCTGGACCGCGCCAACCCGGGCGGCCGCCATGGCGGTGACCTCGCCGGCATGCGCCAGCACCTGGGCTACGTCGCCGGCCTGGGCTTCACGCAGGTCTGGCCCACGCCGCTGCTGGAGAACAACAGCGCCGACTACAGCTACCACGGCTACGCGGCGACCGACTTCTACAAGATCGACCCGCGCTTCGGCACGAACGACGACTTCGGCGCCTACGTCACCGAAGCCCGCGCCCGGGGCGTGGGCGTCATCCAGGATGTGGTGCTCAACCACATCGGCTCCGGCCACTGGTGGATGGCCGACCTGCCGGCGCCGGACTGGGTCAATGCGTGGCCGCTCGACGAGGCGCCGGGCCGCCCCCAAGCCTCGTCGCCCCCCGCGGGGGGTGGGGTGACCGTACAGGTCACCCCCGGGGGCATCAGGTTCACCGAGACGCACCATGCGCGCATGACGCTGCAGGACCCGTACGCGTCGGCCGCCGACCGCAAGCGCTTCACCGACGGCTGGTTCGTGCCCGGCATGCCCGACCTGAACCAGCGCCGCCCCGAGCTGGCGACCTACCTGACGCAGATGACGCTGTGGTGGATCGAGCGCTACGGTCTGTCCGGCATCCGCACCGACACCTACTCCTACTCGGATCGCGACTTCCTGACTCGCTGGTCGGCCCGCGTGATGCAGGAGTACCCGCGCCTGAACATCGTCGGCGAGGAATGGAGCCCGCACCCAGCCGTCGTGTCGTACTGGCAGCGCGGCAAGAAGAACCACGACGGCTATGTGTCCTACACGCCCAGCCTGATGGACTTCCCGATGCAGACCAACCTGCTGGCGGCACTGACCGAGGCCGACGGCCCGCACACCGGCCTGACCAAGCTCTACGAGGGCCTTGCGCATGACTTCGTCTACCCGGACCCGGCCAACCTCGTGCTGTTCGACGGCAACCACGACACGCCGCGGCTGTTCTCGCTGCTGAAGGACGACGCCGGCCTGGCCCGCATCGCGCTGGCCTACATGGCTACCACGCGGCGCATCCCGCAGCTCTTCTACGGTACTGAGATCCTCATGCAGAGCCCGCTGGAGCGCGACGACGGCCGCGTGCGCGCCGACATGCCCGGCGGCTGGCGTGGCGACACCGTCAACGCCTTCACCGGCGCCGGCCTCACGGCCGCGCAGCGCGACATGCAGGACTGGACGCGGCGCCTGTTCAACTGGCGCAAGGGCGAGCGCCTCATCCACGACGGCGCGCTGATGCAGTTCGCGCCGCTGGACGGCGTCTACACGTTCTTCCGCTTCGATGCGGGCCGTGCTGTCATGGTGGTGCTGAACAAGAACGGCCGCCCGGCCGAGCTGGCCCTGGGCCGCTTCGCCGAGCGCATCGCCCCGGGCCAGCGTGCCCGCGACGTGATGACGGGCCAAGCCTTCACGCTGGGCCAGACGCTCACGGTGCCGGCACGCGCGCCGCTGGTGCTTGAGATCACGCGCTGACCTCTGCCAGCCCAAACGAAAAGGGGAACGCACCGGCGTTCCCCTTTTGCTTGGTGCGGGCGGCCTCGCGCCGCCCTGCATTCGTCAGAGCTTTTGCTGCTGCACGAACTCGTCGAAGCCCGCCTCGGCGAAGCGGAACCACAGGTTCTGGTCACGGCGGAAGGTGGCGTAGTCCTCGTAGACCTTCTTCCAGTTCGGGTTCTTGGCCGACAGCTCGCTGTAGATGGCCATGGACTCCTTGAACGCCGCGTTCAGCACATCCTTGGGGAAGCGGAACAGCTTGGTGCCCGAGCCCACCAGCTGCTTCAGCGCGGCCGGGTTCTTGGCGTCGTACTTGGCCTGCATCTCCACATGGGCCAGCGCCGAGGCTGCCTCGACGACGGCCTTGTACTCGGCCGACAGCGCGTCGAATGCCTTGCTGTTGATGAAGAAGTCCAGCTGCGGGCCACCCTCCCACCAGCCGGGGTAGTAGTAGTTGGGCGCCACCTTGTTGAAGCCCAGCTTCAAGTCGTCGTACGGTCCCACCCACTCGGCGGCGTCGATGGTGCCCTTCTCCAGCGCCGAGTAGATCTCGCCGCCGGCAATTTGCTGCGGCACCGCGCCCATGCGCTCCACCACGCGGCCGGCGAAGCCGCCGATGCGGATCTTCAGGCCCTTCATGTCGGCAACGCTCTTGATCTGCTTGCGGTACCAGCCGCCCATTTGCGCGCCGGTGTTGCCGCCGGGGAAGTTGACGATGTTGTAGTTCCGGTAGAACTCGCGCATCAGCTTCAGACCGTTGCCCTCGAACATCCAGGCCGACATCTGGCGGCTGTTCAGGCCGAAGGGGATGGCGCAGCCGATAGCGAAGGTCTCGTCCTTGCCGAAGAAGTAGTACGGCGCCGTGTGCGCGATCTCGACGGTGGCGTTCTGCACCGCGTCCACCACCTGTAGCGCGGGCACCAGTTCGCCGCCGGCATGCACCGAGATCTGGAACTTCCCGCCCGTCATTTCCGACACCTTCTTCGCGAACACGTCGGCCGCGCCGAAGATGGTGTCCAGCGACTTCGGGAAGCTCGAAGCCAGGCGCCAGCGCACCTGGGCTTGCGCCTGCACGACGGCCGGCGCAACGCCGGCAGCCAGCACGCCGGCCAGGCCGGCATGGCGAACGAAGGAACGGCGTTCCATGGTGGTCTCCTGTTTCTGGTTTGCGTAGAAAAAGCCGGGCGATTCTAGGAACGCCAAGCCGCGCCAACCGGCCAGGATTTACCCAGGACGCCGCAGTCAGTTCCCCGCCAGCTTCATCCCCGTGACAAGGAGGGAGCCCACCGTCTTGGTGCCCATCGTGTACTCGTCCGCGCCGATGCCGACGATGTTGTGCAGCATGTCTTTCAGGTTGCCAGCGATGGTCACCTCGTGGACCGGGTAGGCGATCTCGCCGTTCTCCACCCAGTAGCCGCTGGCGCCGCGCGAGTAGTCGCCGGTCACGTAGTTCACGCCCTGCCCCATCAGCTCGGTGACGAGCAGGCCGCGGCCCAGCCGGCGGATCATGGTCGGCAGGTCGTCGCCAGGCGCCGTGGCGCGGCTGGTCATGCGCAGGTTGTGCGAGCCGCCGGCATGGCCGGTGGTCTTCATGCCCAGCTTGCGGGCCGAGTAGCTGGACAGGAAGTAGCCCTGCAGCACACCGCCCCGCACCACCGAGCGGTCACGCGTGACGACGCCCTCGTCGTCGAACGGCGAGCTGCCCTTGCCCTTCTGCACATGCGGGTCCTCGGCGATGTCGATGTGCGACGCCGTGACCGGCTGGCCAAGGCTGTCCAGCAGGAAGCTGGTGCGCCGGTACAACGCGCCGCCGCTGGTGGCCTGCACCAGCCCGCCCAGCAGGCCGATGGCGACGGTGCTCTCGAACAGCACCGGCACCTCGGCCGTCGCCACCTTGCGGGCCTTCAGGCGTGACAGCGCGCGCTCGGCGGCGTAGCGGCCCACGGCCTCGGGCGAGGCCAGCTCGGCTGCGTCGCGCATGGAGCTGTACCAGGCATCGCGCTGCATGTCGTTCCCACGGCCCGCGATGGGCGCGACCGACAGCGAATGGCGCGAGCTGGCATAACCGCCCTGGAAACCGCGCGTGTTGCCCATCCAGAAGTGCGACTGCTGGGCCGACACGGCCGCGCCCTCGCTGTTGGTGATGCGCTTGTCCACGCCCAGCGCGGCGGCCTCACAGCGCAGCGCGATCTCGGCAGCCTGGGCCGCATCGACGGCCCAGGGGTGGAACAGATCCAGCTCGGGCCGCGCGGCGGCGTCCAGCGCCAGGTCGGCTGCATCGGGCAGGCCGGCAAACTCATCTTCAGCCGTGAAGCGGGCGATGTCGTACGCCGCGCGTACCGTGTCGCGAATGGCCTGCGGCGAGAAGTCGGACGTGCTGGCATTGCCGCGGCGCTGGCCCAGATAGACCGAGATGCCCAGCGACTTGTCGCGGTTGCGCTCCACGTTCTCCAGCTTGCCCAGCCGCGCCGACACCGACAGCCCGCAGCCTTCGGACACCTCGGCGCCGGCATCGCTGGCGCCCAGCTTCTTCGCCTCTGACAGGGCGTCTGCTATCCACTGCTGGAACTGCTCGGGGCTGTAAGCGAAACCGTCTTGGGCTTGGGACATGAAAGGCGCTGAATCGGGGTGGGCGGCAATCATAGGGCGCGCCCCGTCAAGGCCTGGCATCGGCCTCGCGCAAGCCCTGCTGGCCGTAGAGCTGCAACGTGACGGCGCCGTCCGCGCCGCGCTGGAAGCCGGCGCGCACGCCGCTGCCGGCGTGGATGAACTGCAGCGGCTCGGGCGCGTCGATGGGCGTCAGCCCATAGCGGTCGCCGTTGGGGAAGACCAGCGTCAGCGCCGCCTGCGCCTGCTCCACGAGCACGCGTGGCCCCGACGCCCCGAACGCGTATCGCCCGGCCAAGCCCTGGACCTCGTCCGCGGTCAAGTGAGCACGGCGCACCCGCGTGTCGTGGAACTGCCCCCAGCCATAGGTGCGCGACACCGCCACCAGCAGCTCATGGCCCAGGCCGCGGCCGCCCTCGCCGTTGGCGAGGTAGACCGCGCCGTCGCCGGTCTGCAGGTTCAGCACCAGGCCGGCGTTGTAGCCGCGCGTGCCGCCGTAGTGGACGAGCACTTGCGCGCGACCCTCGCCCACCAGGCGAAAGCCGTAGGCATGGCCGTGCACGGGCGGCGCGTCGAACAGCGCACGCAGGCTGGCCTGGCGGAACACGGCGCTGCGGCCGTGATAGCCGCGCCAGACCTCGGCGAGCAGCGTGCCCAGGTCACCCGCGTCGGACCACAGCCCCGCCGCGGCGCTCTCCGGCAGGTGCAGCCAGCCGCCCGGCACCCGCGTGCCGTCCTCGGCATGGCCCTCGGCCACATCGGCGCCTGCGGCCTGCAAGGCGAAACTGGCCGTGCGCAACCGGATCGGCTCGAACAGCCAGCGTCGCATCAGCGGCTCGAAGGCCAGGCCCTGCGTGTCCTGCAGCGCGATCTGCGCCAGCGAGTAGCCGCCGCCGGAGTAGCGCAGGTTCGCTCCCGGCACGTCCAGCACCTCGGCCCGGGGCGTGTTGCTGCCACCCGTGCCGGCGACGATGTCGGCCAGCGACGGCACCGGGCCGCCCTGCGCATAGCCCGGATAGCCCCCCGGCGTGATGCCCGCCGTGTGAGCGAACAGCTGGCGCAGCGTCACCGTATGCTCGGCGCTCTGCCGGCCCGGCGGCAGCTGCACGCTGCGCAGCTGCGTGGCGACATCGCGGTCCCAGTCCAGCCGGCCGGCATCCGCCAGGCGCAGCGCCGCCAGCAGGGTGACGGGCTTGGCCAGCGAGCCGGCCTGGAAGCGCGTGGTGCAGCCCACCGCCGGCCGGTCCGCCGCGCGCCGGCCGTAGACGGCCGACCAGTCCAGCACGCCGCCACGCAGCACCGCCACGGCCAGGCCCGGCACCCGCTGCGTGGCCATGCGCTCGGGCAGCGATTGCGCCTGCGTCTCGCCCTCGAACACGACGCTGGGCATCACGCCCTGCTCGACCGCCGCCCGCCGTTCGTCAGCGCCGGCCTGCTGCGCGCAGACACGCCCCGGCGGCGCCGCCTGGGCAGCACTCACGAACGCGGTGCAGGCGAGCAGAAGACGCAGGGGTATCGACATGAGGGCAGCCATTTCGGGGTGGGCGACAATCCTAGGCCTCGCCTGAACACGGCCCCCCATGCAAGAAGACACCCCCGACTTCGAAGCCGACGATGGCTTCGACCGCCCCAGCAAGTCCCAGATGAAGCGCGACATGACCGCGCTTCAGAAGCTGGGCGAAGACCTGCTGGCCCTGCCCGAGAGCCGCTGGGAGCCGCTGGCGCTGCCGGAGATCCTGTACGACGCGCTGAAGGCCTGCAAGAAGATCACCAACTTCGAAGGCCGCCGCCGCCAGATGCAGTACATCGGCAAGCTGATGCGCAAGATCGACCCCGAGCCCGTGCGCGAGGCCGTGGCCGCTTTCAAGCTGGGCCATGCGCAGGACAGCCTCAAGCTGCACCAGTCCGAGCGCTGGCGCGAGCGCCTGCTGGCCAGCGACGACGCGCTGCAGGAGTTCCTGAACGAGCACGCCGACGTCGACATCCAGCAGCTGCGCAACCTCGTACGCGCAGCCCGCAAGGACGCGGCCAACGAGCCCGAAAAGCGCAGCGGCCGCGCGTTCCGCGAGCTGTTCCAGTTCATCAAGGCGTCCGAAGCTCCCGAAGCATCGGAGCCCGCCGACGACGCCGATGAGTGAACCGGTCCGCATCGGCATCGTCTCGATCAGCGACCGCGCATCAACGGGCGTCTACGAGGACAAGGGCCTGCCAGCACTAAAGGACTGGCTGACGAGCGCGCTGCTGAACCCCATCGAGTTCGTGCCGCGCCTGATCCCCGACGAACAGGCTGGCATCTCGGCGACGCTGGTGGAGCTGGTCGACACCGAGGGCTGCCATCTGGTGCTGACCACCGGCGGCACTGGCCCCGCGCCGCGCGACGTGACGCCCGAGGCCACGCTGGCCGTGGCCGACCGCGAGATGCCGGGCTTCGGCGAGCAGATGCGCCAGATCTCGCTGCACTTCGTACCGACGGCCATCCTGTCGCGCCAGGTGGCCGTCATCCGCAAGCAGGCCCTCATCATCAACCTGCCGGGCCAGCCCAAGGCCATCGCCGAGACGCTGGCCGGCCATGCGCAGGCCAGTGGCATCTTCGCGGCCGTGCCCTACTGCATCGACCTGATCGGCGGGCCTTACCTCGCCACGCGCGACGAGGTCTGCAAGGCCTTCAGGCCCAAAAGCGCGCAGCGCTAGCTCAGCCGGGCTTCATCGGGCGACGACGCCAGCGCCGCAGCCACCTCGTCCAGCGGTCGGTTGCTGCCCAGGCCGCCCACCACGCGCCCACAGCACATCGCGCAGCCGCGCCCCGATCTGCACCAGCACCGCGTCCCCGGCGGCGTGGCCGTAGCGGTCATCGATGCGCTTGAAGCCGTCCACGTCCACCAGCAGGAACACGCCGTCCGCCACCACCCGCGCGCGTCGCCATGCAGTGCCTGGATGTAGTTGTCGGGCAAAGCCCCGGCGCGCTGCGCATCGGCCAGGTAGCCCTTGAAGCGGCAGCCATCCCAGCGCGACAGGCCGCCCGTGCTGCCTATCCACGGAAAGCCCTGGCCGTCCTCGGCCATCGCCGAGGCCATCGCGTTGGGCAGGCCCTGGTCCTGGCCGAAATGCTGGAAGGTCATGCCTCCCAAACAGGTGCCGCCAGCGCCCGGAGCCGCGATTCTGCTGCAGACCGGGCCGTGGCTGACAGGCGCGACGGAGGGCTTGCCGCTACTTGACCAGCCGGTTCATCTCGGCCGCGTCGAAGGCCTCGTCGCGCTGCGCATCGCAGGGCACGCAATCGCTGACTGGTTTGCCCAGCTCCGCCGACAGCTTGCACACGGCGCCCCACAGCAGCGCGATCTGGTGCTCATGGCCGGACGCGCTGTCGATGAGGCCGCGCATGGCCTGCGCCACCGGGTCGTCGCCGTGGGCCACGCCATAGGCCGAGAAGCCCATGCGGGCGGCGGCTTCCTCGCGGGCCTGGTCGCTGGCGGCCTCGATGATGCGAGCCGGGTTGCCCACGGCTGTGGCACCGGCCGGCACCGGCTTGGTGACGACGGCACCCGAGCCGATGCGCGCACCGGCCCCGACCGTGAAGCCGCCCAGCACGCAGGCATTGGCACCGACGATGACGCCCGGGCCCAAGGTCGGGTGGCGCTTGGCGCCCTTCACGAGCGACGTGCCGCCCAGCGTGACACCCTGATAGATGGTGCAGCCCTCGCCGACCTCGGCCATCTCGCCGATGACGATGCCCATGCCGTGGTCGATGAAGACCTTGCGGCCGATCTTGGCGCCAGGGTGGATCTCGATACCCGTCAGAAAGCGGCCCCAGTGCGACACCCAGCGCGCCAGCCACTTGAAGCCATGGCACCACAGCCAGTTGGCGCCGCGGTGGAACATCAGCGCATGCAGGCCCGGGTAGCAGGTCAGCACCTCCCAGGTCGACCGGGCGGCCGGGTCGCGTTGCAGTATGAGGGCGATGTCTTCGCGCAGGCGCTGGAACATGGTGTGCTGCCGGAAGGAGAAGGCGGGCCAGTCTAGGCGGCGGTCAATGGCCTGTCCGGCCTGCGGTCTTGATCATCTCGCGCGCGATGCCGCGAAGAAGGTGGACTTCCTCGTTCGTCAGGCAGGCACGGTTGAAGAGCTGATTCAGGCGCGGCATCAGCTTCTTCGGTGCGGCGGGGTCGAGATAGCCGATGTCGACCAGCGCCGTCTGCAGGTGATCGAGCAGACCTTGCACGGCGCGGGCGTCGGCGCGCTCGGGGTCAGGCGTGCGGGCTGCCACCGCAAAGCCCCCGACGGCCTGGCGCAGGTCGTAGGCCAGCAGCTGCACCGCCTGGGACAGGTTCAGCGAACCGTAGTCGGGGTGCGTCGGGATGCTCAGCACCGCGTGGCAGCGATAGACGTCCTCGTTGGCCATGCCGTAGCGCTCGGAGCCGAACACCAGCGCCAGCCGCGGCTGCGCCTCGCGCGCGGCCAGCTCGGCGAAGAGCTGGCGCGGCTCATAGGTCGGCGGGCCGAAGTCGCGCGGCGTCATCGCGGTGGCGCAGGCGTAGTCCACGCCGTCCAGCGCGTCGGCCAGCGTCGGCACGACGCGGGCGCGAGCCAGGATGTCCGCCGCGCCGCTGGCCATGGCCACGGCTTCCTCGTGACAGGCCACGTCCGGAAAGCGCGGTGCCACCAGCACCAGGTCCGAGAAGCCCATCACCTTCATCGCCCGCGCTGTCGCGCCGACGTTGCCGGCATGGCTGGTGTTGATGAGGACGAAGCGTGTGGATTCCACGGGTTTGTACGGAGTCTGCGGCTAGAATCCGGCGATTATCCGGGGCTGCCCAGGCCTCCCCGACGCTCTTTCCCCCTGTCAGCCCCTTCTACCCAGCGAGTGCCCCGCATGCAGCAGACGTCCCTCCATCCCATGCTCAATGTCGCCATCAAGGCGGCGCGCGCGGCCGGCGCCATCATGAATCGCGCCTCGCTGGATCTGGAGGCTCTGCGCATCAACACCAAGAGCCCCAACGACTTCGTCACCGAGGTCGACCACGCCTGTGAAGGGGTGATCATCGAGACGCTGCTGGGCGCCTACCCCGACCACGGCATCCTGGCCGAAGAGTCCGGCCGCACCCACGGCGCCAAGCATTCCGAGTACGTCTGGATCATCGATCCGCTGGACGGCACCACCAACTTCATCCACGGCTTCCCCGTGTACTGCGTGTCCATCGCGCTGGCGTTCCGGGGCAAGGTCGAGCAGGCCGTTGTCTACGACCCGACCCGCAACGACCTCTTCTACGCCACCAAGGGCCGCGGCGCCTTCCTCAACGACAAGCGCCTGCGCGTGTCGCGCCGCACCCGCATGAGCGACGCGCTGATCGGCACCGGCTTCCCGTTCCGCCGCGGCGACAACTTCAAGCGCTATGTGAAGATGTTCGAGGAAGTCATGCAGCAATGCGCCGGCCTGCGCCGCCCGGGCGCCGCCGCGCTGGACCTCTGCTACGTCGCGGCCGGCTACTACGACGCTTTCTTCGAGACTGGCCTGCAGCCCTGGGACGTCGCGGCTGGCTCGCTGATCGTCACCGAGGCTGGAGGCCTGGTGGGCAACTTCACCGGTGAAGCCGACTTCCTGCACCAGCGCGAAGTCGTCGCCGGCACGCCGCGCATCTACGCGCCGCTCGTGCAGACGCTGGCGCCGTACACCCGCGTGATCAAGGAGGAAGACCTCGCCGCCCCGGCAGCCGCCGCCACCGACGCGGCAGCCACCAGCCGAGCGCCGGCGCCGGCCGCCAAGAAGCGCGGCCCCGTGCGCCTCAAGAAGGACACCCCGGCCACGCCCCAGGGCGACGACGCGCCGGTCTGACCTCCGGCCGAGCCGCTCGCCGGCCCCGACACGAAGCCCTCCCCGCGAGGGCTTCGCCGTTTTCGGACGTGAATAAGTTGACGTGGATCACCGCGGGCGGCAAAGCCGCACTAACGCTCGTGACATGTGCACGGCTCGCCCCCTTACCCGAGGGGGGCAGGCTGGCCAGAATGCGAGCCAGCGCGGTGCACGACGCCGCACACAGCAACTTCAACCCAAGAAAGTCCACGATGTTCCTTCGCTCCGCTCTCGCCCTCGCCCTCGTCGCTGCCGCCACGCTGGCCCACGCCGACGTCAAGGTCCTGAAGAAGGTGCCGCCCGAGTACCCGAGCGAAGCCGTCAAGAAGAACATCAGCGCTGGCAGCGTGCGCGCCAAGATGAGCATCGCCGGCGACGGCAAGGTGTCCAACGTGGAAGTTGTCGAAGCCGAACCCAAGCGCGTGTTCGACCGCGCCGCCATCGAAGCCCTGAGCCAGTGGAAGTTCGAAGGCACGGGCGCTGCCCAGACGCACGAAGTCAAGCTGGTGTTCAAGTCTGAGGACTGAGCACGGACCGAGAACAGGCCCTGCGGCCTGTTCGACGCCTTGCGAAGGACAGCGCCATGCAGGGCGCTGACATGAAGCGCAGTAACAAGGCCCGCCATGCGGGCCTTGTGCTTTTGGAGCGCCAGATAATGCGCGGCCCCATGAAAGCCGACACCGTCCCCGACCTCGCCCCGCACACGCCGATGATGGCCCAGTATCTGGGTCTAAAGGCGGACTTCCCGGACACGCTGCTGCTGTACCGGATGGGCGATTTTTACGAGGTCTTCTACGACGATGCCCGCAAGTGCCATGCGCTGCTGGACATCACGATCACCACGCGCGGCCAGAGCGCCGGCCAGCCCGTCGTCATGGCCGGCGTGCCGGTGCATGCGCTGGAGAGCTACCTCGCCAAGCTCATCAAGCTGGGCGAGGCCGTGGCGATTGCCGAGCAGGTGGGCGAGGTCGGCGCGGGCAAGGGGCCGGTGGAGCGCAAGGTGGTGCGCGTCGTCACGCCGGGCACCATCACCGATACCGAACTGCTGGCCGACAAGCAGGACGCCGTGCTGCTGTCGGTCTCCGGCCACGGCCGTCGCCACGGCCTGGCGTGGCTGTCACTCACCCAGGGCGAGATCGTGCTGGCCGAGTGCAGCGACGTGGAGCTGCCGGCCTGGCTGGCGCGGCTGTCGCCGGCCGAGGTGCTGGTGAACCGCGAGGCCCAGCCCGCAGGCGTGATGAAGGCGCGCTTCCCGGTCACCAACCGCCCCAGCTGGCAGTTCGACGCTGCCCTGGGCCAGCGCAAGCTGTGCGAGCAGCTGGGCGTGGCCAGCCTGCAGGGCTTTAACGCGCATGAGCTGACGCTGGCCCACGCGGCCGGCAGCGCGCTGCTCGCGTTTGCCGAGCACACGCAGGGCCGTGCGCTGGCCCATGTGCGCTCGCTGCGCGTGCAGCGCAGCGGCGAGCTGCTGGACCTGCCGCCCGCGACGCAGCGCAACCTGGAGCTGGTGCAGACGCTGCGCGGCGAGTCCAGCCCCACCCTCTTCTCGCTGCTGGACACCTGCAAGAGCGGCATGGGCAGCCGCATGCTGCGCCAGTGGCTGCTGCACCCCAAACGCGACCGCGGCGAGGCCAACGCGCGGCACGACGCCATCGCGGCGCTGCAGGCCGAGGGCTACGAGCCGCTGCGCGACGCGCTGAAGTCTGTCAGCGATGTGGAGCGCATCTCGGCCCGCATCGCGCTTCGCCAGGTGCGCCCGCGCGAACTGACCGGCCTGCGCGCCACGCTGCAGGTACTGCCACAACTGCGCGGCGTGACGCCGGCCGCGCTGCGCGACGCAAATGCGGCCGCGCTGAACCCGCCGGCAGACATCCTCGAGCTGCTGGAACGCGCCATCGCGCTGGAGCCCGCGCTGCTCACGCGCGACGGCGGTGTCATCGCCGACGGTTTCGACGCAGACCTGGACGAGCTGCGCGGCATCCAGAACAACTGCGACGCCTTCCTGCTCGACTTGGAAACACGCGAGCGTGCCCGCACGGGCATCGCCAACCTGCGCGTTCAGTACAACCGTGTGCACGGCTTCTACATTGAGGTGACGCAGGGCCAGGTCGACAAGGTGCCGATGGACTACCAGCGCCGCCAGACGCTGAAAAACGCCGAGCGCTACATCACGCCGGAACTGAAGACCTTCGAGGACAAGGCGCTGTCCGCCAACGAGCGGGCGCTGGCGCGCGAGAAGCTGCTGTACGAGCAGGTGATCGACGCTCTCATGACCCGCCTCGAACCGCTGACCGCGCTGGGCCGCACGCTGGCCGGGCTGGACGCGCTGGCCGCGCTGGCCGAGCGCGCCGTGACGCTGAACTGGTGCAGGCCCGAATTCGTGGCGCAGCCCTGCCTGGAGATCACGGCCGGCCGCCACCCGGTCGTGCAGGCCCGCCTGGCCGAGACCGGCGGGGCCGAGTTCATGCCCAACGACTGCCGGCTGGACGCACGCACGCGGCTGCTCGTCATCACCGGGCCCAACATGGGTGGCAAGAGCACCTTCATGCGCCAGGTGGCGCTCATCGCGCTGCTGGCCGCCGTCGGTTCCTACGTGCCGGCCACGGCCTGCCGGCTGGGCCCGATGGACGCGATCCACACCCGCATCGGCGCGGCGGACGACCTGGCCAACGCGCAGTCCACTTTCATGCTGGAGATGACCGAGGGCGCGGCCATCCTGCATTCGGCGACCGACCAGTCGCTGGTGCTGATGGACGAGATCGGCCGCGGCACGTCCACCTTCGACGGCCTCGCGCTGGCGTCGGCCATCGCCACGCATCTGCACGACAAAACGCGCGCCTTCACGCTGTTCGCAACGCACTACTTCGAGCTGACCGAGTTCCCGGCCAAGCATCCGCTGGCGCAGAACTGGCACGTGTCGGCCGTCGAGAGCGGCGAGGACATCGTCTTCCTGCACGAATTGCAGGCCGGCCCGGCCAGCCGCAGCTACGGCGTGCAGGTGGCGCGCCTCGCCGGCATGCCCGCCAGCCTGGTGCGCCAGGCGCGCGCGACGCTGGAAGCGCTGGAAGCCCGCTCCAACGCGGCCGACGACCAGTTCGACCTCTTCGCCGCGCCGCCCGCCCCGCCGCCGCTGCCCGAACCCAGCGAGCTGCGGCAGGCGCTGGACCTGGTCGACCCGGATACGCTGTCGCCGCGCGAGGCGCTGGAAGCCCTCTACAAGCTCAAGGCCCTCGCCAAGGGATGAGCACGCTGGTCTTCAGCCACGCCAACAGCTTCCCGGCGGGCTGCTACCGCGTGCTGTTCGAACACTGGCGTGCCGCCGGCTGGCGCGTCGAGGCGCTGGACCGCTTCGGCCACGACCCGCGCTTCCCCGTCACCGGCGACTGGCGCCGGCTGCGCGACCAGCTGCTGCATTTCATCGACAACGACGTGAAGCCCGACGGGCAGATCGCGCTGGTGGGCCATTCGCTGGGCGGCATGCTGAGCCTGATGGCCGCGTGCCGCCGGCCCGAGCTGGTCAGCGGCCTGGTGATGCTGGACTCGCCACTGATCGCCGGGCTGCGCGCAGCCGGCGTGGCCGTAGCCAAGACCACCGGCCTGATGCACCGCTACCTGCCGTCCCGCATCGCCCGCGAGAGGCGGCAGAGCTGGCCCAACCGTGAGGCCGTGCGCGCCCACTTTGCCGCCAAGAAAGCCTTCGCACGCTGGGACCCGCGCGTGCTGGACGACTACGTCGCCGCCGGCTTCGAGGACGCCGAGGGCCAGGTGCGGCTGCGCTTTCACCGCGAGGTCGAGGCGCAGATCTACCGCACGCTGCCCCACCACCTGCCGCAACTGCTGCGCCTGCGCCCGCCGCACTGCCCGGTGGGCTTCGTCGGCGGCACTGAGTCGGTGGAGCTGCGCCAGGCCGGCATGGCGGCGTAGCGCGCGCTGGCCGGCGAGCGCTGGCGCTGGATGGCAGGCAGCCACCTCTACCCCTTCGAGGCGCCGGAGGCCACGGCCGCGCTGGTGCTGGAACTGCTGGCCTCGCCAGCCCGGTGACGACGAGGCCGCATCGGCCTCTCGTACAATCGCAATTTCCCACCACAGCAGGCTGTTCTGGCCTGCTGCAAGACATGACCAAATACGTCTTCGTCACCGGCGGTGTGGTGTCCTCCTTGGGCAAGGGCATCGCGTCGGCTTCTCTGGCTGCCATCCTCGAATCGCGCGGCCTCAAAGTCACCCTGATCAAGCTGGACCCGTACATCAACGTGGACCCCGGCACGATGTCGCCGTTCCAGCACGGCGAGGTCTTCGTCACCGATGACGGCGCCGAGACCGATCTGGACCTGGGCCACTACGAGCGCTTCATCACGACGCGCATGAAGAAGGCCAACAACTTCACCACCGGCCAGATCTACATGTCGGTGCTGGAGAAGGAACGCCGCGGCGACTACCTCGGCAAGACCGTGCAGGTCATCCCGCACATCACCGGCGAGATGCAGGAGTTCATCAAGCGCGGCGCAGGTCACGGCACGCCCGACGCGGTGGACGTGGCCATCGTCGAGATCGGCGGCACGGTGGGTGACATCGAGTCCCTGCCCTTCCTCGAAGCCGCGCGCCAGATGAGCCTGAAGATGGGCCCGACCAACGTCGCCTTCGTGCACCTGACCTATGTGCCGTGGATCGCCGCCGCCGGCGAGTTGAAGACCAAGCCCACGCAGCACACCGTGCAGAAGCTGCGCGAGATCGGCATCCAGCCCGACGCGCTGCTGTGCCGCGCCGACCGCCGCATTCCCGACGACGAGCGCGAGAAGATCTCGCTGTTCACGAACGTGCCCGAGTACGGCGTGATCTCGATGTGGGACGTGAACACCATCTACAAGGTGCCACGCGTGCTGCACGAGCAGGGCCTGGACCAGCTGATCTGCACCAAGCTGCAGCTCAACACCAAGGCCGCCGACCTGAAGCGCTGGGACAACCTCGTGTTCGAGGTCGAGAACCCCAAGACGCAGGTCACCATCGCGATGTGCGGCAAGTACACGGACCTGTCGGACTCGTACAAGTCGCTCAACGAGGCGCTGCGCCACGCCGGCATCCACAACCACGCCGGCGTGAAGATCGAGTACGTGGACAGCGAGACGCTGACGCCCGAGACGGTCGCCAGCCTGGGCCAGTACGACGCCATCCTGGTGCCCGGCGGCTTCGGCAAGCGTGGTGTGGAAGGCAAGATCCTGGCCGCCCAGTACGCTCGCGAGCACAAGATGCCCTACCTGGGCATCTGCCTGGGCATGCAGGTCGCCACCATCGAGTACGCCCGCCACATGGCAGGCCTGGAAGGCGCCAACTCCACCGAATTCGAGCCGGAGACGCCCCACCCCGTCATCGCGCTGATCGACGAGTGGCAGGACGCCGACGGCAGCATCCAGAAGCGTGACGCGAACAGCGACCTCGGCGGCACCATGCGCCTGGGCGCGCAGAGCTCCGATGTGAAGGCCGGCACGCTGGCGCACGACATCTACGGTCCGGTAGTCACCGAGCGGCACCGCCACCGCTACGAGGCCAACGAGCACTACCTCGACCGCCTGCAGGAGGCCGGCCTCGTCATCTCGGCCATCACGCAGCGCGAGAAGCTGACCGAGATGGTGGAGCTGCCACGCACCGTGCACCCCTGGTATGTGGGCGTGCAGTTCCACCCTGAATTCAAGTCCACGCCCTGGGGCGGCCACCCGCTGTTCGCGGCCTTCATCAAGGCCGCGCTGGACCACAAGCAAAAGGCATCCTGATGGAACTCTGCGGCTACCAAGTCGGCCTCGACCGCCCCTTCTTCCTGATCGCGGGCACCTGCTCGATCGAAGGCCTGCAGATCACGCTGGACGTCGCCGGCCGACTGAAGGAAGCCTGCGATGCGCTGGGCATTCCGCTGATCTACAAGGGATCGTTCGACAAGGCCAACCGCTCGTCGGGCACGTCCAAGCGCGGCGTCGGCATGGACGCCGGCCTGAAGATCCTGGACGAAGTGCGCCGCCAGACCGGCCTGCCCATCCTGACCGACGTGCATGACGCCTCCCAGGTGGCGGATGTCGCCGCAGTCGTCGACGTGCTGCAGACGCCCGCCTTCCTGTGCCGCCAGACCGACTTCATCCGCGCCGTGGCGCAGAGCGGCAAGCCGGTCAACATCAAGAAGGGCCAGTTCCTTGCGCCCTGGGACATGAAGAACGTCATCGACAAGGCACGCGCCGCCGCGGCGGAGGTGGGCCTGTCGGAAGACCGCTTCCTGGCCTGCGAACGCGGCGTCAGCTTCGGCTACAACAACCTCGTCGCCGACATGACCAGCCTGGCCGAGATGCGCAATTCCGGCGCACCGGTGGTGTTCGACGTGACCCACTCGGTGCAGAAGCCTGGCGGCCTGGGCGGCAGCAGCGGCGGTGCGCGCGAGATGGTGCCGGTGCTGGCCCGTGCTGGCGTGGGCGTGGGCGTGGCGGGACTCTTCATGGAGACCCATCCCAACCCGGCCGAAGCCTTCAGTGACGGCCCGAACGCCGTGCCGCTGAAGCACATGCGCACGCTGCTGGAGCAGTTGGTCGCGCTGGATCGCGTGGTCAAGCAGCAGCCGCTTCTGGAAAACGACTTCTCCTGCTAAGGAGAATCGTTTCGACGAACTGGCATGCATTGACACTTGCCTTCGTCAGAATGATTTCTCTTGCTGATGCGAAGCCGCCGCAGCACCCGTACCCGCCTGATGTTGTGACGCGGTAACGGCTGCTTGGCACACTGTCGCCGCCCCGTTTTTTTACTTTCCTGGAGACCCAAGAATGAGCGCCATCGTTGACATCGTCGGCCGAGAAATCCTCGACAGCCGCGGCAACCCCACCGTCGAATGCGACGTGCTGCTGGAGTCCGGCGTCATGGGCCGTGCGGCCGTGCCGTCGGGCGCGTCCACCGGTTCGCGCGAGGCCATCGAGCTGCGTGACGGCGACAAGAGCCGCTACCTGGGCAAGGGCGTGCTGAAGGCCGTCGAGCACATCAACACCGAGATCAGCGAAGCCGTGCTGGGCCTGGACGCCGCCGAGCAGGCCTTCCTGGACAAGACGCTGATCGACCTGGACGGCACCGAGAACAAGAGCCGCCTGGGCGCCAACGCGATGCTGGCCGTCTCGATGGCCGTGGCCCGCGCCGCTGCGGAAGAGTCCGGCCTGCCGCTGTACCGCTACTTCGGCGGCATGAACGGCAACCAGCTGCCCGTGCCGATGATGAACGTCATCAACGGCGGTGCGCACGCCAACAACAGCCTGGACCTGCAAGAGCTGATGATCATCCCCGTGGGCGCGCCGAGCTTCCGCGAAGCGCTGCGCTGGGGTGCCGAGGTCTTCCACGCGCTGAAGAAGATCCTGCACGACAAGGGCATCTCCACCGCGGTGGGTGACGAAGGCGGCTTCGCGCCCAGCGTTGAAAGCCACGAAGCAGCCATCCAGCTGATCCTGGACGCCATCGCCAAGGCCGGCTACACCGCTGGCGAGCAGATCGCTATCGGCCTGGACTGCGCCGCCAGCGAGTTCTACAAGGACGGCAAGTACGTGCTCGAAGGCGAAGGCGGCATCCAGCTGACCTCGCAGCAGTGGACAGACATGCTGGCCACCTGGGTCGACAAGTACCCCATCATCTCCATCGAAGACGGCATGGCCGAAGGCGACTGGGATGGCTGGAAGATCCTGACCGAGCGCCTGGGCAAGAACGTGCAGATCGTCGGCGACGACCTGTTCGTCACCAACACCAAGATCCTGAAGGAAGGCATCGACAAGGGCATCGCCAACTCGATCCTCATCAAGATCAACCAGATCGGCACGCTGACCGAGACCTTCGCCGCCATCGAGATGGCCAAGCGCGCCGGCTACACGGCCGTCATCTCGCACCGCTCGGGCGAGACCGAGGACAGCACCATCTCCGACATCGCCGTCGGCCTGAACGCCGGCCAGATCAAGACGGGTTCGCTGTCGCGCTCGGACCGCATGGCCAAGTACAACCAGCTGCTGCGCATCGAGGAAGACCTGGGCGACGTTGCCGTCTACCCCGGACGTGCCGCGTTCTACAACCTGAAGTGAACCTGTCGGAAGCCCTCGTCATGCAGGCCGAGCGCCGGGCTGCGCCCAAGCCGACCCGCGCTGGCGATGTGCTCGTGGCTGAACGCTGCGAGCCTCGCCATCCCCTCGCGGGACCGGCCAAGGTCGTTCTTGGACGAGGGGCTCCATGAAAGTGCTCGCCCTGGTCCTGGCGATCTTCCTGATCGCCATCCAAGCCCAGCTCTGGGTGGGCCGGGGCAGCATTCCCTACGTCGCCCACCTCCGGGAGGAGGTGGCGGCCGCGCGCGCCGACAACGACAAGGCGCGCGCGCGCAATGACCAGTTGCAGGCCGAGCTGCGCGATCTGCGCGAAGGCCTGGAGATGGTCGAAGAAAAGGCCCGCTTCGAGCTGGGCATGATCAAAGCGGACGAAGTCTTCGTGCCGCTGAGCCCGGCGCGTGGCGCGTCTGTGGCGCCCGCCGTCTCCACGCGCTGATGCTCGCCGAGCTCTGGGCCGCGCTGCTCGCGCCGGCCTTCACCGCCTTTGGCAGCCCGGCGTCCTGGCTGGAGCTGCTGGCTTTCGTGCTGGCGGTGTGGATGGTGCTCTGCAACATGCGCGTGCGATTGCTCGCCTGGCCGCTGGCCTTCGTCAGTTCGCTGCTGTACTTCGCGCTGTTCTGGGACGGCAAGCTCTACGGCGAGGCCGCGCTGCAGCTGGTGTTCGCAGCGCTGGCCGTGTGGGGCCTGTGGCAGTGGCGCTTCGGGCGCACGCGCGACGGCGAGGTACTGACCGTGCGGCGGCTGGGCCTGCGAGGCCTGCTGAAGCCCGCGCTATTGACGCTTGCCGCTTGGCCGCTGCTGGGCCTGTTCCTGGACCACGCCACCGACAGCCCCCTGCCCTACTGGGACGCCTTCCCCACGGTGGCCAGTCTGCTGGGCCAATGGCTGTTGGCGCGCAAGTACATCGAGAACTGGCCCGTGTGGATCGTCGTCAACGCAGCCAGCGTCGTGCTGTTTGGCCTGAAGGGCTACTGGCTCACCGTCGTGCTGTATGCCGGCTTCATCCCGATGAGCATGATGGGCTGGCGCGCCTGGAGGCGCGCATGATCGTCGCGCTGCTGGGTGCCGAGTGCACCGGCAAGTCCACACTGGCCGAGGCATTGGCCGCGCGCTTTGGCGCTGGCCTCGTCAGCGAGTACCTGCGCGAGTGGTGCGACACCCACGGCCGCACACCACAGCGGCACGAACAGGCGCACATCGCCGCGGAACAAGCCAGCCGGATTGAGTCAGCCCTGAGCGCTCATGACCTGGTGATCTGCGACACCACGCCGCTGCTGGTGGCTGTCTGCAGCCAGCACTACTTCGGCGACGACACGCTGCTCGACGACGCGCTCGCTTATCAGCGCCACGTCGGGCTGACCCTGCTGTGCGCGCCAGACTTGCCATGGCAAGCCGATGGTTTCATGCGTGATGGCCCCGAAGTGCGCGCGGCCATCGATGCCCGCCTGCGCACCACGATGTCGGCGCACGGCGTGCACTGGAGGGACATCTCAGGCAGCGACGACGAACGCCTGGCCGCCGCCGTCGCCGCCCTTCAACGCGCCAGCAGCAGGTAGTCGAACAACTGCGTGCCGCCCGCGCCGCCCAGCGGCACGAGCATGGCCTTGAGCAGCGGCTGCTCGAAGAACGGCGCGAACGCGCCGCGCTGCTCGCTCTCCACCTGCGTGATCAGCCGCTTGAACGGCTCCACCAGCCCGCTCAGCGGCGCCCCGCTGCCGGCCAGCCAGCGCAGGTCGGCCTGCATGGCCGCCAGTGCCTGGCGACGGCGCGTCTCGGCGGCCTGCTTGAGCAGCACCGTCAGGCCCACGAGTACGGCCACATAGAAGCTCACGCCCACGGCGATGGCCGGCGTCAGTGCCCAGTTGTCGAACAGCCGGCTGCGCGCTACCACCAGCAAGGCCAGCACGATGAAGGGCCCGATGACCAGCCGCGCGATCGGGGCGCTGAGCCGGGCCACGACCTGAACGTCCATCCAGTCGTCCAGCAGCGTGTGCATGGGGAAGCCCGTGCCGTCGCCTTGGCGGTCCTGAGGCCGGGCATTGAAGCGCTGCGCCCACAGCTGCCGGTGTTCCTCGCCGAGGGCGCCGGCGAACTGCGCCACCGTCTCTGGCGGGTAGAAGCTGCGCCCGGCGTTCAGGTGCTGCACGAAGCGCGTCAGCAGCACGGTGGCGTCCGCCACCGCCACGATCAGCAGCGGCAACAGCAGCAGCGCGGCATACAGCGTGAGGCTCACCAGGCTGCGGTGCGCTTGGCCGCGCACAGGCACCTCGGGGATGCGCCCCTCGTTCAGCCCAAAGAACAGCAGGCCCATGACTGCCAGCGTAAGCACATACCAGCCCAGCGTGCGCACGAGGCGCGGCCGTGCCTCGGCGCGCTCGCCGTACTCCACCCACAGCTGCCGCACATCGCAGCTGTGTCCCACGCCTGCCGGCCACCGCAGCACGCTGGCATGGCGCCGCCAGCCCTTCAGGAGGCTCGCCAAGCTGTCCTGGCGCTGCGGCTGCGGAAGGCGCAGCCAGCCGGCGTCCGCCTGCAGCTGCTGCTGCGTCAGCGCCCAGGCCCAGTCCAGCGTCCACAGCAGCACGCACAGCGCCAGCAGGTGAATGAGGTGCGACGGCCAGGCACTCACGCCCTCCAGCCAGACCGTGGGTTCGCAATCGGCACAGCTGCCGCCCACCCAGCGGCTGGTGGCGGGCCAGGCCTGCGCCGCCCACAACGCTACCAGCGCGGCCAACGCCAGCAGCAACCCGGCCGCCAGGCGCGGCCGCGCGCTGGCGCGCCATGCCACCAGCCCCACCAGCAGCGCGCCACCACCGGCCAGCAGGCCCATCAGCCGTGCATGGTCGAAGTCCAGCCGCCCGGGCAGCACGAACTCGGACAGGCTGGCCACGGTGCAGAACAGCAGCACCGCATGCAGCACGACGAAGGCCATTGCCGTGGCGCCCATGGGCTGCGACGTCGCGCCGCCGGGCAGCAAGGCCTGCCGCGCCTGGCGCATGGCCGGCGTGGAGGGCCAAACGAGCAACATGCCGCCGATCAGCCCTGCCAACACCAGCGCCACCAGCACCCGCCCAAGCGGCCGCTGCGCCGTGCTGGCCTCAAGCGCGTAGCCGGCCAGCGGCACCATCTGCGAGCGCCCGATTTCGTAGACGGACGTGCGGCGCAGCACCGCGTCCAGCGCCTGCGCCTCCGCCGCTTTGCAGGCCGCGCTGCGGCAACCGGCGCGCCGGGCGGCGGCGTAGGTGCTGGTCTGGTAGATGTCGCGCAGCGGGGGCGTGCCGGCCTGAAGGTCCAGGCCCCCGGCGGCTGCGGGCGCGTGAAAGGCCAGTGGCAGGCTGCTGGCCACCACCAGGTTGCGCGTGAAGGACTGCGTGCGCGGATGCAGGTAGCGAGCATCCATGTCGGTCGTGAAGAACACGCGGTCGGAGAAGGTCTCGTGCAGCGCCTGGAGCACCAGCAACTTGTCGTGCACATCGCTGGCGAAGATGCCGACCGCGCCGATAGGCAGGCGGCCTTCCTCACGCTCGCTGGCCCGCAGCGACTGGCCCAGCCGGCGCAGGTAGTCCAGCTGGTCGCGGCTCTCCGGCCACTCCAGGGTGGGCGTCTTGGCGGCGGGGGCGGCAGCGCTGCCGTCGCGCGTGGTCACGCCGTCCAGGCCCCGGAAGAAATAGACCACCCGCAAGCTCTCGCGCAACTCGTCGGACAGGCACTCCCGCAGTTGCCCCACCAGAGCCTGCGCGTAGATGGAATCGCGCTCCGCCACGACGACGATGCGCCGCTTCTGCTGCAGCCGCAGCCGCAGTTCGGCCACCAGGCCTTCTAGCAGCGCGGCGTCGTTGCCGACCGTGCGCACCATGCGCACCGGAGGCGGCTGGCCCTGCGCACGGGTCAGGCGGCTGAAGTGCTGCGTGAGGAAGGCGTCCAGCCCGTCATCCAGCCGCGTCACATCGCGCTGGTAGGGCTGCAACTCCATCAACGTGCGCTCCGGCGCGGTGGACGAGGGGTTGTAGAACTCGGCCCGCGCCAGCAGCTGATACCCGGCCAGCACATCGGCCGCCAGCCCACGGCCGACCTCCTCGCCACGGCGCGCGCAGCGCACCGCATCCTGCCGCGCCGGCCCGTCGCCCTGGGCGATGCCGGCCGTGTTGTCCAGATCGGCCGCGCAACGCAGGTCGCGCAGCGCAGTGCGCAGGGCGTCGGTGGACGACGGGCCGATGACGGCCAGCCGCGGCAGCGTGTCCTGCGCGTTGGCAAAGCGCAGCGCAGCGCGCTGCAGGGCCTGCGCCCCCATCAGCTGCTCGGTCAGCCGGGCCACGGCGTCCAGCTTGCGCAGCGGCAGCGCCGTCTCGTCCACCCACAGCAACGCGATCTGCGCATAGCGCGAGGGCGGGTTGTCGGTGTCCTCGCGGCGCAGCGACAACAGCTCGTAGGGCACCAGATAGCCCGGCCCCGCCGCCTCGGGCCGTCCCCCGCGCGCGTCCAGCAGCCGGAACTCCAGCAGGCTCAGCCGCTCGGCGTTGTCCGGCACGTAGTCCTGCGCCAGCAGGCCGGCCAGCGTCGCGTAGCGAATGCGCCGCCGCGCCTCCTCGGCGCCGACGAAATCGGCGCCCGGCATCAGCGCCAGCACGACGAGCGTGTCGTCGATCCGGCGGTTCTGGTCGGCGTCCAGACGGGCCAGCAGCTGCTGCGGGTCGCGCAACTGGGGCGTCTGCCGCCCGCAATCGCCGCCCCCCTCCTGTCCGGCCTTGCGCTGGCGCTCACAGCGCTCGGCGCGTTCCAGCTCGTGGCGGCGCAGCGCGGCGAACGGGTCTTCCCACAGCCGCGCGTTGATCTCCAGCACCTCGTCCAGCGGCGCCTGCGCGCGCGCCTTCTCGGCGGGACGCAGGGCCTCGAAGGCCTGCGGCACCAGCTGCGTGCTCGCGACGAAGGCCACCAGCACGGCGACACTGGCCCAGGGAAAGCTGCCCAATACGCCGCCCTTCGCGTCCGCCATCCGCCGCCCCTCGCCCGCTCAAGACATGGCGGGCCACAGCGCGACCGTCTCAGCTGGGCCGGGCGGCGTCAATCACTAGCCGCGGGTTCATCCACAGGAGTGCCTACTCCCGCGCGGCGCGCTACTGCAGCGTGGACGACGCGCCTGCCGCTGGGCCCTGCTCGGTGAACAACGCGCCCACGTCCACTGCGTCGAAGCGGTAGTGGCGGCCGCAGAAATCGCAGCCGATCTCCACATCGCCGCGCTCGGCCAGAACGCTGTCCACCTCCTCGCGGCCCAGGCCGCGCAGCATCTGCGAGACGCGCTCGCGCGAGCAGGTGCAGGCAAAGCGCGGCGCCTGGGGTTCGAAGCGAGTCACCGTCTCCTCCCAGAACAGGCGGCGCAGGATGGTGTCGGCGTCCAGCGTCAGCAACTCCTCCGAGGTGAGCGTGCCGGCCAGGATGCTGATGCGGTTGAACGCATCCGACAGGCCGATGTCGTCCTCGTTCTTGCGGCCCTCCAGGTTGCCCTCGCCCTCCACCGGCAAGCGCTGGATCAGCAGGCCGGCGGCGATGTCACCGTTGGCCGCCAGCACCAGCCTGGTGTCCAGCTGTTCGGACTGCAGCATGTAGTGCTCCAGCACCTCGCTGACCTTTTGCAGCGGCTCGCGCTGGTCGCCATGCAGCGGCACCACACCCTGGTAGGGCTGCTGGCCGGGCAGCCGGTCCTTCGGGTCCAGCGTGATGGCGCAGCGACCCTGGCCGTTGACGTTCACCATGCCCTCCAGCGTCGCGCCGGGTTCCACGGTGCCCACGCACTTGGCCGTGGTGCGGAAGGCCAGGTCGGGCTGCACCTCGGCCACGGCCAGCTTGACCGGGCCGTCGCCGAAGATCTGCAGCACCACGGCGCCGTTGAACTTGATGTTGGCCTGCATCAGCACAGCCGCAGCGCTCATCTGGCCCAGCAGGTCGCGCAACTCGGGCGGGTAGTCCTGGCCGGGCTCGCGCCGCGCCAGCACCTCGCGCCAGGCGTCGGTCAGGCGCACCAGCATGCCGCGCACCGGCAGGCCGTCGAACAGGAATTTGTGGAGTTCACTCATCGGATTCTTTTCAGGCCGGCACCGTAGCGGCGGCCGTTGTTGACGTAATGGGCGGCACTGGCCTTGAGCCCGGCAATCTGCGCCTCGGTCAGCTCGCGCACCGCCTTGGCGGGCGCGCCGACGATCAACGAGCCGTCGGGAAACTCCTTGCCCTCGGTCACCAGCGCGCCGGCACCGACGATGCAGTGACGGCCGATGCGGGCGCCGTTCAGCACCACGGCGCCGATGCCGATCAGGCTCTCGTCGCCCACCGTGCAGCCATGCAGCATGACCTGGTGGCCCACCGTCACACGCTCGCCGATCACCAGCGGGAAGCCGGTGTCGGCATGCAGCACCGAGCCGTCCTGGATGTTGCTGCCGGCGCCGATGCTGAGCGCCTCGGTGTCGCCGCGCAGCACGGCGTTGAACCACACGCTCACGTCCTCGCCCAGCGTCACGCGGCCGATGACCTCAGCGCTGTCGGCCACGAAGGCCGTGTCGGCCACGTCGGGGATGTGCTCGTCGAGCTGGTAGATCGCCATCGCGGGCCTCCCATCAAAAGACGGATTCTAAAATTGCCGCGATGTCCGACCTCCGCCTGGCCACGCTCGGCCCCCTGCTCACCGCCGATGCGCCCGCCAAGGCTGCCGCCACGCTGGCGCTGTCCACCGACCTGCCGGTGGACACCGAAGCCGTCATCCCGGCGCCTCACGGCGTTCCCGGCCGACCGGCCCGGCCGCAACTGGTCGAGCACATCCGTCTCAAGCCACCGTCCATGCGCACGCCCGCCGGCATCGCCGCGCTGGTGCACAGCATCGCCCACATCGAGCTCAATGCCATCGACCTGGCGCTGGACATCTGCTGGCGCTTTCCCGGCATGCCCGAGGCCTTCTACCGCGACTGGCTGCGCATCGCACAGGAGGAGGCCACGCACTTCACGCTGCTGCGCAACCACCTGCTGAAGCTGGGCTTCGACTACGGCGACTTCGACGCCCACAACGCGCTGTGGGACATGGCCGAGCGAACGAAACACGACCTGCTGGCCCGCATCGCGCTGGTGCCGCGCACGCTGGAGGCCCGCGGCCTGGACGCCTCTCCCGGCGTGCGCGCCAAGCTCATTGGCGCGGGCGACCACGCCGCCGGCGCCATCCTGGACATCATCCTGCGCGACGAGATCGGCCACGTGGCCGCGGGCAACCGCTGGTACCGTTTCCTGTGCGAGCAGCACGGACTGGACCCCATCGCCACCTACGCCGAGCTGGCCACGCGCCACCAGGCCCCCCGGCTGCGCGCGCCCTTCAACCTGGAGGCGCGCCGCGCCGCCGGCTTCGACGACGCGGAACTCGCCGCGCTGACCGCCCCATGAGCCGCATCCAGGCCAACCTGCTCCTCACCCTGGTCGCGCTGATCTGGGGCTCGGCCTTCGTCGCACAGAACCAGGCCATGGCCCACATGGGCCCGTTGCTGTTCACCGGCGTGCGCTTCCTGGTGGGCTCGCTGGTCGTGCTGCCGCTGGCCGTCATGGAATGGCGCCGTCTGGGCCGCGCCGGCCAGCCGCTGTCGCGCGGCGACGGCGGGCACATCGCGGTGCTGGGCGGCCTGATGACGCTGGGCGCCGTCATGCAGCAGGTGGGCATCCAGTTCACCAGCGTCACCAACGCCGGCTTCCTGACCGCGCTGTATGTGCCGCTGGTGCCGGTGCTGGGCTGGCTGCTGCTGCGCCAGGGGGCGCACTGGTCGGTGTGGCCGGCCGCGTTCGGCTGCCTGGCAGGCGCCTTCCTGCTGTCGGGCGCGCACACGCTGAGCATCGGCCTGGGAGACCTGTGGGTGATCGGGTCCGCCATCCCATGGGCCGTGCATGTGCTGATGGTGGGCCGATGGGCGGACCGCATGGGCGCCCCCTTCCTCGTGGCCTGCGGGCAGTTCGCCGTCTGCGGCCTGCTGTCGCTGGGCGCGGCGGCCGTGATGGAGCCGCTGCGCTGGGACGGCGTGCTGGCCGCCACCGGGCCCATCCTGTACACGGGCGTGCTGTCGGTAGGCGTGGCCTTCACCGCACAGGTCGTCGCGCAGCGCTACGCCCATGCGGCCGACGCCGCCATCATCCTGTCGTCCGAAACGCTGTTCGCCGCCGCCTTCGGCTACCTGCTGCTGGGAGAGCGCCTGGCCGCCGCCGGCCTGCTGGGCTGCGCCCTGATGCTGGCCTGCATCGTGCTGGTGCAACTGCTGCCGCTGGTGGGAACCCTGAGACGTCGTCAAATTCTGACTGCTCCGTCAAATTAGCTCTTAGACTCGTTCAGCCTTGATCCCGTCCACCCCGCGCTGCACAGGAGCCCCGCATGAGCGCTGACGTTTCCAAGCTGGATGCCTACTGGATGCCGTTCACGGCCAACCGGCAGTTCAAGCAGGCGCCACGCCTGCTGACGCAGGCCGACGGCATGTTCTTCCGCGACGACAAGGGCCGCGAGGTGCTGGACGGCATCGCCGGCCTGTGGTGCGTCAATGCCGGCCACAACAGGCCACGCATCGTGCAGGCCATCCAGCAGCAGGCCGCCGAGCTGGACTTCGCTCCGCCCTTCCAGATGGGCCACCCCAAGGCCTTCGAGCTGGCCGAGCGGCTGGCGGCGTTGACGCCGGCCGGGCTGAACCGCGTTTTCTTCACCAACTCCGGCTCCGAGTCCGTCGAGACGGCGCTGAAGATGGCCATCGCCTACCACCGCGTGCGCGGCGAGGCCAGCCGCACCCGGCTGATCGGCCGCGAGCGCGGCTACCACGGCGTCAACTTCGGCGGCATTTCGGTGGGCGGCATGGTGGCCAACCGCAAGATGTTCGGCAGCCTGCTGGCCGGCGTGGACCACATCCGCCACACGCACGACCCGGCCCGCAACGCGTTCTCGGTCGGCATTCCGCCGCACGGCGCGGAGTTCGCCGACGACCTGGAGCGCCTGGTGCAGCTGCACGACGCGTCCACCATCGCGGCCGTCATCGTCGAGCCGGTGGCCGGCTCCACCGGCGTGCTGATTCCACCGGCCGGCTACCTGCAGCGCCTGCGCGACATCTGCGACAAGCACGGCATCCTGCTGATCTTCGACGAGGTCATCACCGGCTTCGGCCGCACCGGCAACCCCTTCGGCGCGCAGACCTTCGGCGTCACGCCCGACCTGATGACGGTGGCCAAGGGCATCACCAATGGCTGCGTGCCCATGGGCGCGGTCTTCGCGCAGCAGAAGATCCACGACGCCTTCATGACTGGGCCGGAGCACCTGATCGAGTTCTTCCACGGCTACACCTACTCGGCCCACCCGCTGGCCTGCGCGGCCGGCATCGCCACGCTGGACACCTACGCCGACGACAACCTGCTGACCCGCGCCGCGCGGATGCAGGACGAGTTCGCCGCCGCGCTGCACTCGCTGCGCGACGAGCCCAATGTCATCGACGTGCGCAACATCGGCCTGGTTGGTGGCGTCGAGCTCAAACCCCTGGACGGCCAGCCGGCCAAGCGGGCCTTCAACATCTTCCTAGACTGCTGGGAGCAGGGCCTGCTGATCCGCACCACGGGCGACACCATCGCGCTGTCGCCGCCGCTCATCATCGAGAGCAGCCACATCGAACGCATCATCGACACCCTCAGAGGCGCCCTGCGCCGCGCCGCCTGAGCGGGAGGGGCCGGCCACCGAGGCGCCATGCGGCGCCCTTATGCTTCGGCCCGCCCGGAATCCGCCTCTCCCATGTCCCTGCTCCGTCACGCCCTTCCCCTTGCCCTCGCCCTGCTGGGCGCCCTGCCCGCCCAGGCCCAGAAGCTCTCCTACCTCGGCCAACAGATCGTGCCCTCGTCGGCCATGTTCGGCGGCTTGCCACTAGGCGGCCTGTCCAGCATCGACCGCGTGGCCGCCACCGGCCACTACCTGGCCATCAGCGACGACCGCAGCGACCGGGCGCCGGCACGCTTCTACGAGCTGGCGCTGGACCTGGACCAGTTCCGCCGCAGCGCCGACCCCGGCCATGCGGGCGTGCGGTGGATCGCCATGACCACGTTGCAAGACAACAACGGCCAGCCCTTTGCGCGCAACGCGGTCGACCCGGAGAGCCTGCGCCTGGACGCCAGCCGCCAGTTGCTCTACTGGGCCAACGAAGGCCAGCGCAGCAACGCCGGTATGCAGAACCCGACGCTGCGCCGCGCCCATCTGGACGGGCGCCCAGCCGGCGAGTTCGCGGTGCCGGCCTACTTCAACCCGACCGGCAGCGTGGGCGGCCTGGCCGAGGGCGACACGGGCGTGCACAACAACCTCGCCTTCGAGAGTGTGGCCCTCACGCCCGACGGCCGCACGCTGTGGACCATGGGCGAGAACGGCCTCGCACAGGACAGCCTGCCCGCCACCGTGAACCATGGCAGCCGGGCGCGCCTGCTGTCCTTTGACCTGGAGACCGGCAAGCCCGGCGCCGAGTACCTCTACGACGTCGGCCCGGTACCCTTCGCACCGGCCCGCGCCGGGGACTTCGCTACCAACGGCGTGCCGGAGATGCTGGCGCTGTCGGCCACCGAGTTCATCGTCGTCGAGCGCGCCTACGCGGTCGGCGCGCAGACGCCCGGCATCGCAGCGCTGAACGGAAAACCCACCAGCAACACCATCCGGCTCTACCGCGTCGACACCCGCGGCGCCACCGATGTGTCTGGCTGGCCCAGCATCAAGGGCCGCGACGTGGTGCCCGTCAGCCGCACGCTGCTGCTGGACCTGTCCACGCTGACGCACGACGACGGCAGCACGCTGGCGCTGGACAACATCGAGGGCATCACCTTCGGCCCGCTGCACCACGGCAAGCGCACGCTGATCCTGCTGTCGGACAACAACTTCAACCCCGCCCAGTTCACGCAGTTCATCGCTTTGACACTGGACTGATGAACCCGCTGCCCTGGCGCTCCTACCTGCTGCTGGCCACCAGCATGAGCCTGGTTGGCAGCTATGTGGGGCTGTCCAAGCTGCTGGTGGCAGCCTTCCCCATCTTCCTGCTGGCGGGGCTGCGCTTCGGCTTCGCCGCGCTGCTCATGCTGCCCTGGCTGCGCAAGCCGGCCGACGAGGCGCCGCTGGACGCGCGCTCGCGGGGCCTGCTGTTCCTAGAGTCCTTCCTCGGCAACTTCCTGTTCTCCATCTGCATGCTGTTCGGCCTACGGCACAGCTCGGCGGTGGTGGCGGGCGTCATCATGGCGGGCATCCCGGCGGCAGTCGCGCTGCTGAGCCGCGTGTTCCTGCGCGAGCAGCTCAGCCCGCGCACGCTGGCAGGCATCGCCTGCGCGGTAGGCGGCATCGCGCTGGTGGCCACCGACAAGCACGGCGGCGCCGAGACCAGCGCGCTAGGTGCGCTGCTGCTGATCGCCGCCGTGCTGTGCGAGGCCAGCTACGTCGTCATCGGCAAGCAACTCACCGCCGGCTTGAGCGCCAAACGCATCAGCGCGCTGATCAACCTGTGGGGGCTGGTGTTGGTCACGCCGCTGGCGCTCTGGCAGGCGCTGAGCTTTGACTTCGGCGCGCCGCGCCTGCAGGACTGGGGGCTGCTGGGCTACTACTCGGCCACGGCCAGCGTGTTCACGGTCTGGCTGTGGATGGCCGGGCTGCGCGGCCTGCCGGCCGCCAAGGCCGGCGTGTTCACGGTGTTCCTGCCGGTCAGCACGGCGCTCGTGGGGCTGGCGCTGGGCGAGGCGCTGTCGGGCCGGCAGGCGCTGGCCTACGGCCTGGCCTTGCTGGGCGTGCTGCTGGCCACCTGGCCCGCGAAGGCTGAAGGCGCTGCGCCTCGTTAGGATGGCGGGCGTTCCCGGATGCCGCCACGGCTCCTCACTGCTCACGCCCCGACCGCCATGTCCAGCACGCCCACCCACCTCCGCATCCATCAATACGCCGGCCTGCAGCCCGGCCCGCGCCTGCTTGTCACCAGCGCCGTGCACGGCAACGAGATCCACGGCACCCGCGCGATGGCCGAGATCATGCGGCAGCTGGACGCGGGAGAGTTGACGCTGCGGCGCGGCACGCTGACGCTGGTGCCCATCGTCAACCCGCTGGCCCACCAGCTGAACCGCCGCGAGGGCGACCGCAACCTCAACCGCAACCTGCGCCCGCCGGTCGTCGCGCAGGACTTCGAGGATCGCATCGCCCGAGTGCTGTGCCCGCTGATCGCGCAGCACAACGGCATCCTGGACCTGCACAGCTTCCAGGGCAACGGCCCGGCGTTCGCGATGATCGGCCCGCGCAACAACAGCGGCGAGCTCGAGCCCTTCGCGCAGGAAGCCACCGAGTCGGCGCTGGCCGCCGCCCTGGGCGTGACGCGCATCGTCGAGGGCTGGCTGTCGACCTACGCCCTCGGCATCGCCCGGCGCCAGCAGCGCAGCCACGATGGCTCGCGCCGCGCGTCGCTGATCTCCGACCCGCACTACGGCGTCGGCACCACGGAGTACATGCGCTCCACCGGCGGCTGGGCCATCACGCTGGAATGCGGCCAGCACCTGGATCCGAACGGCCCAGAGGTGGCGCGCCTGGCCATCCTGCGCACGCTGGTGTTCCTGGGCATGCTGGACGCCAGCGCGGTCGAACCCCACCGCCCTGCGCAGCCGCCCGAGGTGCTGCAGCTGCACGACGTCATCGACCGTGAGGACATGGGTGACCAGTTCGCCCGCGAGTGGGCCAGCTTCGACGCCATCGAAACCGGCCAGCTGATCGGCACGCGCGCCAGCGGTGAGGCGGTGCTGGCGCCGGGCGCGGGGCGCATCGTGTTCCCCAACGTCAAGTCGCAGCCGGGCACCGAGTGGTTCTACCTGGCCCGCCCCAGCGACCGCCAACTGCCCTGAGCCATGCACGCCCGGCGGCGGACATGGGCATGCGGGCTGGCGCTGCTGGCCGCGCTGGCTGATGCCGCCATGGCCGGGCTCGCCGCGCCGCCGGCGCCGCTGGTCGTCACGCTGCCCTACATGGAGCGCGAGGCGCCACACCGCGCCTATGCCGACCAGCTGCTGGCGCTGGCGCTGCACCTCTCCAGCGACCGCTACGGCCCCTACCAATTGGTGCAGCAGCGCGAGGACACCGTCATCCGCCGCCAGCTCGCCGAGCTGCAGCAGGGCCACCTGTCGGTGGCCGTTGCCATGCCCACACAGGAGTGGCTGGACGGCGCGCTGCCGGTGCGCGTGCCCATCATGCGCGGGCTGGCCAGCTTCCGCTTCTTCCTGGGCCGCGACAGCGAGCGGTCGGCCTACGCCGCGGTGCGCAACGCCCATGACCTGCGCGCGCTGAGCATCGGCCAGGGGCCCGGCTGGTCCACCGCCACGCTGCTGCAGCAAGGCGGCTTCAAAGTCGTCTACGGCGGCGCGCATGCGACGCTGATCCCCATGCTGCGCGCCGGGCGCTTCCAGCTGCTGATGCGCAGCATCTACGAGGTCGGACCCGAGCTGCAGGCCCAGAGCGCCAGCCAACCCGGCCTGTTCGTCGTAGACGACTTCGCCGTGTTCACCTACATGCCCATGTACTTCTTCGTGGCGAAGCACCAGCCACAGCTGGCCCAGCGCCTGGCCTACGGGCTGAAGAAGGCCTATGCGAACGGGCAGTTGGACCGGCTGTTCCAGCGCTTCTTCGGCGACAGCCTGAAGCTGCTGGCGAGCCGCCGGCTGCGCCTCATCCACCTGCCCAACACCAACATCGACAGCAGTTTCTTCGATCAGGACCGGCCCTACCTGCTGCCGGCCGTGGTCGCACAGGAACAGGCCGCGAGGCGCTGATGCGCAGGAGACGACTGCCCTACGCCCTGTTGGTGCCACTGGTCATCACTTCCGGCCTCGCATCACGTGCCCACCCTGGGTTGCTGCCGGCCGCGATCGGCCCCTACCCGGGCGACGCGCTGTGGGCGCTGCTGGTGTTGCTGCTGATCGCGCTGGCCCGACCGGGCTGGTCGGTGGCGCGGGTGGCCGTCGCGGCGCTGGCGACCTCGTTTGCGGTCGAGTTCAGCCAACTCTGGCAACCCGACTGGCTGAACGCACTGCGCCACACAACGCCGGGCCATCTGGTGCTGGGCAGCACCTTCCACGCCCCGGACTTGCTGGCCTACACGATCGGCGTAGCGCTGGGTGCGGTGCTGGACCGACTGCTGCTGCTCAGCCCATGGTGCCGCGCGCCTGCATCGCCTCGCGCCAGCGGCGCAGCTCGGCGTGTTCGTCTACCGGCCTGAGCCGGATGGCGCGCGCGAAGTCCACAACGACGACGGCCGTAATGTCGGCCAGGCTGAAGCGCCCGGTCGCAATGAAGTCACGCCCCGCGAGGTGCGCGTCCAGCGCCGCAAAGAAAGTCCGTGCGCGCGCCACGCCGCGCTCGGCCAGCGCCGGGATCTGCGCGTAGTCGGCCGGCCCGGTCAGCGCACGGCCGGCCATGGCCGGGCTGCCGTTGCGAAAGCCCTCGGCAATCGCCATCAGGCCCTCTTGCTCGATGCGGGCCTGCCAGCCGGCAATCTCGGCCTTCTCCAGCGGCGTGCGACCCAGCAGCGCCGGCTCGGGAAAGCGCGCCTCCAGGTAGGCCGCGATGGCGGCGTTGTCCGTCAACACGGGGCCTTCCTCGGTCACCAGCGCCGGCACCGTGCACTGCGGGTTGATGCGCCGAAAGTCCTCGCCCAGCTGCTCGCTGCTCTTCAGGTCGACCTGCACCGTTGCGTGCGGTACCCCCTTCTCGGCCAGCAGGATGCGCGCCCGGCGCGGGCTGGGCGCAGTGGCGCAGTCGTACAACGTGATCACGCCGCGCCGCCTTCCAGCGCCTTGTCCTGCGTCCTGAGCGCGAAGTCGCTGGCGTCGTGGCGCTCGTGCAGCTGGTTGTGCGGCTCGCCCCAGGTGCGGTTGACCTTGCGCCCCCGCTGCACTGCCGGGCGCGCGGCGATCTCGTCGGCCCAGCGGATGACGTGCGGGTACTCGTGCACCGACAGGAATTCGCCCGCGCCGTACAGCTGGCCCTTCACCAGCGCGCCATACCAGGGCCAGGTGGCGATATCGGCCACCGTGTAGGCCTCGCCCGCGAGGTAGCGGCGCTCGGCCAGCAGACGGTTCAGCACGTCCAGCTGGCGCTTGACCTCCATCGCGTAGCGGTCGATGGGGTACTGCTGCTTGGTCGGCGCGTAGGTATAGAAATGGCCGAAGCCGCCGCCCAAGAAGGGCGCGCTGCCCATCTGCCAGAAGAGCCAGCTCAGGCACTCGGCACGCGCCGCGCCGCCGGCAGGCAGCAGCGCGTTGCCGAACTTCTCGGCCAGATAGACCAGGATAGCCCCGGACTCGAACACCCGCACCGGCGGCACCTCGGCGCCCGCACTGCGGTCCACCAGCGCCGGGATCTTGGAGTTGGGGTTGGCCTCGACGAAGCCGCTGCCAAACTGCTGGCCCTCATTGATGCGGATCAGCCAGGCGTCGTACTCGGCACCGGCATGGCCCAGCGCCAGCAACTCTTCCAGCATCATCGTGACCTTCTGGCCATTGGGCGTGCCCAGCGAGTAGAGCTGCAACGGATGCCGGCCCACCGGCAACGCCTGCTCATGCGTGGCGCCGGCCACCGGCCGGTTGATGTTGGCGAACTGGCCGCCGCTCGGTTGGGCCCAGGTCCAGACCTGGGGCGGCACATAGGCGGTGGCGGCGGGGGTGGCGGCGTTGTCAGACATGCAGGGCTCTCCGTGGCAGGGCCCGCACGGTAGGCGATGCGGGCCGGCCCCCGGGACTGTATGGGCTTGCGCGCAGGCCGCAGAATTCGGCGCCCGCCACGCTGCCTGCCCTGCTCATGCGCATTGATTTCATCTCCGACGTCGTCTGCCCCTGGTGTGCCATCGGCCTGTACTCGCTGGAGGCCGCTGCCGCCCGCATTCCGGGCCTGACGCTGGACCTGCACTTCCACCCCTTCGAGCTCAACCCGGGCATGGGCCCCGACGGCCAGGACATCGAGGAACACCTGGCCGAGAAGTACGGCGCCAGCCCGGCGCAGCTGGCCGGCACCCGCCAGGCCATCCGCGAGCGCGGCGCCGAGCTGGGCTTTCACTTCGCGATGGAGGCACGCAGCCGCATCGTCAACACCCGCGACGCTCACCGTTTGCTGCACTGGGCCGAGGAGGCCTTGGGCAACGCCACGCAGCGCACGCTCAAGGTTGCGCTGCTCAAGGCCTATTTCAGCGAAGGCCGGGACGTGTCGGACACGGCCGTGCTGCTGGACATCGCCGTAGCCGCCGGCCTGCCCGAAGCCGGTGCGCGCGAGCTGCTGGCCAGCCGGCGCTACGACGCCGACGTCGCCGCCGCCGAGGCCGAGGTGCAGCGCCAGGGCATCCACTCGGTGCCCGCCATCGTCGTGAACCAGCGCCACCTCATCCAAGGCGGCCAGTCAGTCGAGGTGTTCGAGCGACTGCTGCGCCAGGTGCTGGACGCCGGTTGAGCCCGGCGCCGCAGCCGCCCTCTGAGACAATGCGGCACAGCCCATCCACGAAGCCCGCCACCGGCGGGCTTCTCGTTTCTCAAGCGCCATGTTCAAGAACCTGATCACCTACCGCATCGGCGAAGGCTGGCAGACCGACGCCGCCCAGCTCGCCGAGCAACTCGCCAAGGAACCCTTCCTGGCTTGCGCCCCCACCCAGCCGCTGGCCGTGGGCTGGGCGCCGCCGCGCGGCGTCGAGCACGCGCCGCTCGTCGAGGTCATCGACGGCCACTGGCTCATCAAGCTCAAGCGCGAGGCCCGGCTGTTGCCCTCCTCCGTCGTGCAGGAGCGCGTGGACGAGCTGGCCGAGCACATCGAAGAAACCACCGGCCGCAAGCCCGGCAAGAAGGCCAAGAAGGACCTGAAGGAACAAGCCCAGCACGAGCTGCTGCCGCGCGCCTTCACCAAGACCTCGGCCACGCAGGTGTGGATCGCGCCGGGCCAGGGCCTGCTGTTCGTGGACGCTGGCTCCAGCAGCCGCGCCGACGAGGTCATCACGCTGCTGATCCAGGCCAGCCCGGGGCTGTCACTGCAACTGGTGCAGACCGCCGAGAGCCCGGCTGCCTGCATGGCCGCGTGGCTGCTGGACGGCGTGACGCCCGAGGGTTTCAACATCGAGCGCGAGTGCGAGCTCAAGGGCAGTGACGACGAGAAGCCCGTCGTGCGCTACGCCCGCCACCCGCTGGACATCGACGAGGTACGCGCCCATCTGACCAGCGGCAAGATGCCCACGCGCCTGGCGCTGAGCTACAAGGAACGCGTGGCCTTCACGCTGACCGAGGGCTTTGCGATCAAGAAGATCAGCTTCCTGGACCTGGCGTTCGAGGGGCGCCCGGAGGCCAGCGGCGACGAGGCCTTCGACGCCGACATGGCGCTGGCCACCGGCGAACTGAGCGGGCTGATCCCGGCGCTCATCGAAGGCCTGGGCGGCGAGCATGACTTTGCCGCCGGGGGGACAGCGCCTGCCGCGGCTGCGCCGACACCGGCTGCCCTGTCCACCGAACCCATGATTGAAGGCGAAGCGCCCTGGTGAGTCCCCCGCGTTTGCCGCTGCACGTGTGGCGGTGGATCGACGTCGTGACGCTGCGCAAGGGTGACCGCAAGCATCGGGCCGGCAACAAGGGTCCGGCTCAACGACATCCCATCGGCAGCTGACACCCGCGACACGACGCCCCGCCCCGCCCCTCACTTCGGCTCCACCGCCTGGAAGTTCACCACCGTCACTGGTGTGCTGCGGTCGGTGGTGCTGCCGTCGCCCAGGCGGCCGGCGTTGTTGAAGCCCCAGCACTGGGCGCCGCTGGGGGTGAGTGCGCAGCTGAAGTTGCTGCCCGCACCGATGGCCACGGCGCCACTGCCCAGGCCTGTGACGGCCACCGGCACGTTGCTGCGGGTGGTGCTGCCATTGCCCAGCTGACCGTTGCTGTTGAAGCCCCAGCACAACACGGCGCCGGCCTGCGTGAGCGCACAGGTGTGGTACGAACCCGCATTCACCGCGGCCACACCACTGCCCAGGCCAGAAACAGCCACCGGCACGCTGCTGCTGGTGTTGCTGCCCTGACCCAACTGGCCCGACAGGCCCAGGCCCCAGCAAACCAGCCCGCGTGCACTGGTGATGGCGCAGCTGTGTTCGCCGAAAGCGTCCAGCGCCACGACGCCGGCCTCCAGGCCCTGCACCGCCACGGGCGCGGTGCTGTTGGTGGTGGTGCCGTTGCCCAGCTGGCCGCTGAAGTTGCCACCCCAGCACCGCACCGCGCCAGCACTGGTGAGCGCACAGCTGTGGTAGGCGCCGGTGCTGATGGCGAGCACGCCCGAGGACAGGCCCACCACGTCCACCGGCGTGCGGCTGTTGGCGATGCTGCCCTGACCCAGTTGGCCGTTGCTGCCCGCGCCCCAGCACTTCACGGCACCAGCGCTGGTCAGCGCGCACATGTGTTCCCAGCCTGCGCTGATGGCCACCACGCCGCTGCCCAGGCCCGACACCGCCACCGGCGTGCTGCGATTCACGTTGCTGCCGTCGCCCACCTGGCCAGAGCCGTTCAGGCCCCAGCAGTGCACGGCCCCAGCCTGGTTCAGCGCACAGGTGGAGTAGGCCGCCGTGGCGACGCTGACGATGCCCGTCTCCAGGCCGAACACGTCCACCGCCGTGCTGCTGTTGGTGTTGCTGGCGTTGCCCAGCTGGCCTGTGCTGTTGAAGCCCCAGCACTTCAGGCCGCCACTGAGCGTGTTGGCGCAGGCGTGGCCGTCGCCGCCGGCGATGCTGCGGGCCGGCGGCAGGGTGCTGACCTGGGCCGACACGGTCTGGCTCAGGCTGGCCGTGGCCATCTGGCCCAGCGCGTCGGTCACCGTCAGCGTCACGGTGTAGGTGCCTGCGGTGGTGTAGGTGTGGCTGACGGTGCTGCCACTGCCGGTGCCGCCGTCGCCGAAGGTCCAGGCGTGGCCAGTGATGGCGGGGCTGGCCTCGCCGCCGCTGAGCTGGGCGGCGTAGTTCACCGTCAGCCCATTGCTGCTGGCCTGGATGGCCACGCTGGGCGCCAGGGGCAGGCTCAGGCAGGAGCTCAGCGCGGGCGCGGTGGCGCCGACCACCAGCTCAGTGCGGGCCTCGGCCAGCGTGGGGTCGGCCGGGGTCAGACGCAGCGACAGCGTGCTGTTCAAGGGCAGGTTGCTGAACTGGAAGTTCGGGCTGCTGTTTTGCAGCATCTGTGGCGGGCCCAGGCGCTCGCTGCCGCGGAACACGCTGACCAGCACGGCGTTGCGGCGGTATTCGGCCCAGCCCTGCACGCAGCCTTGCAGCGTGAAGCGGCTGTCGTTGACCACCAGGTCGGGGAAGGTGGTGGCGGCCGTGGCGACCTGGGTGGTAACCGTGGTGTCAGGCGTGCCGTAGTCCAGCGCCGCCACCAGGCGGGCCCGCAGCAGGCCTGCGCCCTGGGGCACGTCCACGGCGTAGCTGCCGTCGGTCTGCACGGGCACGGTGACGGTGCTGGCCCGCTCGCCGCTGATCTGCACGCGGTAGTTGGCCAGCGAGCCACTGCCCAGTACCACACGGCCCGTCACCCGTACCGAGGCCGGGGCCACCAGGCAGCGCGGCAGTCGCTCGGTGCCACCGGCGGCGCCGCTGCTGAGGGTCAACGTGTCCAGCACCAGGCCGCGGCTGTCCAGCAGCTGCAGCCGTACTTGGGAGCGTGCGCGCACGGGCAGCGTCTCGCCGTTGGTGGCAGACCTGCCGTTGTAGTCCACCCCGAAGGCCCAGACCTGGCTCAGGGCCGTCAGGGTGCAGCGCGTGCCGGTGGTGGTGGTGGTCAGGTCGATGAAGCTGCGGCTCCACACCTGGTCGGCGTTCCAGGTGCTGAAGTGGCTGACCACGCCTTCGTAGTAAGGCGCGCCGGTGGCGGCGTCGGTCTTCAGCGTGGCCGTGCCTTCACGCGTCCAGCGACCGCTGCTTTCGTTCAGGTGGTACAGCGGAAAACTGGCCGGCAGGCTGCCGTTGGCACCCGCGGCCGCGGTGGCCGGGATGCGGATGGTGGCGGCCTTGCCGCTGCCCAGGTTCAGCGCGGCACCGGTGGCGTCGCTGAAGTTCACCGTCAGCGCACCCAGCGATTCGATGGGCTCGCCGCTGGTGGCGTCCACCAACAGGCCGGGCATGCGGGCGATGTCGGCACTGGGGTCGATGGGTGTCAGCGCCACGGTGGCGCTGCCACTGGGCGCCTGTCCGTCGGCGCGCACCAAGCTGCCGGCGGCCAGCTCCACGCGGGCGGCCGAACCAGGCACACGCAGCACCGCGGCCTGCGTGGGGTCGAAACTCTGCGTGCTGGCCACGGGCAGCAGCACCATGCGGGGCGCCACCTGGGCGTTGTCGGCGGCGGCGGGGGCGGCCTGGAAGCCGGCCGTGTATCCCGCCTTGTCCACCCGCAACACGGCAGGCGTGGCCACGTCCAACGTCAGCGCGAACTGGCCGTTGGCGTCGGTCTGAATCGTCTGGGTGGTGCCGGCCGCGGTGCTGGCCGACAACACCTTCACGGTGGCGCCCGCCAGCGGGAAACCCTGGTCGTCGACCACGGTGCCGGCGGCCTGCACAGTGGTGACGACGGCAGTGGGCGGTGTGCTTTCGGCGTTTCCGCCACCGCCACAGGCCGACAGCACAAGGGTGGCAAACAAGAGGACCCAGCCGGGTGTGTGCCGACGGAACAGCCGACCGAGATCAGAAAAAAACGTGTGCATCGCGACGCCTCATGTAGGAGATCGCGAACACCGTAGCGTGCGACCGTCTCAGCAACGTCTCAGCCACACGGCCACAAAGCCTCCTCAGCGCCTGCGACAGCCTGACCGCAGCGCTGCAACAGCTAGCGGAGGTCTTCCACGCGAGGCCGCAGGCCGTAGTGGCGGAACAACTGCTCCACGCCCCCCTCGCGCAGCAGTGCCTGATGGGCCTGCTGCAGCGCCGCCTGCTCGGCCTCGCTGAAGCCGCCACTGGCGGCCAGCCACACGTCGCCCGAGTCCAGCGCCAGCCCGACCTGGAAGTCCCCGGGGATGCGGCCGCTGGCGCGCACCTTGTCCATGCAGACCAGGTCGCCGCCGTACAGCGCATCCACGACGTCGCGCTCCAGCATGCGCAGCATGTCGTCCACGCTGCTGGCCTGCATCAGCAGGCTGGGCGTGAAGCCGTGGCGCTGCAGCTGTGCCAGGTTGGGAGAGCCACGCAGCACCACCAGCCGCAGCTGCCGGGCCTGCTCCAGGCTGGTCACTGGCGGGAACCGGCTGCGGTTGATGAACACGAAGTGCTGCACATACAGCTTGAGCAGCCACTGGAAGGCGCCCTCACGCTCCGGCGTGCGCGTCAACGGCAGGATGGCCACGCGCGGCTGAGCAGCCGCAATGGCCCGGGCGCGGGCCCAGGGGAAGAACTCCACCTTGACCGGCTGCCCGCAGCGCCTGAGCACCTGCTCCACCAGGTCGACCAAAACGCCGGGTCGCTCAGGCTGTCCTTGGACGGCGAACGGCGGCAGATCGCCACTGACCACCCGCAGCGCCGCCACCCCGGCGGCACGCGTGCGGCCCGGCCATAGCGCCCCCCCCAGCAAGGCCAGCAGCCAGCGGGCACGGGCCCGGTTCGCAAGCGGCATGTTCAACATGGCGCCCATGCTGCCGCGAGGCGACGGTCACCACAACTGCGGGGAACGCGCAGCGGCTCTCAGCGCTACGCGACGGGCCAACTGCCGTAGGGCTGCACGGCCAGGTTGGCGTTGACGTAGCGGGCGTCACCCGTGACCTCCGCCCCCAACCAGCCGGGCCGCGTGAAAGCCTGCGCCTCGGATTGCAGCTCGATCTCGGCCACCACCAAACCGGCGTTGGCGCCGAGGAACTCGTCCACCTCCCAGGTCATGCCGCCGATCTCGCACAGGTGGCGGATCTTCTCGACGACAGGCCCGTCGGCCAGCGTCAGCAGCTGCTGCGCATCGGCTACCGGTACCTCGTACTCGAACTCGGCGCGCGTCGCCCCGGTCGTGGCGCCCTTGATGGTCAGGAAGGCGCGCTCACCGGCCACGCGCACGCGCACGGTGCGAGCCGGGTCGCGGCTCAGGTAGCCCTGGCTGAAGCGGGTCTGGCTCGCCGCCTGCTGGCGCCAGCCGTCACCGGCGACGAGGAACTTGCGTTCGATCTCAATGCCCATCGGTGTCCCCTGCGGCGCGGGCGGCGGCCTCGCGCAGCTTGTCCTTCTTGCTCTTGCGGGTGGTGCTCTTGATGCCGCCCGTGGCCTGCGCCTCGGTGGCCACGGCCTGGGGCTCGAAGCCGGCCATCCGCTCACGCGGCACGCGCTGGCCCTGGCGCTTCTCGATGAGGCGGAAATGGCTCTCGGCGTTCTCGGCACTGTCCGCGCAGATGAAGCTGATGGCCACACCCTGGGCGCCCGCGCGGCCGGTGCGGCCGATGCGGTGCGTGTAATCCGCCGCGGAGCGCGGCAGCTCGTAGTTGACGACAGCCTCCAGCGCGTCCACATGCAGGCCACGCGCGGCGACGTCGGTGGCCACCAGCACCGTCACACTGCCGTCCTTCAACGCGGCGAGCACGTCGGCACGCGCGCCCTGGCTCAGCTCGCCATGCAGAACGCCGGCCTTGAAGCCATGGGCGAACAGCTTGTCGGACACCAGCTCCGCCGTGTAGCGGCTGGCCACGAATACCAGCGTGCGAGCCCAGCCCTGGTCGCTCAGCAGCTGGCGCAGGGCGGGCAGGCGCTGGGCGCGGTCCAGCTGCACGGCGCGCTGGGTGATCTGCGGCGGCGCTTCCTCGATGTGGATACGCACCGGCTCGCGCAGCAACTGGCCGGCCAGCTCCTCGACGGCGGGCGGAAAAGTGGCCGAGAACAGAAGCGCCTGGCGCCGCGCCGGCAGCTGCTCCAGCACGCGCTGCAGCTCGTCGGCAAAGCCCTGGCCGAGCAGACGGTCGGCTTCGTCCAGCACCAGGCATTCCACGCCGGCCAGCGTGAGGCCGTTGTGGTCCAGCAGGTCCAGCAGCCGGCCCGGCGTGGCCACCATCACGTCGCAGCCGCCGCGCAGCGCCATCAGCTGCGGGTTGATGGAGACGCCGCCGAATGCCAGCGCGATGCGCGGCCGGTGCAGCAGGCGCGCCGCCAGCTCGCGAAGCAGTCCGGCCGTCTGCACGGCCAGCTCGCGCGTGGGCGCCAGCACCAGCGCGCGCGGCCCGGGCCGGGGCGGTGACGCCACCAAGCGCTGCAGCAGCGGCAGCACGAAGGCGGCCGTCTTCCCCGAGCCGGTCTGGGCCAGGGCCAGCACATCGGCACCGGCCAGGATGGGGGGGAGCGCCGCCGCCTGGACGGCGGTGGGGGCGTGGTAGCCCTGGTCACGCACGGCGCGCAGCAGGGCGGGCGACAGGCCCAGGGTGGCAAAAGACATGCAGCGATTGTCGGCGCGACAGCCGAGGTCAGAACAAGGGCTGCTGATCACCGGCCAGCTGGCCGACGGCGCGCGCCTCGATGAGCAGCAGGCGCCGCTTGGTCTCGATGCCGCCGGGTGCCGAGAACCCGGTGAGCGCGTCGCCCTGCCCGCCTCGGGCAGCAGGGCGACGCGCGGCAGGATTGGGGGCGCCAATGACGCGATGGCAGGGCACGATGGGCGCGAACGGGTTCGCCCCTTCAGCGCGGCCAACCGCGCGCGCCGCACCGGGCTGGCCTAGCGCCATGGCCAGCTCGCCGTAGGTGCGCGTCTGGCCGGGCGGGATGGCGCGTGTCAGCGCATGCACCTGGCGGCGGAAGGCGGGAATGCCGCGCTCGTCCAGCCGCACGTGACCCAGGTCCACCGGATGGCCGGCCAGCAGGGCCTGCACCCCGGCGATGGCCTCAGCCACCGCTGCCGGCAAGGCCGCACAGGGCTGCGCCAGCGGGAAGCACTGCTGCAGCTGCGCCAGCGTCACGGGCGGCAGACGGCAGGCCACGATGCCTTGCCCGCTCCACACCATGCCGCAGGGGCCCAGCGTGGTGTCGAACACCGTGCAGCCCAACGGCTCATCGGCCGGGCGCGCGGGCAGTTCAGCGAGTTCGGGCAAACCCGTCAAGCCCCTTGCGCGGCCACCAGGCCACCCAGCCGGGCGGCCGTGGCCTGCGCGGCCACCTCGCGCGGCGGCAGGCCCTTGAGGCGGTGATCGCTCCACACCTGGCGCCAGCGCCTGGCGCCGGGCGTGCCGTTCCACAGGCCGAGCGCATGGCGCATCGCGTGCGGCCACGAACGGCCAGCGGCATGCAGGCGGTCCAGGTAGCCCAGCCATTGCGCCTCCACCTGCTCGCGATCGGCTGCCGGGTCCGGCTGGCCGAAGAAGCGCGAGTCCCACTGCGCCATGCTCCAGGGCTCGTGATAGGCCTCGCGTCCCACCATGACGCCATCCACCACGGCCAGCTGGGCTGCGATCTCGTCGGGCGTTTTCAGCCCGCCGTTGATGGCGATGGTGAGCTGCGGGAAGTCGCGCTTGAGCTGGGCAACGATCTCATAACGCAGCGGCGGGATCTCGCGGTTTTCCTTCGGCGACAGTCCTTGCAGCCAGGCGTTGCGGGCGTGCACGATGAACACCTCGCAGCCCGCCGCTGCGACGGTGCCGACGAAGTCGCGCACGAAGTCGTAGCTTTCGTTTTTGTCGATGCCGATGCGGTGCTTGACGGTGACGGGCAGCGTCGTCGCATCGCGCATGGCCTTCACGCCATCGGCCACCAGCTGCGGCTCGTTCATCAGGCAGGCCCCGAACGCGCCTTTCTGCACACGCTCGCTGGGGCAACCGCAGTTGAGGTTGACCTCGTCATAGCCCCAGCGCTCGGCCAGCTTCGCGCAGGCGGCCAGATCCTGCGGCTCGCTGCCGCCCAGCTGCAGCGCGACCGGGTGCTCCTCGGCATTGAAGTCGAGGTGCCGGCCCTGGTCGCCATGGATGAGCGCGCCGGTGGTCACCATCTCGGTGTACAGCAGCGCGTGGCGCGTGATGAGGCGATGCAGATAGCGGCAATGAGCATCGGTCCAGTCCATCATCGGTGCAACGGACAGGCGCCAGGGAGAAACAGCAGGGGCAGACATCGCCATCGATTGTCCCTCGCTCATGCGCCCGGCCCTGCCGTCGGGGCCATCAGCGGTCAGCCGCCGACGCCGGTACGGCACTGGCCACCAGGGGCAGCAGCCGTTCAGCGAGCTGCGGCGCGAGCACGCGTGCGAAGAGTTCGCTCAGGTGCGTGCGGTCGCGGAACATGAGCGTATCGCCATGGCGCGTGGGGCAGCGCTCGGTGGTGCAGATGGCGTCGGAGAGGTCGATGTAGACGGCGCCCAGGCTGGCCGACACGCGGGCCTCGGCTTCGGCCAGCGCAGCGAACCGTTCGTCATGCGCAGCGGTCGAATAAGTGCAGGCCCCTGGCGGCACCCAGCCCCACCAGGCCACGCGAGCCCAGCAGGTGGGCACGTCCAGCCCGGTGTGCGGGGTGTCGCGGATGTAGGCGACTTTGCTGCCCAGGCCTTGCAGACGCTTCACGGTACTGGCCAGGCCGGCCTCCCAACGCGCCAGTTCCACATCGCGGTAACCCGCCGAGCTGGCCATGACGATCATCTGGGGGCGCAGGCGCTCCAGGCGCTCGAACATGCGCGCGCGCCATTGCTCGCACTGCGCGAAGCGGGAGCGCGTGACGTAGAAGTCGACATGGGTATCGACCGAAGGGCACACGGCCTTGGTGAGGGCGACCAGGCGCCAGCCCTGGGCCTTGGCCAAGGTCTCCAGGGCCGGGAGCCATTGGGCGGCATGAGAGTCGCCGAAGAGCACCATCGTCGTCGCCGAGGTGGTGTCCCCGAACTCGCAGGGCGGCTGGTCCACGGCATCGAAAAGCACGAGGCAGCCGGAGGAATCGACCAGTTGCCACTTGGAGGCCTGCACGTAGGACGCGTCCTCCCCGCCCTTGTGGATGTGGCCGCGCATCCATTGCGCAGCACCGGCCACCGCCAGGCAGGCGCCCACGCCGAAGAGCATCACGCGTACGGGCGAGGCGCCTTGCCACAGGCGCCGCATGAACATCTGCTCGACGCCGCGATAGGACAGCCAGCCCAGAAGCACCGAGATCAGCACGAGCGAGGCACGCAACAGCGGCCCGGACGTGGGGGTCCAGACGGCTGCGGCAATGAGCACGGGCCAATGCCAGAGGTAGACCGAGTAGGAGCAGTCCCCCACCCAGCGCAGCGGGCGCGCCTCAAGCAGGCGCCCCACCCAGGAGTCCTGGCCACGCTCCGCAGCCAGCAACAGCCCGACCGATGCCGCCACCGGAATGACAGCCCAGAAGCCGGGGAACTGCAGGCTGCCGTCAAAGCACAGGTTGGCCGCAGCGAGCGCAGCCAGGGAAAGCAGCGTCACACCCCGCAGGGCGGCAGGGCTCAGCGAGCGCGACCAGCCCGGCCGCATGGCCACGAGCATGCCCGCCCCGAACTCCCACACCCTCATGGGCGTGAGGAAGAACGCGTACTTGAAGTGCACGAGTGACACCACGATGCAGGCCACCAGGCTCATCGCACTGGCTGCCACGATGAGGACCATGACGCGGCGGCGCGGATCCGCACCGCCAAGCCCCCGGCAGACAGCCAGCATCAGCAGCGGCCAGAACAGGTAGAACTGCTCCTCGACGGCCAGCGACCACAGGTGCAGAAGCGGGTTGGCCTCGGTATGGCCGCCGAAATAGTCGGTCGGCCGGCTGGCGAACCAGAGATTGGCGGCATACAACGCCGAAGCGCGGGCCGAGGACAGGAGTTCGTCCTGCTCATGGGGTGCATACAGGACCCGGATGCCCAGCAACACCACGAGGATGAGCAGCACCGCCGCGGGCAGCAGGCGCCGGACACGGCGCGCGTAGAAGGCCCACAGGTCGATATGGCCGGTGGCCTGCAGCTCGCGCAGCAGCAGGCCGCCGATCAGGTAGCCCGAGATGACGAAGAAAACGTCGACCCCGATGAAGCCGCCATGGAACCCTGGCACCTCGGCATGGTTGAGCAGCACCAGCAGGATGGCAATGCCACGCATGCCCTGCAAGCCGAGGTTGTAGGCATGCCGAGCTGGGGCTGCGGCGTGGCCACCCGCGCTGGCCGCAGGCGCCAGCGCGGCGGTCACGCCAAGTCCTTCAACGGATGCGCCGCAGGGGCCCAGGGGCTCACGAAGAACGCCGCCACCTCGGCGGCATCGACCTCCGCCACGCGCGCGGGCTGCCAGCGCGGGCTGTGGTCCTTGTCGACCGCCAGCGCGCGGATGCCTTCCACCGTCTCGCTGCGTGCAGCGCCGCGCAGGTGGAAGCAGTGGTGCACAAGGTCGCGCTCCAGGCGCAGGTCGTCGGCCAGGCTCAGCGTGCGGCCGCGCCGCACCAGTTCCAGCGTGACGGCCATCATCAGCGGCGAGCGCTTGAGCAGCGTGTCATGCGTGCGGCGGGCCCAGTCGTCGTCGCCCGCCTGGGCCAGCGAGGCGAGGACGGCCGCCACGCTGGGCTGGCCGAAATGCGTGTCGATGCCCGGCGCAGCGGCGCGCGGCTCGGGAGCCAGCTCGACCCGCTCCATGATGGTAGCCACCACGTGCTCGGCACTGGGCTGGCCGCCGCGGCGCAGCTCCTCCAGCAGGGCTGGCCAGTGCTCGGTGCGCACGAAGACGTCGCCCAAGCCCCACTCGATGGCATCGCCGGCCGTGATGGCCTCACCGGTCAGCGCCAGCCATTCGCCGACATGGCCCGGGCACTGAGCCAGGAACCAGCCACCGCCGACGTCAGGGAACAGGCCGATGCCGGTCTCCGGCATGGCCAGCCGCGAGGCCTCGGACAGCACACGCAGCCGCGCGCCCTGGCTGATGCCCATGCCACCGCCCATGACGATGCCGTCCATCAACGCGATGTAGGGCTTGGGGTAGGTGTGGATCAGGTGGTTGAGCCGGTACTCCTCGGTGAAGAAGGCGTCCAGCGCAGGGTCACCGGCGAGCGCGGCCTGGTGCAGGAAGCGGATGTCACCCCCGGCGCAGAAGGCCGGCGGCTTGCCCTCGCGGCCGGCGCCAAGCACGGCCACGGCCTGAATCTCGGGGCGGGCAGCCCAGTGCGTAAGCAGCGCCACCATGTCGCGCACCATGGCCAGCGACAACGCGTTCAGCGCCTGCGGCCGGTTGAGCGTGATGAGGCCCAGGCAGCCATTGACCTCGGCCAGGATTTGGCCATCGGACACGAGGGGCGGGATGAGGTCGTTCATGCGGTCTTGGTGACAGAGGATTCGGAAGACGGCGCCAGCAGCTCATTGGCGATCAGCGCCAGCAGCACGAGGCTACCGCCGATCAGCGCTGCGCTGCCAGGGTGTTCGCCCGCGAACGCCCAGGCCCACAGCACGCCCAGCAGCGTCTCGGCAAGGCCCAGCAGCGCGATCTCGTGGCCGGGCAGTTCGCGCGCCAGGCGCACGGCCAGCAGGCAGGGAATGGCGAGCTGGAAGACGCCGAGGAAGGCAAGCAGGCCCAGGTCGTGCGCGCCGGCCTGCAGCGGCCAGGCCAACGGCAGCGTCGCCACCATCGAGATGAGGGCGCCGATGAGGACGGCAGGCAGCATGTCGGCGCCACCGCCGCGCCGGCCCACCTTCTGCAACAGGCACCAGTTGGCCGCAGCCGCCAGCGGCACGCCCAGCGCCACCAGCACGCCCAAGAGGCTGCCACCGGCGCCAGCCTGCTGACCGAACATCCAGGCGATGCCGATGCCGGCCACGACGATGGCGGCCCAGGTGCGCGCCGGGATGTGCTGGTTCAGGAAGAAGCGGGCGAACAGCGCGGTGAGCAGCGGCCCCAGCGACATGGTCACCAGCACGTTGGCCACGCTGGTCAGCGACAGCGCCACCATGAAGGCCGTGAACATGACGGCCCAACAAAGCCCAGACGCCCAGACCGCCACGCCCCACAGCGCCGGCAGCAGCGCCCTGCCCCGCATGAAGCCCAGGATGACGACCAGTGCCAGCGCGTTGAACGCGCTGCGCCAAAACGTGATCTCGAAGCCCCGCACCGCCTCCAGATGCCGCGTGACGACGCCCGCCGAGCTCCACATCAGCGTGACCAGCAGCATCAGCAAAACAGCGCTTCGGTGGCTCACAGCAGAGCGCCCCTTTCGGGGCGCGGGCAATCAACTGGCTAGAGCCACCCTCTCGGAGGGGGGCTGGGGGGAGCTAAGCATTCAACCGCGCAACGCGCGGAAAACGGGCGGGAGCGTGTGGCTCGCGCTCAAGCGCGAGATGCACGCTTCCGCTCGTTTTCAGTGAGGAAGCGCTTGCGGATCCGCACGCTCTTCGGCGTGATCTCGACCAGCTCGTCGTCGTCGATGAAGTCCACGCCGTATTCCAGCGTCAGGTCGATAGGCGGCGTGATCTTGATCGCGTCTTCCTTGCCGGAGACGCGGAAGTTGGTCAGCTGCTTGGTGCGCGTCGCGTTGACGACCAGGTCGTTGTCGCGGTTGTGGATGCCGACGATCATGCCTTCGTAGACCGGGTCGTTGGGCTTCACGAACATGCGGCCGCGGTCGTCCAGCTTGCCCAGCGCGTAGGTGAAGATCTCGCCTTCGTCCATCGAGATCAGCACGCCGTTCTTACGGCCGCCGATCTCGCCCTTGTGGGCTTCGTAGCCGTCGAAGATCGACGAGATCAGCCCCGAGCCACGCGTCAGGTTCATGAACTCGTTGGCGAAGCCGATCAGGCCACGCGCGGGGATGCGGTATTCCAGGCGCACGCGGCCGTTGCCGTCCGGCTCCATGTTCAGCATCTCGCCCTTGCGCAGGCCCAGCGCCTGCATGACGCCGCCCTGGTGGGTTTCCTCGACGTCGGCCGTCACCAGCTCCATCGGCTCGCTCTTCACGCCGTCGATGTCCTTGAACATCACGCGCGGCTTGGAGACGGCCAGCTCGTAGCCCTCGCGGCGCATGTTTTCCAGCAGGATGGTCAGGTGCAGTTCGCCGCGGCCGCAGACTTCGAAGATGCCGTCTTCATCGGTCTCGGAGACGCGCAGCGCCACGTTGTGCTGCAGTTCCTTCTGCAGGCGGTCCCAGATCTGGCGGCTGGTGACGAACTTGCCTTCGCGGCCGGCCAGCGGGCTCGTGTTGACGCAGAAGTTCATCGTCAGCGTCGGCTCGTCGACCTTCAGCATCGGCAGAGGTGCCGGGTCGGTCACGCTGGTGACGGTGACGCCGATGCCGATGTCCTCGATGCCGTTGATCAGCACGATGTTGCCCGGGCCGGCTTCGGTGACCTGCACGCGGTCCAGGCCGTGAAAGGTCAGCACCTGGTTGATGCGGCCGTTGACGCTCTTGCCGTCCGGGCCTTCCATGACGGCGACCTGCATGCCGGGCTTGATGGTGCCCTGGCTGATACGGCCCACGCCGATGCGGCCGACGAAGGTGGAGAAGTCCAGTGCCGAGATCTGCAGCTGCAGCGGGGCGCTCGCGTCGCCCGACTGGGCCGGCACGTGTTTGAGCACCGTGTCGAACAGGGCCGACATGTCGGGGCCCCACTGCTCGCCCGGCGCGCCTTCAGTCAGCGAGGTCCAGCCGTTGATGCCGGAGGCGTAGACGACCGGGAAGTCCAGCTGCTCGTCGGTGGCGCCGAGGTTGGCGAACAGGTCGAACGCGGCGTTGATGACGGCGTCGGGCTTGGCACCGGGCTTGTCGACCTTGTTGACGACGACGATGGGCTTGAGACCCAGCGCCAGCGCCTTCTTCGTGACGAAGCGGGTCTGCGGCATCGGGCCTTCCTGGGCGTCGATCAGCAGCACCACGCCGTCCACCATGGACAGCGCGCGTTCGACTTCACCGCCGAAGTCCGCGTGTCCGGGCGTGTCGACGATGTTGATGTGCGTACCGCCCCACGACACCGCGCAGTTCTTGGCCAGGATGGTGATGCCGCGCTCCCGTTCGATGGCATTGCTGTCCATCACGGTGTCGACGACCTTCTCGTGGTCGGCGAACGTGCCGCTCTGGCGCAGCAGTTGGTCAACCATGGTGGTTTTGCCATGGTCGACGTGGGCAATGATGGCGATGTTGCGGATCGGGGTGGTCATGGTGATGCTTCTCAAAAAACCGGATCAGGCGGAAGCTGTGAATGGTTCCCGCGCGGCCGAGCAGCCTGCGGCGATGCTGCCAATCAAGGCGCAAAGCACAGCCGTAGCGGGGCTACGGCGAGCATTTGCAACGCTGAGTGGCGGCATTGCCGCGGGATGAGCGGGCGTGGGGGAGCCGTTCATGGCTTCTCCAGCAGAGCCTGGACCTCCGGTGGGGTCAACAGGCGGTCGGCGATCAGTTCGCCAGAGGTGATGTGGGCGCTGCCGAGGAAGGCGCGCGGCTCGGGGCCGTAGACGCGCACGCGCTCGGCATCCGGCGCTTCGACGCGGCGGCGCAGGCCAGACAGGAATCGCACGGCGTCTGGCATGTCCAGGCGCAGCTCGGGCGCGTCGGCCAACAGGCAGTCGGGCGAGGTCAGCAGGCCCGCGCGCTGGTCGTCGGGCAGCGCCTCGATCTGCGCCAGCGTGACGGCGCCGGCGAGCGTCAGGCCGCCGGAGCCGGTGCGGCGCAGCGCCGCCAGCGACGCGCCCACACCCAGCGCCGCGCCGATGTCTTCGGCCAGCGTGCGGATGTAGGTGCCTTTGGTGCAGCGAACGTCGAGCGTCACGGTGCCAGGGTGCATGGCGACGATGTCGATGGCATGAATCGTCACGCGACGGCTCTTGCGTTCGATCTCGATGCCCTGGCGCGCGTACTTGTACAGCGCCTTGCCCTCATGCTTGAGTGCCGAGTACATCGGCGGCATCTGGTCGATCTCGCCGACAAAGGCGCGGCTGGCCGCCTCGACCTGCTCGCGGGTGATGTGGTCGGCGGCCTGCCGCTCCAGCACTTCCCCTTCGGCATCACCGGTCGTCGTGCGCACGCCCAGCGCGAGCGTGGCGAGGTAGCGCTTGTCGGCGTCCAGGCTGAGCTGGCTGAACTTGGTGGCGCCGCCGAAGCACAGCGGCAGCAGGCCGGTGGCCAGCGGGTCGAGCGTGCCGGTGTGCCCGGCCTTCTCGGCGCGCAGCAGCCACTTGGCCTTTTGCAGCGCGTCGTTGCTCGACAGGCCCAGCGGCTTGTCGAGCAACAACACGCCATGCAGCGGGCGGCGCTGCACGCGCACCCGGGGCGGGCGCGCCGCCTCGGTCGGCTCGGCGTTGACGCCCGGCTCAGTCATTCGTTTCCTCGCCGTTGTCGGCCGCGCGCGTCGCGTTGGCCTTGCTGATCAGCGCACTCATCTCGGCCGCACGCTCGGTGGTGCGGTCGAACTGGAAGTGCAGCGTCGGCACGGTGTGGATCTGCAGGCGCTTGAACAGGCCGTTGCGCAGGAAGCCGGCGGCCTCGTTCAACGCCTCCTGCGTCTCCTTCGGCTCGCCGATCAGCACCGAGAAGAACACCTTGGCGTGGGCGTAGTCGGGCGTCACCTCGACGGCGCTGATGGTCGCCATGCCGATGCGCGGGTCCTTCAGCTCGCGGATGAGCTCGGCCAGATCGCGCTGGATCTGGTCGGCGACGCGGAAGCTGCGGTTGGGGATGGCGCGTTTGTGTCTCATGGTGCGGTCTCCTGAAAGAACGAACCCCGCCCCGAGGGGCGGGGTTCACCCTCGGTACGGAGGATCAGAGGGTGCGGGCCACTTCCTTGATCTCGAAGAACTCCAGCTGATCACCTTCCTTGATGTCGTTGTAGTTCTTGAGCTTGATACCGCACTCGAAGCCTTCCTTGACCTCGCGTACGTCGTCCTTCTCGCGGCGAACCGACTCGACCTCACCGGTGTAGATGACCGTGTTGTCCCGCAGCAGGCGGAAGCGCGCGTTGCGACGCACCAGGCCGCTGGTGACCATGGAGCCGGCCACCGTGCCGATCTTGGAGGCCACGAACACGACGCGAATCTCGGCCGTGCCCAGCGCTTCCTCGCGCTGCTCGGGCGCCAGCATGCCGGACATCGCCTTCGTCACATCGTCCACGGCGTCGTAGATGATGCTGTAGTAGCGCAGGTCCACGGCGTTGCCTTCGGCCAGCTTGCGCGCACCGGCATCGGCACGCACGTTGAAGCCGATGATGACCGCCTTGGACGCGATGGCCAGGTTGACGTCGGACTCGCTGATGCCGCCGACCGCCGCGTGGACGATCTGCACCTTGACCTCGGCGTTGCTGAGCTTGAGCAGCGAGGCGGCCAGCGCTTCCTGCGAACCCTGCACGTCGGCCTTGACGATGAGCGGCAGCACCTGGGCCTGGCCCTCGCCCATCTCGTTGAACATGTTCTCGAGCTTGGCAGCCTGTTGCTTGGCCAGCTTGACGTCGCGGTACTTGCCCTGACGGAAGGTCGCGACCTCGCGGGCGCGGCGCTCGTCGGACAGCACCATGAACTCGTCGCCGGCCTGCGGCACTTCCGTCAGGCCCTGGATTTCCACCGGGATTGACGGGCCAGCCTCGGTAGTGGCCTTGCCGTCCTCGTCCAGCATGGCGCGCACGCGGCCATAGGTGGAACCGGCCAGCACGACGTCGCCGCGCTTGAGCGTGCCGCTCTGCACCAGCACGGTCGCGACCGGGCCGCGGCCCTTGTCCAGCTTGGCTTCGATGACCAGGCCCTTGGCCATAGATTCCACCGGCGACTTGAGTTCCAGCACTTCGGCCTGCAGCAGCACCTGCTCCAGCAGGTCGTCGATGCCCTGGCCGGTCTTGGACGACACGCCCACGAACGGCGAATCACCACCGAACTCTTCCGGCACGACCTGCTCGGCCACCAGCTCGCTCTTCACGCGCTCGGCGTTGGCATCCGGCTTGTCGATCTTGGTCATCGCCACCACGATGGGCACGCCAGCGGCCTTCGCGTGGTGGATGGCTTCCTTGGTCTGCGGCATGACGCCGTCATCGGCCGCGCAAACAAGGATGACGATGTCCGTCGCCTTGGCGCCGCGAGCCCGCATGGCCGTGAAGGCCGCGTGACCCGGGGTGTCCAGGAACGTGATCATGCCGCGCGGGGTTTCCACGTGGTACGCGCCGATGTGCTGCGTGATGCCGCCGGCTTCGCCTGCGGCCACACGACTGCGGCGGATGTAGTCCAGCAGCGAGGTCTTGCCGTGGTCGACGTGACCCATGACGGTGACGACCGGCGCGCGCGGCAGCGACTCGTGCTGCTGCTCGGCGGCGGTACCCTCTTCTTCGAGGAAGGCGTCCGGATCGTCCAGTTTGGCGGCCATCGCCTTGTGGCCCATTTCCTCGACGAGGATCATGGCCGTTTCCTGGTCCAGCTGCTGGTTGATGGTGACCATCTGACCCAGCTTCATCAGCTGCTTGATGACCTCGGCAGCCTTGACCGACATCTTGTGCGCCAGGTCGGCGACCGAGATGGTCTCGGGCACGTGGACCTCGATGGTCTGCTGCTCGACCGGCGGCGTGAAGTTGGAGCCACCGTCGTCGCGGCCACTGCGGCCACCACGGCCACCACGGGCAGGCGCGCGCCAGTTGCCACCGCCGCCCGGGCGGCCGGCGCCGGCAGGGCCGGAACCGATGGTCTTGAGGCCGCGCTTCTTGGCGGCGTCGTCCGCCCAGCTGGACGACAGCTTCTCGGACTTGACCGACTTCTTGTCGCCCGGCTTGCCGGCGCCAGCGCTCGGCGCGGCAGCGGCCGGCGCCGGAGCGCCCGCCTTCTTGTGGATGGTGCCCTTGATGCCAGCGCCTTCGGCGGGCTTGGGCTCTTCGGGCTTCTTCGCGATGAGCACCTTCTTGGGCGCATTCATCATCGCGCGGATCTTGGCGGCCTCGTCCTCGGCGGCCTTGCGGCGGCGGGCGAGGTCGTCCTGCTTCTGCTTCTCTTCAGCTGCCGCATCGACGGCCTTCACCACGCGCAGCGCAGGCTTGACAACCTCCGGAGCCGGGGCTGGTGCTGCCACCGGTGCCGCAGCGGCTTCGGGCGCCGGCGGCGCAGCAGCCACGACGGGCTCCGGTGCCGGCGCGGCCTTGGGCGCGCGCTTGGCGGCCGCCGCGCGGTTGATGGCAGCAGCTTCCGCAGCCGCAGCAGCGGCGCTGCGCTGGCGGGCCTCGGCCTGCTCGTCAGCGGACTTGCCGACCGGCTTGGCGGCTGCCGCAGCTGCGGCTGCAGCAGCGGCCGCTGCAGCTTCCTCGGCCGCCTTTGCAGCAGCAGCCTCGGCTGCAGCCTGCTCGGCAGCACGGCGGGCTTCGGCCGCTTCACGAGCAGCACGCTCGGCTTCCTCGCGGGCCTTCACCTTGGCCGCCAGCTCTTCCTCCTGCGCACGCAGCGCAGCAGCTTGAGCGTGAGCCTCTTCCTCGCGGCGCAGCAGCTCGGCATCGTCGGGCCCTGCCGTGGCCTCGTCGTCACGCTTGACGAAGGTGCGCGTCTTCTTGACCTGGACCTGGATGGTGCGGGCCTTGCCGGAGGCATCGGCCTGCTTGATCTCGGTGGTCGACTTCTTGACCAGCGTGATCTTCTTGCGCTCGGCACCTCCGGTGCCGTGGGCGTTGCGCAGGTGGTCGAGCAGGCGTTCCTTGTCGGACTCGCTCAGCGAATCGTCGACGGAAGACTTCTTGACGCCCGCGGCTTGCAGCTGCTCCAGCAGCGTGCTCGCCGGCTTGCTCAGCTCGGCAGCGAATTGGGCGACGGTAGTCACGGCCATGTGGGGATCCTTCAAATTACTTTCGGTGCGGCGCGGTAGGTCGTTGATCAGGCGTTGAACCAGTGTTCACGGGCCTTCATGATCAGCGCGCGCGCAGCTGCCTCGTCCATGCCGGACAGGTCGACCAACTCGTCCACGGCCAGATCGGCCAGGTCGTCGCGGGTGTTGATGCCGCCAGCCACCAGCTTGGCCAGCAGTTCGGGCGACACGCCTTCCAGGTCGCGCAGGTCCTGGGAGACTTCCTCGACCTTTTCTTCCTTGGCGATTTCCATCGTCAACAGCGCGTCCTTGGCACGGGTGCGCAGCTCGGTGACGGTGTCTTCGTCGAAGGCCTCGATCTCCAGCATTTCCTGCATGGGCACGTAGGCCACTTCTTCCAGGCTGGTGAAGCCTTCGGCGATCAGGATGTCGGCGACTTCCGCGTCCACGTCGAGCTTCTCGACGAACAGCGCACGGATGCTTTCGGTCTCCTGCTCCTGCTTGGCGGCGGATTCCTCGGCAGACATGATGTTGATGCGCCAGCCCGTCAGCTCCGATGCCAGGCGAACGTTCTGGCCGCCGCGGCCGATGGCGATCGCGAGGTTCTCCTCGTCAACCACCACGTCCATGGCGTGACGTTCTTCATCGACCACGATGGACTGCACGTTGGCCGGGGCCAGGGCGCCAATGACGAACTGCGCCGGGTCCTCGCTCCACAGCACGATGTCCACGCGCTCGCCGGCCAGCTCGGTCGTCACGCCGTTGACGCGCGAACCGCGCACGCCGACGCAGGTGCCGATGGGGTCGACACGGCGGTCATGGCTGACCACAGCGATCTTGGCGCGGCTGCCGCTGTCGCGGGCGCAGCTCTTGATCTCCAGCAGCCCCTGCTCGATTTCCGGCACTTCCTGCGCGAAGAGTTCCTTCATGAACTCGGGCGCCGAACGCGACAGCATGATCTGCGGGCCGCGCTGCGTCGGGTCCACGCCCAGGATGACGGCGCGCACGCGGTCACCGGTGCGCAGGTTCTCTTTCGAGATCATCTCGCTGCGCTTGAGGCGACCTTCAACACGGCCGGACTCAACAATGATGTCGCCCTTGTCCAGGCGCTTGACGGTGCCGACGAAGATCTTCTCGCCGCGCGACATGAAGTCGTTCAGCAGCTGCTCGCGCTCGGCGTCGCGGATCTTCTGCAGGATCACCTGCTTGGCGGCCTGCGCCCCGATACGGCCGATGGGCACGGACTCGACGGGCTCCTCGATGTGGTCATCCACCTCGATGTCCGCGATCTGGTCCTGGGCTTCAAACAGCAGGATCTCGGCGTCGGCGTTCTGCAGGCCGGCTTCGTTCGGCACGACATGCCAGCGACGGAAGGTCTCGTACTCGCCCGATTCACGGTCAACACTGACGCGGATGTCGGCCTCAGCGCCGTAAAACTTCTTGGTAGCAGAAGCCAGCGCGGCTTCCACCGCACCGAACACGACATCACGCTCCACGCTCTTCTCGCGCGAGATCGCATCCACCAGCATCAACATTTCGCGGTTCATTGCTTGAGACCTCCGTCAACCTTGTCTTGGCCGGGCGCCGCCTCGGTGGGCTCGCCCGCTTGTTTCTTCGCCGGTGCCTTTTTCGGCATCCCCTTCGGCTTGATCACGCCCCGCTGGCCGGGCTTTCTGTCGGGCGCCGGCTCGCCGCCGCGCCCCTTGAAACTGAACATCGGCACCAGGCGCGCATCGCGCACCTCGTCAAGCGTGAAGTCGAGCGCGTGCTCGGCGCCGTCTTCATCGAACACCAGACGCCAGGCCTGGTCGTTCTCCGCGCCGGGCTGGGCGCTGACGACGCCGCGGTACTTCTTGCGACCCTGGAAAGGGGCTTTGAGCGTGATGTCGATTTCTTGGCCGGCAAAGCGCGCGTAATGCCCGGCATTACGCAGCGGCCGATCCAGCCCTGGCGAGGACACCTCGAGCCGGCTGTAATCGAACGCCTCGACCTCCAGCACATACTGCAGCTGGCGCGTCACCTTTTCGCAGTCATCCACCGTGATCAACTCACCGGCCTCGGCCTCAGCCGCCAGCCTGTCGATCGTCACGCGCAGCAATCCGCCGGCACTGCGTTCGCAGTCCACGAGTTCGTAGCCGAGGCCGGCGACGGTGGTCTCAACAGCGGTTTGCCAACTCATGCGTGAAATGAAGTCCTGATCCGAAGCGAAGAAAAACGAAAAGCAAAAAAAATGGGCTGGATGAATCCGCCCACCTCTTTCACCAGATCCAGCCTCGGGGGATATCGTCCGGGGCGGTTTGTCATTTCCAGTGAAGCTCGGATTGTACTGTGCAAGCTCCATGCCGGCAAGCCGCCGCTTCAGCACATGCCAGAATCGCAGGCTGTTTGAGACCTCACAGGAGACCAGAATGGGCTTTCTCGCCGGCAAGCGGCTGCTGATCACGGGCGTGCTGTCCAATCGTTCCATCGCCTACGGCATTGCGCGCGCCTGCCACCGCGAAGGCGCCGAGCTGGCGTTCAGCTACCAGGGCGAGCGCTTCAAGGAGCGCATCACGGAATTCGCCGCCGAGTTCGGCTCCACGCTGGTCTACGACTGCGACGTGACCAGCGACGAGCAGATGGAGGCGCTGTTCTCCCAACTGGGCGAAGTCTGGCCGGAGTTCGACGGCTTCGTCCACTCCATCGGTTTTGCGCCCCGCGACGCGATTGCGGGCAATTTCCTGGACGGCATGACGCGGGAAAACTTCCGCATCGCCCATGACATCTCGGCCTACAGCTTCCCCGCCATGGCCAAGCTGGCGGCACCGCGCCTGCGCCCCGGCGCTGCGCTGCTGACGCTGAGCTACCTCGGCGCCGAGCGCTATGTACCCAACTACAACACGATGGGCCTTGCCAAGGCTGCGCTGGAAGCCAGCGTGCGCTACCTGGCCCATGACCTGGGCGCCAAGGGCGTGCGCGTGAACGGCATCTCGGCCGGCCCGATCAAGACACTCGCCGCCTCGGGCATCAAGGACTTCGGCAAGCTGCTGAATCAGTTCGCTGCCTCCGCACCCATCCGCCGCAACGTGACCATCGACGACGTCGGCAATGCCGCCGCCTTCCTGCTGTCAGATCTCGCAGCCGGCGTCAGCGCCGAGATCATGTATGTGGACGGGGGCTTCAGCCACGTGGCACTGACCAGCGACGAGTAAGTCGCGCCGCACCATCGGCAAAAAAAGGGCCCAACGATGGGCCCTTTTTTCGTCACCTCGGTTTCGTCACCTCGGTTTCGTCACCTCGGTTTCATCACCTCGGTTTCATCACCTCGGCAGTTGCCGACTCACTGCTTGACGCAGTCCACGTAGTAGCGCCCGCGCCCGGTGTCCTCATCCACTTCGTGGACCAGGCCGTGCACATCGGTCGCGAAGCCCGGGAACCTGGCGTTGAAGCTGCGCGTGAACTTCAGGTAATCGACGATCTTCTTGTTGAAGCGCTCGCCCGGGATCAGCAGCGGAATGCCGGGCGGGTAAGGCGTGAGCAACGATGTCGTGATGCGGCCTTCCAGATCGTCGATGGCCACCCGCTCGGTCTTGCGCTGCGCGATGTGGGCATAGGCGTCAGTCGGCGTCATGGCCGGCTGCAGGTTGGACAAGTACATGTCCGTCGTCAGCCGCGCGATGTCACCCTCAGCATAGGCTTGGTGGATGCTCTGGCAGAGATCGCGCAGGCCCATGCGCTCGTACTTCGGGAACTTCGCGCAGAACTCCGGCAGGATGCGCCACAGCGGCGCGTTCTTGTCGTAGTCGTCCTTGAACTGCTGCAGCGCCGTCAGCAGCGTGTTCCAACGGCCCTTGGTGATGCCGATGGTGAACATGATGAAGAACGAGTAGAGACCCGTCTTCTCGACAACAACACCGTGCTCGACGAGGAACTTCGTCACGACCGACGCCGGGATGCCGGTGGCGGCAAAGCGCCCTTCCATGTCCAGCCCGGGCGTGATGATGGTGGACTTGATCGGGTCCAGCATGTTGAAGCCTTCGGCCAGGCCTCCGAAGCCATGCCAGTCCTCATCGGCATGCAGCATCCAGTCGGCCGACACCGGCTCGCTACCCTCTTCCGAGCGCAGGTAGTCTGGCCCCCAGACCTTGAACCACCAGTCGTCGCCGTAGTCGCCCTCGACCTTGCGCATCGCACGACGGAAGTCCAGCGACTCCTTGATGCTCTCTTCCACCAGCGCGGTGCCGCCGGGCGGCTCCATCATCGCAGCGGCCACGTCGCAGCTCGCGATGATCGAGTACTGCGGGCTGGTGCTGGTGTGCATCAGGTAGGCCTCGTTGAAGAGGTGCTTGTCCAGCTTTACCGACTGCGAGTCCTGCACGAGCACCTGCGAGGCCTGCGAGATGCCGGCCAGCAACTTGTGCGTGGACTGCGTCGCATACACCATGGCCTCCTTGGGGCGCAGGCGGTTCTTGCCCATCGCGTGGAACTGGCCATAGAAGTCATGGAAGGCCGCATGCGGCAGCCAAGCCTCGTCGAAGTGCAGCGTCGGGATGTAGCCGTCGAGCTTCTTCTTGATGGTCTCGGTGTTGTAGAGCACGCCGTCGTAGGTGCTCTGGGTCAGCGTGACGATGGAGGGCTTCACCGTGGCTGGGTCGATGTGCGCCAGCAGAGGGTTGGCGGCGATCTTGGCGCGAATGGTCTCCGGGCTGAACTCGCTCTCAGGGATGGGACCGATGATGCCGTAGTGGTTACGCGTCGGCGTCAGGAAGACAGGGATGGCGCCGCACATGATGATCGCGTGCAGGTTGCTCTTGTGGCAGTTGCGGTCGATGACGACCACGTCGCCCGGCGCCACCGTGTGGTGCCACACCATCTTGTTGGAAGTGGACGTGCCGTTGGTGACGAAGAAGCAGTGGTCCGCATTGAAGATGCGGGCGGCGTTCTTCTCGGACGCGGCAACAGGGCCGGTGTGGTCCAGCAGCTGACCGAGTTCTTCCACGGCATTGCAGACGTCGGCGCGCAGCATGTTCTCGCCGAAGAACTGGTGGAACATCTGGCCCACCGGGCTCTTCAGGAAGGCCACGCCACCAGAGTGGCCGGGGCAATGCCAGGAGTACGAGCCGTCGGCCGCGTAGTCCATCAGCGCCTTGAAGAACGGCGGCGCTAGGCCGTCAAGGTAGCTCTTGGCCTCGCGGATGATGTGGCGGGCCACAAACTCCGGCGTGTCCTCGAACATGTGGATGAAGCCGTGCAGTTCACGCAGCACGTCGTTGGGCAGGTGCTGGCTGGTGCGCGTCTCGCCGTAGACGTAGATCGGGATGTCTGGGTTGCGGAAGCGGATCTCGCCGATGAACTTGCGCAGGTTCAGCACGGCCGGATCGAGATCGGGGCCGGGCGTGAACTCCTCGTCGTCGATGGACAGGATGAAGGCCGACGCGCGGCTCTGCTGTTGAGCGAACTGCGACAGGTCGCCGTAGCTCGTCACGCCCAGCACCTCCATGCCCTCTTTCTGGATGGCCTCGGCCAGCGCGCGAATGCCCAAGCCCGAGGTGTTCTCGGAACGGTAGTCCTCGTCAATGATGACGATGGGAAAGTGAAAACGGATCATCGCGGCGCTCCAGTGGGCGGGCATCAAAAAATCGAAGCGGCGAAGTGTAGGGCCGCCATGTGCCTCGGCGATGAGGCAAGCCATCAAGAGACACCAGAGGCCGCCCCACATGGACAACAGGCATTGCCTGCGCCAGACAAACCATAGACGCGCTGCTGCCTCACCAACCAGCAGCGCCCTTCATCCCACACCAAGCACGCAAAGCCCTCAGGAATAGGTTATAATTGCTGGCTTGCAGGAGAGGTGGATGAGCGGTTTAAGTCGCACGCCTGGAAAGCGTGTGTGGGTTAATAGCCCACCGCGGGTTCGAATCCCGCCCTCTCCGCCAAGAGCTTGATCGGGCCCAATGGGCCCGATTTGCTTTCTGGCCAAGCCAGCCAAACTGCATTGCTGCAGTTCAGGCGCGAAAAAACGCAATTCGTCGCACATCACTGGCTTCGCTGCGGCACTTGCCGAACACTGCGGCCCACGCCTTGCAATCGCAAGGTCGGAGTTGGAAATGCGATCAAGCAAGGGATGGATTGCGCTCAGCCTCTCGCTGGGCCTGCTTGCTGGCGGGATGCCGGCACAAGCCAGTGAAGTCGTCAAACTCGCTCGTCTGGTGGTCAGCGGCAAGCGCGCGGCCACTGAACCCGTTCGCGCAGCGCAACCCGAGCAACGCACAACCCCAGGCAACAACCAGATGCAGAGCAGCAGTGGCGGCGGAGAAGACCCAGGAACCGCCCCGGCGCCCGCTCGCGGCATGTCCTGATACAGCGCAAAAAACAAAATGCGCCGAAACCCGCGAGGGCTTCGGCGCATTGCATTTTTGGCGGAGTGGACGGGGCTCGAACCCGCGACCCCCGGCGTGACAGGCCGGTATTCTAACCAACTGAACTACCACTCCGCGTGGGATGAATTTGATATTGTCTTTCCACAATATCCAAGCTTCATCAAACTCGCCCTGTCTTTCGACAGGATTTTCAAATTCCGTCTTGCGACTGAATTTGGCGTCCCCTAGGGGATTCGAACCCCTGTAATCACCGTGAAAGGGTGGTGTCCTAGGCCTCTAGACGAAGGGGACGTAACCTTCCAATTTTAAATCACGCTACCGATCAAACCGAAATTTGACTTGGTGGAGGTAAGCGGGATCGAACCGCTGACCTCTTGCATGCCATGCAAGCGCTCTCCCAGCTGAGCTATACCCCCGTGGAGCGTGACTCAAAAACGAGCGGCCAATAAATTGGCCGCTCGCTAATCGGGCAAACCCGATGGAAACCTTGGCGGAGTGGACGGGGCTCGAACCCGCGACCCCCGGCGTGACAGGCCGGTATTCTAACCAACTGAACTACCACTCCGCGTGGGATGAATTTGATATTGTCTTTCCACAATATCCAAGCTTCATCAAACTCGCCCTGCCTTTCGACAGGATTTTCAAATTCCGTCTTGCGACTGAATTTGGCGTCCCCTAGGGGATTCGAACCCCTGTAATCACCGTGAAAGGGTGGTGTCCTAGGCCTCTAGACGAAGGGGACGAATCCTTCATTACTTGAACCGCGCGCCACCTCGTGAGCAAGCTCATTTGGTGGAGGTAAGCGGGATCGAACCGCTGACCTCTTGCATGCCATGCAAGCGCTCTCCCAGCTGAGCTATACCCCCGTTGTTTTCAACGTCGTCGTTGCCGACTTGTCGTTAACAGCGCTGTTCAAGCGAGACCAAGAGTATATGACGAATTTCAGAGGGATTGCAAGCGTTCGAGAACTTTTTTCTGATCGAAGTGTTCAAGCACTGCATCCAGGCTGGGCGTTTGCGCGCGGCCGCACACCAGGACGCGCACCGGCACCGCCAGTTGCGGCATCTTCAGGCCAGCAGCCGTCAGCGTTTCCTTCAGTGCTTGCTGGATGTTCGCCTTGTTCCACTCGGCCACGGCGCCCAGACGCGCTGCCAGCGCGGCGATCGCCGGACGAACAGCCTCAGTCACATGCGTGGCAAGGTCTTCGGCCGACGGGGCCACGTTTACGAAGTACATGGCGAGCCAGTCGGCCAGCGCTGCAACAGTCGCACAGCGATCCTTGAACAGGCCCACCTTGGGCTGCACCTGCGCCACCGTGACGCTAATGCCCTTGCCGGCCAGTTGCGCCACGACCAGCGCGGCCAGACGCCCTTCGTCGATCTGCTTCACGTAGTGGCCGTTCACCCAGTCCAATTTGGCCGGGTCCCACTGGGCCGGGCTCTTGGACAGGTGCGTGCCGTCGAACCAGCTGACCATCTGCTCGGCCGAGAACAACTCGTCGTCACCGTGGCTCCAGCCCAGGCGGGCCAGGTAGTTCAGCATGCCTTCCGGCAGGTAGCCGTTGGCCGCGTAGTCCATCACGCTGACGGCGCCCCGGCGCTTGGACAACTTCAGGCCGTCGTCGCCCAGGATGATGGGCAGGTGGCCGAAGGACGGCAGCGGCGCGCCCAGCGCGTTGAAGATGTTGATCTGCCAGGGCGTGTTGTTGACGTGTTCGTCGCCACGGAAGACGTGGCTGATGCGCATGTCCCAGTCGTCGACGACGACGGCAAAGTTGTACGTCGGCACGCCATCTGTGCGGGCGATGATGAGGTCGTCGATCTCGCGGTTGTTGATCGTGATGGGGCCTTTGACGACGTCGTCCCACGTCACATCACCCTCGATGGGGTTGGCAAAGCGGACGACTGGCTTCACGCCTTCCGGCGGCGTCGGCAGCACCTTGCCGGGCTCGGGGCGCCAGCGACGGTCGTACAGCGTCTTCTCGCTGCGGGCCTTCTGGGCCTCGCGCATCTCGGTCAGCTCCTCGGGCGTCGCGTAGCAGCGGTACGCGCGGCCAGCGGCGATCAGCTGGTCGATGACGGCCTGGTAGCGGTCCAGGCGCTGCATCTGGTAGATCGGGCCCTCGTCGTAGCTCAGGCCCAGCCAGTTCATCGCGGCAATGATCTGGTCGACCGAGTCCTGCGTGGAGCGGGCGACGTCGGTGTCCTCGATGCGCAGCACGAATTCACCACCGTGGTGGCGGGCATACGCCCAGGAGTACAGCGCGGTGCGGGCCGTGCCCAGGTGCAGGAAGCCGGTGGGCGACGGCGCGATGCGCGTGCGGATCTTGTCGAAGGAACTCATTCGGGACTCGATGTTGTCGGGGTGCGCATTCAGCCTTCGCTGCCGCTCTGCAGCGCCAGGCGGCTGCGGGCGGCAGCGTCTTCCTCGTCGCCCTGCGACGTGCGCTGCTCGCGGATCGCGGCGAAGTCGGCCAGGCTGACGTCGCCAGTCACGTAGTGGCCGTCGAAGCAGCTGGCTTCGAAGCCGGCCAGACCGGGGCGCAGTGCGGCGACGACGCGCTTCATCGCATCCACGTCCTGGTAGATCAGTGCATCAGCGCCGATGTACGCGCGGATCTCCTCGATGCTGCGGCCGTGGGCGATCAGCTCCTCCTGCGTCGGCATGTCGATGCCGTAGACGTTGGGGAAGCGCACCGGCGGCGCGGCGGAGGCGAGGTAGACCTTGCGGGCGCCGGCGTCGCGGGCCATCTGCACGATCTCCTTGGACGTGGTGCCGCGCACGATGGAGTCGTCCACCAGCAGCACGTTGCGGCCCTTGAACTCGACGCCGATGGCGTTGAGCTTCTGACGCACGCTCTTCTTGCGGGCGCCCTGCCCCGGCATGATGAAGGTGCGGCCGACGTAGCGGTTCTTCACAAAGCCCTCGCGGTAGGGCTTGCCGATACGGTGCGCCAGCTGCATAGCTGACGGGCGGCTGCTCTCGGGGATGGGAATGACGACGTCGATCTCGTTCGGCGGCATCGTCGAGATGACGCGCTGCGCCAGCGTCTCGCCCATATTCAGGCGAGCCTGGTAAACGGAGATGCCATCCATGACCGAGTCGGGCCGCGCGAGGTAGACGAACTCGAACATACAGGGATTCAGCGCTGGCGCCTCATTGCACTGCTCGGTGTGCACCTTGCCGGTCAGGTCGACGAACAGCGCCTCGCCGGGCGCCAGGTCGCGCTCCAGCTGGTGGGCCGTGCCCTCCAGCGCCACGCTCTCGCTGGCGACCATGAAGTCGCCGTTGGCGCCGCGGCCGAAGCACAGCGGGCGGATGCCGAACGGGTCACGGAAGGCCAGCAGGCCTTGGCCGGCGATCAGTGCGATGACGGCGTAGCTGCCCTTGATGCGCTTTTGCACGGCGCGCACGGCGTTGAAGATTTCCTTGGGCGTCAGCGGCAGGTCGCGCGCGGCCAGCTCCAGCTCATGGGCCAGCACGTTGATCAGCACCTCGGTGTCGCTCTCCGTGTTGATGTGGCGGCGGTCGATGTCGAACAGCTCGTCCTTCAACGCGTGGGCGTTGGTCAGATTGCCGTTGTGCACGAGCACGATGCCGAACGGCGCATTGACATAGAAGGGCTGGGCCTCCTCCTCGCTGTATGCGTTGCCGGCGGTCGGGTAGCGCACCTGGCCCAGGCCGATGTTGCCCGGCAGCGCGCGCATGTTGCGGGTGCGGAACACGTCGCGCACCATGCCGCGGGCCTTGTGCATGAAGCACTTGTGGCCCTGCATCGTGACGATGCCGGCGGCGTCCTGGCCGCGGTGCTGCAGCAGCAGCAGCGCGTCATAGAGGAGCTGGTTGACGGGAGAGGCCGCGAGGGTGCCGACGATGCCGCACATGGCAGGGGTCCTTAATCAGTCAGTCGATGCCGCCCCAGGCGGAGTCATCGAGCGGGAAACAAAACGGGCAACAGGTTCGGGCAGCCAGGGCGTGGCCTCGCGCAGCACGCCGGCCAGCACCGGCGCCGCACGCGAGGCCTGCCAGGTGCTGGTTTCGGCCAGTGACGAGGCGCCGATGACGAGCACCAGCAACAACGCGATGAAGACGCCGCGCAGCGCGCCGAAACCGGCGCCGCCGAGGCGGTCCACCACCGACAGCGGCGTGGCGTGGATGAGCGTCTTGACCAGCCGAGTGGCCAGGCTCCACACGATGAGCACGAAGAAGAAAGCCAGCGCCAGCGACACGAGATGCAGCACGGCAGGCCCGAACTTGCCCTCGGGCAGAAAACTCTCGATGACGGGCGACAGCGGCGAAGCCGCGAAGTAGGCCACCACCCAGCCGGCCAGCGACATCACCTCGAACACCAGGCCGCGCCACAGGCCGATAGCGATCGACAGCAGCAACAACGCTGCCAGCGCGAGATCGACCCAGCTCAGCTCGACGTTCATGGCGTTCCGTCAGAGGGTCAGGATAGCGCCCGGCAAGCCGGCGCTCTTGAGCTTGGCGGAAGCGCGCTCGGCCTCATCGCGACTGGCGAACGGGCCCAGGCGCACGCGGAAGCGCTTGCCGTCGGCCGTGTCCACGGCCTGCGCGTAGGTCTTCAGGCCCAGCTTCTCGACCTTGCCACGCACCTCCTGCGCAGCCTTGCTCTCGCCATAGGCTCCGACCTGCACGATGTAGCGCGCCGCCGCCGGCTCCTTGCCCTCCAGCAAGGCCTGGGCGCGGGCGCCGTCATTGGCGGCTTTAGGCTTGTCGGCCGGCTTCTCGGCGACCTTGACCACAGGCTTCTCGACGGGCGGCTTGTCGACCGGCTTCTCGGCAAGCTTCTCCACCGGCTTCTCAGGGGGCTTGTCGACGGGTTTCTCCGCGACCCTGGGCTCGACGGGCAACTCCACGGCCGGGCTCGACGCAGGCGCCCTGGCCGGTGGTTCAGCCTGGCTCAGCGGCTCGCGCGTAGGCACGGTCAGCGGTGGCGCGGCCTCCTTGCGGGGGATCTCGATAGGCAGATCCACGGGAATGGGCCGCGGCTGGGTCTCGAAGATCAGCGGGAAGCCGACGACGCCGACGGCGACCAGCACCGCCGCACCGATCAGGCGGCGGCGCGCGCGCACGCGCAGGACCTGCACATCGTCCGCCGCGCCGGCCTTGGCTCCCGACTTGGACTTCTTGGGCGCCGCCGCAGTGGAGGCGGCGTCATCGCGCTTGAGGAAGGAAAACAGGCCCATCGGCGGCGTCTGGCTCAGTGGAGGGTGGGAGGCTGCGGCGCTATGGCGCCGGCGGTCACGCGCGGGATGCCCTGCTGCAACACGCCACCCACGGTGTAGAAGGAACCGAAGACCAGGATTCTATCGGCCGTGGTCGCGCCGGCCGCCGCCGCTTGAAGCGCATCCAGCGGCGTGGCGTGGGTGTGCGTCTCGACGCCGGGCGGCGTCTTCAGGCCAGCAGCCAGGAAAGCGGCTTCCAGCTGCCCGGCCGTCGCCGCGCGGGGAAGGGGCAAGTCGGTGAAATGCCAGACATCCACCAGCGGTGCGATGCGCGCCAGGATGCCGCCGAGGTCCTTGTCGGCCATCGCGCCAAACACGGCATGCGTGCGCGGGAAGAAGCCCATCTGGTCGAGGTTCTGCGCCAGCGCGGCGACAGCGTGCGGGTTGTGGGCAACGTCCAGCACGACGGCCGGCTGGCCGGCCAGCACCTGAAAGCGGCCCGGCAACTCGACTAGCGCGAGGCCCGTGCGCACTGCCTGTGCACTGATGGGCAGGCGGTCCGCCAACGCCTCGAAGGCGGCCAGCACGCCGGACGCGTTCAGCAACTGGTTCACGCCGCGCAGCGCCGGGTAGGACATGCCGGCGAAGCGCTTGCTGCGCCCTGCCCACTGCCACTGCGTGCGGTCGCCACTGAAGGTGAAGTCCTTGCCGAGCTGGCGCAGGTCGCAGCCGAGTTCGGCCGCGCGCGCGGCCAGCGACGCCGGCGGCACAGGATCACTGACGACGACCGGGCGGCCGGCGCGCATGATGCCGGCCTTCTCGCGGCCCACGCTTTCCCGGTCGGAGCCGAGGAACTCGGTATGGTCAAGGTCGATGCTGGTGATGACGGCGCAGTCGGCGTCTATGACGTTGACGGCATCCAGCCGGCCGCCCAGGCCCACTTCGAGAATGACGAGATCCAGCGGCTCGTGCTGCAGCCGCCGCATGATGGCCAGCGTCGTGAACTCGAAGTACGTCAGCGTGATGTCGCCGCGCGCGGCCTCGACGGCCTCGAAGTGCGCCTCCAGCGACTCGGCCTTCACGGGCTCGCCGCCCACGCGGCAGCGCTCCTGGAAGTGCACGAGGTGCGGCTTGATGTAGAGGCCCACCCGGTAGCCGGCGTGCAGCGCGATCGACTCCAGCATCGCGCAGGTCGAGCCCTTGCCATTGGTGCCGGCGACGACGACGGTCGGGCAGTCGAAGGCTATGCCCAGCCGCTCGCGCACAGTGGACACGCGGTCCAGCGTCATGTCGATGGTCTTGGGGTGCAGGCGCTCGCTGTGGGCGAGCCAGTCATCAAGCGTCATGGCGGATCACGGAAAAACAAAAGCCAGGCACGGGGCCTGGCTCGGAACTATCGCGACGTGGTTCAGGCGACCGCGTCGGCGCTCTGGCGTTGCAGCATGGCGAGCTGGCGGGCAATCGTCTCGCGCAGTTGGCGGCGGTCCACGATCATGTCGACGGCGCCCTTCTCCATCAGGAACTCGGCGCGCTGGAAACCCGGGGGCAGCTTCTCGCGCACGGTGTTCTCGATGACGCGCGGGCCGGCAAAGCCGATCAGCGCCTTGGGTTCGGCCAGCACGATGTCGCCGACGAAGGCGAACGACGCCGACACGCCGCCCATCGTCGGATCGGTAAGCACGCTGATGTAGGGCAGCTTGGCCTTGGCCAGGCGCGTCAGCGACGCGTTGGTCTTGGCCATCTGCATCAGGCTCAGCAAGCCTTCCTGCATCCGCGCGCCGCCGGTGGCGGTGAAGCAGATGAATGGCGTCTTCTGCTCGATGGCCGTCTCGACGCCGCGCACGAAGCGCTCGCCAACCACGGAGCCCATGGAGCCGCCCATGAAGTCGAACTCGAAGCAGGCCGCGACGACCGGCACGCTCATGACGGCGCCGCCGATGACGACCAGCGCGTCGGTCTCGCCGGTGTTCTCCAGCGCTTCCTTCAGGCGATCGGGGTACTTCTTGCTGTCCTTGAACTTCAGCGCGTCGACCGGCAGCACCTCCTGCCCGATCTCGTAGCGGCCTTCCGCGTCAAGGAAGGCATCCAGGCGCGGGCGCGCGCCGATGCGGTGGTGGTGCGAGCACTTGGGGCAGACATTGATGTTCTGCTCGAGGTCGGTCTTGTAGAGCACCGTCTCGCAGCTCGGGCACTTGATCCACAAGCCTTCGGGAACCGTGCGGCGGTCGGCCGGGTCACCTTGCTGGATCTTGGGCGGGAGCAGTTTGTCGAGCCAACTCATGGTCAGTCCTTCTTGTCGAGTGCGGCGCGGATTTCACGGATGAAGGCGGCGCCGGTGGAGGCCACATTATCGGCTGGCTGGCGTTCCAGCAGTTCGACCAGCTTGGAGCCGATGACCACCGCGTCCGAAACGTCGGCCACGGCGCGCGCCGTCGCGCCGTCACGGATGCCGAAGCCCACGCCCACCGGCGTGCTGACATGCCGGCGGATGCGGGGCACGGCTTCGGCGACGGCGGCGGTGTTCAGGTGCCCTGCCCCCGTCACGCCCTTCAAAGACACGTAGTAGACATAGCCGCTGGCAAGCTGGCCGACCTGGGCCATGCGAGCCTCGGTGGACGTAGGCGCGAGCAGGAAGATCGCATCCATGTTCGCCGCGCGCAGCCTAGCGGCAAATTCCTCGCACTCCTCCGGCGGGTAGTCGACGATGAGCACGCCGTCGACGCCGGCCACCGACGCATCGGCCACGAAGGCATCCAGGCCGTAACGCTCCACCGGGTTGGCATAGCCCATCAGCACGAGCGGCGTCTTGTCGTTGCGCACGCGGAACTCGCGGACGTAGTCCAGCACCTTGCGCAGGCCGATGCCGTGCTTCAGGGCACGCTCGCCAGCACGCTGGATGATGGGACCGTCGGCCATCGGGTCGGAGAACGGCACGCCCAACTCGATGACGTCGGCACCGGCCTCGGCCATGGCCAGCAGCAGGTCGACGGTGGCGGTCGGGTGCGGGTCACCGGCGGTGACGAAGGGGATCAGCGCCTTGCGGCCGTCGGCCTTCAGCGCGGCGAAAACGGTACCGATGCGGCTCATTGCTTCACCTTTTCGCCGGCTTGCGACGGGCGGTCGAAATAGGCGGCGCCGGACAGGTCGGCGACGGTGCCGATGTCCTTGTCGCCACGGCCAGAGAGGTTCACGAGCAGCACCTTGTCCTTCCCCAGCGTCGGCGCGAGCTTGATGGCATGCGCGACAGCGTGGCTGGATTCCAGTGCCGGGATGATGCCCTCGGTGCGGCACAGGCGGTGGAAGGCGGCGAGCGCCTCAGCGTCCGTCACGCCGACGTACTCGGCACGGCCGATGTCCTTCAGGTGCGCGTGCTCGGGGCCGACGCCGGGGTAGTCGAGACCCGCCGAGATCGAGTGCGTCTCGATGATCTGCCCGTCTTCGTCCTGCAGCAGGTAGGTGCGGTTGCCATGCAGAACGCCGGGCGTGCCGGCGGTGAGTGTGGCGGCATGCTTGCCGCTGGCCACGCCCTGCCCTTCAGCCTCGACGCCAATCAGGCGCACGTTCTCATGCGGGATGTAGGGGTGGAAGATGCCGATGGCATTCGAGCCGCCGCCCACGCAGGCGATGACGGCGTCCGGCTGGCGGCCGGTCATCTCGGGCATCTGCTCCAGGCACTCCAGGCCGATGACGCGCTGGAAGTCGCGCACCATCATGGGGTAGGGATGCGGGCCAGCCACGGTACCGATGATGTAGAAGGTGTTCTCGACGTTGGTGACCCAGTCACGCATCGCCTCGTTGAGCGCGTCCTTCAGCGTCTTGCTGCCGCTCTCCACGGGCACGACGGTCGCACCGAGCAGCTTCATGCGGTAGACATTCGGCGACTGGCGCTTGACGTCCTCGCTGCCCATGTAGACGACGCATTCCAGGCCGTAGCGGGCGCAGATCGTTGCCGTCGCCACGCCGTGCTGACCAGCGCCGGTCTCGGCGATGACGCGCGGCTTGCCCATGCGCTTGGCCAGCAGCGCCTGGCCGATGACGTTGTTGATCTTGTGCGCGCCGGTGTGGTTCAAGTCCTCGCGCTTCAGGTAGACCTGGGCGCCGCCCAGTTCGCGACTCAGGCGGTCAGCGTGATAGATCGGGCTGGGCCGGCCAACGAAGTGCTTGAGCTCGCGTTGGTACTCGGCCAGGAACTCGGGATCGTTTCGGTAGTGCGCGTAGGCGTCCTTCAACTGGTCCAGAGCATGGACGAGGGTCTCGGAGACGAAGCTGCCGCCAAACGTGGGCATGCCAGCATGGCGGAAATGCCCGGTCGCATCGGGCTGGTCGTAGGCAAACATGGTTTTTCCTCAGGTCAGTTCGGCATCGGCGCGGCGTACCGCGGTGCAAAACGCATGAATCAGGTCGGCGCTCTTGATGCCCTTGGACACCTCGACGCCGGAACTCACATCAACGGCCCAGGGCCGCACCCGTGCGATGCCATCGGCGACGTTTGCTGCATTCAACCCACCAGACAAAACGAGGCGAGAGCTGACGCTTGGAGGAATGAGTGACCAATCGAAGACCTTGCCGCCACCACCATAACCTTCGACGGGGGCGTCGAGCAGGATGGCCTGGGCGCTGGAAAAACGAGAACCGAAGTCTACCAAGTCGAAGCCCGGAGACACTGCGGCTGCACGCAGATAGGGCCGCTTGACGCGATCACAGTCGACAGGCGTCTCGTCGCCGTGGAACTGCACCAGCATGTTGGGCAGCGCGTCCAGCCCGGCCTGCAACTCGGCCTCCGTCGCGTTGACAAACAGGCCCACCGGCGTGACGAAGGGCGGCAGCAGCTTCGCGAGCGCCCTCGCCCGCTCCGGCGTCACGGCGCGCGGGCTCTTGGCGTAGAAGACGAAACCGATGGCGTCGGCGCCGGCCGCGACGGCGGCTTCGACGTCGACTTCGCGGGTCAGGCCGCAGATCTTGATGCGTGTAGTCATGTTTGCCCCTCGGCTGTCGGGTACGCCAGCCGATCCCCCGAGGGGATGCGGGCCGGCTTGGGGCGGCCCTGCGCTCGACCCGCCATCACGGCAGCCAATCCAGTGCGGCCACGTGCCGCGGAATGTCCAGCTCGGCGTCGTAGGTCGGGCCGAGGAAATAGAGCCCGTCGGGGGCGAAGGTCGGCGCCGCCACCTTGCGGTCACGGGCGGCCAACACGTCGGACACCCAGTCTGCCGACCGCGTGCCGCTGCCCACGGCCAGCAGGCAGCCCATCAGGTTGCGCACCATGTGGTGCAGGAAGGCGCTGGCCTCGAACTCGAAGCGCCAGTAGGCGCCGCGACGCTGCACGCTGATCTCGCGCAGCGTCTTGATGGGCGACGCCGCCTGGCATTCGGACGAGCGGAAGGACGAGAAGTCGTGTTCGCCGATCAGGCGCGCCGCCGCGGCTTCGAGCGCCGCCTGGTCCAGCGGCCGGAAGAACCAGCCGCACTGGCCCGACTCGATGGCTGGCCGCACAGGCGACTCCAGCAGCAGATAGGCGTAACGCCGGCCACGCGCGGAGTTGCGCGCATGGAAAGCGTCGCCTGGGAAGCGGCTCCACTGGATGGCGATGTCGGGCGGCAGGTAGCGGTTCACGCCACGCACCCACGAGAACGGCTCGCGCTCCACCTCGGTGTCGAAGTGGACGACCTGGTTGATGCCGTGCACGCCGGCATCCGTGCGGCCGGCGCACATCGTGCGGATGGGCTGGGCCGCGAAAGCGGACAGCCCCTTTTCGAGCGCGTCCTGCACGGTGCGGCCGCCCGGCTGGCTCTGCCAGCCGTTGTAGCCGCCACCGCGGTAGCTCACGCCAAGTGCAACTCTCATCAATCCTCGAATGAAAAACGCCCGGCCAGGCCGGGCGTCGAAGTATCGCGGCTGCGCTTCAGCGCAGTTCGTTCAGCATGACCTGCGCACGGTCACGCAGTGGGCCGCTGGCGCGCTGGATCAGCTCCTGCAGCACCTCACGGGCACCTTCGGTATCACCGATCTGGCGGAACTCATCGGCCAGCTCCAGCTGGCGCACCAGCGGATCGCCTTCGTCCTCACCCAGCGCATCCAGCGCGTCGGCCAGGTGGTCGGGCTCGGTGCTGCCGGGCTGCGTGGGCTCGCCCAGGTCGAAGTCGATGTCAGTGGACGCGACCGGCGCAGGCGCAGGGGACAGGTCGCCCATGCCGCTGAGGTCGAAGCTCAGGTCCGGCGCGGGCGGCGCGGTGCGCGTGCCGCGACTGGAGATGTCGAAGTCCATCGTCAGCGGCGCGTGCTCCACCGACGCCGGCATGGCCTGCGTGGCGGCCATCGCGTTGGGCGAGACCGGCTCGGGCGCATCCAGGTCCAGGTCCAGGGCCAGATCAAAACCGCTCACCGGGCCGGTGTCGGGGCCGCTGCGCGCCATGGCATCGGTGCCGAGGTGGGCCGCAGAGGCCGCCGTGGCCAGCGCAGCCCCGCTGGGCAGCGCCGTCTGCGGCAGCGTGCTGGCGTTCATGGGCTCGGGACGCTCAGGGCCGCCATCGTCATGCAGCAGCGGCGAACCGCCGGGCTGGTACAGCGGGTTGTCCGGGTCGATGCCACGGCCCAGCTCCTGCGCCTTGGCCCAGTCCTCGCCAGTGCCCTTGGTCTCGGCGTACAGCTGCACGGCGAGTTGCTCGAAGCCCTTGGTGTCGCGGCGCTTGGCGTAGACCTCCAGCAGCTTCAGGCGGATAGCCAGGCGCGTCGGGTTGGCGCGCAGGGCCTCCTTCAGGATTTCCTCAGCCTGCAGGTCGCGGCCGTAGGCCAGGTAGACATCGGCCTCGGCCACCGGGTCCACGTCGCCGATGGCGTCGAGCTGGCTGAGCGAATAGCTCATGGACGACTGGCCGCTGTTCTGCGCGTCCCGCGTGTCCACGCGCTGGCCGCCGGTGCCGCCGAAGAAGGAATCCGGCTGCAGGCGGCTCTCGTGGAAGCCGGTCTCGGAGGCATTGGCCGGGCGGCGTGCGCGCAGGCGCAGCAGGCCCAGCACGCCCAGCACAGCCACCAGCATGCCGGAGAGCGGCAGCACGATCGGGTTATCCAGCAGCTGCTCGATGATGCTCGGCGGCTCCGCGGCCGGCGGGGGCGGCAGCGGAGCGCTCGCGCGCAGGGCGGGCTTGGAGGCCGCAGCACTGGCCGCCACAACCGGCAACGGCGCGGAGGCCGACGCCGACGCGGGCTCGGCCGCGGCGACCACAGGCGCGGCGGGCAGCGCCGCAGGCGCCGGCTCTGCCGCCGGTGTGGCAGCGGCCGGCTTGGCGGCGCTGGACAGGCGCTTGAGCTCTTCCACATTGCGCGTCAGTTCGGCAACGCGGGCCGCTGCGTCCTTCTTCTCCGTGTCCTTGGAGACCTTGGCTTCCGCAGCGCTGGCCGGGCCGGCCTTGCTCAGCGTCAGCTTGTCCGGCGCAGGCGCGGCGGCGGGGCGGCGGTCGTCCACGGCGGCCTGCACCTGGCCCTTGGACTGGCGCTCGCTCTCCGCGCTCTGCAGCGTGGGCGCGGCAGAAGCCAGGCGCTGGCGATAGGCGGAGAAATCGGCACTCTGCGCCAGGATGATGCGGCGCGCCTCGGGAACCGAGACCGAGGCCAGTGACTCGCTGCCCGGCACCTGCAGCATGGAACCGGCCTTGAGCCGGTTCATGTTGCCGTCGATGAAGGCATCGGGGTTGTTGCGGAACAGGCCCACCAGCATCTGGTCCAGCGAGATGCCGCTGACCTGCGTGCGGCCTGCCACCTTGGACAGCGAGTCGCCCGCGCGCACGCGGTACTCGGACGCGGCCGTCACGGGCGGGCGAACCGCCGGCGCAGGTGCCGCCACTGGCGGCCGGGCTGTGGCCACCGGAGCCGGCGCCCGCAGCAGCGTGGTGGCCGATGCCGGCGCGGGTGCGGGCACGGCCTCACTGGACACCGCTGCAGGTGCCGCAGCAACCGCCGGCGGCGCCGTGATGACGGGGGCTGGCTTGGGCAGGCTCGGCGGATCGAACAGCAGCGTGTATTCACGCACCAGACGACCGCTGGACCAGTTCAGCTCCAGGATGACGTCAACGAAGGGCTCCTGAACCGCTCGATCGCTGGACACGCGCAGCACCGTGCGACCGTCGCGACGCACCACCTGCACCTGGGCAGAACTCAGCACCGCGTTGTAGTCGACCCCGCTGGAGCGGTAGGCATCGGGTGGCGCAACGCGCACCTTCAGCGTGGCGGCCTCCTCGGCGGACAGGCTGGTCACGTCGATCTCGGCACGCATGGTCTCACCAAGGGCCGACTGCACCGTCAGCTTGCCCAGGCCCAGCGCCTGCGCGCCGCCCGTGGCCACCAGCAGCGCCGCAGCGACAGCCAGGTGGTGACGGACGAAGCCGGTCGGGCGGACTCCCTCGAATGCGTCGCGGATGTGGTCTTTCAAGGCATTCCCCAAAGCAACAAGGCGGGGCAATGGGCCCCGCCTGTCTCGATCTTCAGCACGCGCTGCCCGGAACTTGTCTGCACGCTGGTTTGCACGCTGATCTGCACGGTGTCGCCTGCGTCGAGTTTTGAATCAAAAACACAACAACATCAAGCATATACGCTGAAATGCTCAAGGCCTATCTCATGTGTCGCTTGGTTTCAATATCGACGCCCGGGTGAACCCTAGGTCCAGGCGTAAAAGACCGTAAGCAAAAACGGGCCTTGCGGCCCGTTTCAGTTTCAGCGATCCAGCAGGATGCGCAACATGCGGCGCAGCGGCTCGGCCGCACCCCACAACAACTGGTCACCGATGGTGAAGGCGCCCACGTACTCGGGACCCATCGCCAGCTTGCGCACGCGGCCAACCGGAATAGTCATCGTGCCGGTGACGGCCACGGGCGTCAGGTGCTTGAGCGTGTCTTCGCGCGTGTTGAGCACGTATTGCACCCACTCGTTGTCGGCACGGATCATGGCCTCGATGTCGGCCAGAGGCACGTCCTTCTTCAGCTTGAAGGTGAGCGCCTGGCTGTGGCAGCGCATCGCGCCGACGCGCACGCAGAAGCCGTCGACCGGAATGCCATCGGAGCCGAGGATCTTGTTGGTCTCGGCCATGCCCTTCCACTCTTCCTTGGATTGGCCGTTGCCGAGGTCCTTGTCGATCCAGGGGATCAGCGAGCCGCCCAGCGGCACGCCGAAGTTGGCGGTTTCGTCAGCGCTCAGCGAACGCTGCTTGGAGATGACCTGGCGGTCGATCTCGAGGATGGCGCTCTTGGGATCGTCCAGCAGCGGCTTGACGGCGGCGTTCAGCGTGCCGTACTGCGTCAGCAGTTCGCGCATGTGCTGGGCACCGCCACCCGACGCGGCCTGGTAGGTCTGCGTGGACATCCACTCCACCAGCCCGGCCTTGTACAGCGCGCCTACGCCCATCAGCATGCAGCTGACGGTGCAGTTGCCGCCGACCCAGTTCTTGCCGCCGGCGGCCAGCGCCTGCTTGATGACCGGCATGTTGACCGGGTCGAGCACGATGACGGCGTCATCGTTCATGCGCAGCGACGAGGCGGCGTCGATCCAGTGGCCCGTCCAGCCCGCAGCGCGCAGCTTGGGGAAGACTTCGTTGGTGTAGTCGCCGCCCTGGGCGGTGATGATGATGTCGCAGCGCTTGAGCTGCTCGATGTCGAAGGCGTTCTGCAGCTTCGTCTCGTTCTTGGCCTGCGCGGGGGCGTTGCCACCGGCGTTGGAGGTCGAGAAGAACAGCGGCTCGATCAGATCGAAATCTGCTTCAGCGGTCATGCGGTCCATCAGAACCGAGCCCACCATGCCACGCCAGCCTACGAGGCCTACCAAGGTCGTCATCATCAAATCCTTTGTCTGTCGTTCACCAAACCCCATCCACTTCGGGCCCCGGCTCGTTCGCCGGGTTTGGTCGGGGCGAGACGAGACGGAGCGTTAGCTCTTAATGGTTTTGGTGGTCGTGATGGCTTTGACGACAGCGTCGCCCATCTCGCGGGTCGAGACCTTCGAGGCGCCTTCACTCCAGATGTCGGCAGTGCGCAAGCCCTGGGCCAGCACCGATTCCACCGCGGCTTCAATGCGAGCAGCGGCGTCGGGCAGGTTGAGGGAGAACTTGAGCATCATGGCAGCGGACAGGATTGTAGCCAGCGGATTGGCGATGCCCTTGCCCGCGATGTCCGGCGCGCTGCCGTGCGAGGGCTCGTAGAGGCCCTTGTTGTTCACGTCCAACGAGGCGGACGGCAGCATGCCGATCGAGCCCGTCAGCATCGCGGCTTCGTCGGACAGGATGTCGCCGAACATGTTGCCGGTCACGACGACGTCAAGCTTCTTCGGCGCCTTGACGAGCTGCATCGCGGCGTTGTCCACGTACATGTGGTCCAGCTCGACGTCCGGGTAGCTCTTGTGCACCCCGGTGACGACGTCCTTCCAAAGCTGCGAGGTCTCCAGCACGTTGGCCTTGTCGACGCTGGTCAGGCGCTTGCCACGCTTTTGCGCAGCCTGGAAGGCGACGTGGGCAATGCGCTCGATCTCCGGGCGCGAGTAGCGCATCGTGTCGAAGGCTTCCTCGGCGCCGGGGAAATGGCCGTCCACGGCCGTGCGGCGGCCACGCGGCTGGCCGAAGTAGATGTCGCCGGTCAGCTCGCGAATGATGAGGATGTCCAGGCCAGCCACCAGCTCTGGCTTCAGCGACGACGCATGTGTGAGCTGCTCGTAGCAGATGGCCGGGCGGAAGTTGGCGAACAGGCCCAGGGCCTTTCGCAGGCCGAGGATGGCCTGCTCGGGGCGCAGCGCGCGTTCGAGCTTGTCGTACTTCCAGTCGCCCACGGCGCCGAACAGCACGGCATCAGCCTCCTGGGCGAGCTTCAGCGTGGCGGCCGGCAGCGGATGGCCGCTGGTCTCGTAGGCCTTGCCGCCCACGTCGGCCCATTCGAGCGTCAGCGGCAGGTCAAGCGCCTGCAACACCTTGACGGCCTCGGCCATGATTTCCGGGCCGATGCCATCGCCGGGAAGGACTGCAATCTTCTTGGTCATGTCAGACGATTCGGTGGTTGAGCCAGGGCTTGGCGGCAATACGCTGGGCCTCGTAGCCGCGGATCTTGTCCGCGTGTTGGAGCGTCAGGCCGATCTCGTCGAGGCCGCCGATCAGGCACTCCTTGCGGAAGGGCTCGATGTCGAAGGGCAGCTCGGTGCCGTCCGCCTTCACGACGACCTGGCGCGGCAGGTCGACGGTCAGCTGGTAACCCGGGAAGGCCGCCACCTCGTCGAACAGGCGCGCGATGGCGCTCTCCGGCAGCACGATCGGCAGCAGGCCGTTCTTGAAGCAGTTGTTGAAGAAGATGTCCGCAAAGCTCGGTGCCAGGATGGCGCGGAAGCCGTACTGCTGCAGCGCCCACGGCGCGTGCTCGCGGCTGGAGCCGCAGCCGAAGTTGGCGCGGGCGATCAGCACGCTGGCCGCCGCGTAACGCGGCTGGTTCAGCACGAAGTCGGGGTTGGGCTTGCGGCTGGCCGGGTCCTGCCCCGGCTCGCCGTGGTCCAGGTAGCGCCATTCGTCGAACAGGTTGGGGCCAAAGCCCGAGCGCTTGATCGACTTCAGGAACTGCTTGGGGATGATCGCGTCGGTGTCGACGTTCTCGCGGTCCATGGGGGCCACCAGGCCCTGGTGGATGGTGAACTTTTCCATGTCAGGCGATCGTCCGAACGTCAACGAAATGGCCGCTCATCGCGGCGGCCGCCGCCATCGCCGGGCTGACCAGGTGGGTGCGCCCACCGGCGCCTTGGCGACCTTCGAAGTTGCGGTTGCTGGTGGAGGCGCAGCGCTCGCCCGGCTCCAGCCGGTCGGCGTTCATCGCCAGGCACATGGAGCAGCCCGGCTCGCGCCACTCGAAGCCGGCGGCCTTGAAGACCTGGTCCAGCCCTTCGGCCTCGGCCTGCGCCTTGACGAGGCCGGAGCCCGGCACGACGAGGGCCAGCTTGATGTTCTTGGCCACACGGCCGCCCACACGGCGCACCACGGCCGCGGCCTCGCGCATGTCCTCGATGCGGCTGTTGGTGCAGGAGCCGATGAAGACCTTGTCGACATGGATGTCGCTGAGGGCCTTGTTGGGCTCCAGCGCCATATAGGTCAGCGCGCGCTCGATGGCGCCGCGCTTGACGGCGTCCTTCTCCTTGTCGGGGTCGGGCACGCGCTCGTCCACGGACAGCACCATCTCGGGCGACGTGCCCCAGGTCACCTGCGGGCGAATCTGCGCCGCGTCCAGCTCGATGACCTTGTCGAAGTGCGCGCCGGCATCCGAATGCAGCGTGCGCCAGTACGCGACGGCCTGGTCCCACTCCACGCCCTGCGGCGAGAACGGGCGGCCCTTCACGTAGTTGATGGTCGTGTCGTCCACAGCGATGAGGCCGGCGCGGGCGCCGGCTTCGATGGCCATGTTGCAGACCGTCATGCGGCCTTCCATGCTCAGCGCGCGAATGGCCGAGCCGGCGAACTCGATGGTGAAGCCGTTGCCGCCGGCCGTGCCGATCTTGCCGATGATGGCCAGCACGATGTCCTTGGCGCCCACGCCCTTGGCGCACTGGCCTTCGACCTTGACGAGCAGGTTCTTGGCCTTCTTGGCCGACAGCGTCTGCGTGGCCAGCACATGCTCGACCTCGCTGGTGCCGATGCCATGCGCCAGCGCGCCGAAGGCGCCGTGCGTGGACGTGTGGCTGTCACCGCAGACGACGGTCATGCCGGGCAGCGTGGCGCCTTGTTCCGGGCCGATGACGTGCACGATGCCCTGGCGCTTGTCGCTCATCTTGAACTGCGTAAGCCCCAAGCGGTCGCAGTTGGCGTCCAGCGTGTCGACCTGCAGCTTGGAGACCGGGTCGGCGATCCCCTCGCTGCGGTCGGTCGTCGGCACGTTGTGGTCGCTGACGGCCAGGTTGGCCGACAGGCGCCAGACCTTGCGGCCGGCCAGGTCCAGGCCTTCGAAGGCCTGCGGGCTGGTCACCTCGTGGACGAGGTGGCGGTCGATGTAGAGCAGTGCCGTGCCATCCGGTTCGGAGTGCACCACATGCTCGTCCCAGAGCTTGTCGTAAAGGGTACGGGAGGTCATTGCTTTTCTCGGGGAATGAGGGTGTCCACGAAGCGTTGCACCACGGTGGGCAAGCGCTGTTGGCGCAGCACACCCAAGTAATAGTCGCGCTCGGCCCAGGGCTCTTCCAGCCGCAGGGCGCGCACGCCGAAGACGCGGGTAAAGCGCTCGGCCGGTTGTTCAGGCAGGACGGCGACACCAAGACCCGACTCGACGAGCTGGGCGATGCCGTCGAAGCCGCGCACCTGCAGGCGCGCGTTCAGCGTCTGGCCACGGGCGGCCGCCTGCTCGCGCATCAGCTCCTGCGCGCTGGCGCCGGCATGCAGGCCGATGAGGTCATAGGCCAGCAGGTCGTCGAAGCTGACCGTCTCGCGGTTGCTGAGCGGGTGCTTCAGCGGCACCAGCGCGGCCAGGCGGCTGCGGGCGAACACCCAGGTCTGCACGCGGTTATCCAGCACCGGCGCCGTGAAGATGCCCACGTCCGCGCGCCCTTCGGCGACTGCGGCCTGGACCTCGGCACTGGTCAGGTCCTCCAGGCTGATGCGGATCTGCGCATGGGCCTGAGAGAACTCGACGAGGTAGGGCGGCAGGCACTCGGCGATCGCGCTGGTGTTGGACGCGATGCGCAGATGGCCTTTGATGCCACGCGAGAACTCCATGACCTCGGTCTCAAGCGCGTAGAGCGACGCGTGCAGCGAGCGGATGTGGCGCACCAGCGCCCGGCCAGCCTCGGTCGGCTCCACGCCACGAGCGCGCCGCTCGAACAGCTGCACGCCGAGGCGGCTTTCCAGGTCGGACAAGCGCTTGCTCGCCGCAGCCAGCGCCAGGTGCTCCTGGGCCGCGCCGCGGGTGATCGAGCGCGTCTGCTCGATGGCCAGCACGAGATTGAGGGTGGTGAGGTCGTGGCGCATGGTCGTCTCCCGCTGAAGCATAGCCTTCGTGAATCGTCCAATTCTGCGCCAGAACCAGACCAAGGCTTCGCAATCAACGAATTTATATGCAGGCCACACGCAGGCGACAGCGGCACACAACTGGCCGGCCCCTCGGCGCTTGTTCGCATGATGCCGGGACAGGCCAGGCCCTAGGATGTCTGGACACATGACGCCCTCGCGCATCACCATCGGCATCCCGAGCTACAACCGCAAGGACGCGTTGCTCGAGGTGCTGTCACGGCTGGACGCGGCCTGCACGCCCGCGCATCGCGAGCGCATCAACGTGCTGGTCATCGACGACGACTCGCCCGACGGCGCCTTCGATGCCGTGCGCGCCCTGCCCTGCGCCCGGGACGGCGACTGGCTGCGGGTCATGAAGAACGAGGAGCGGGCCGGCTTCTGCGGCAACTTCTTCCACCTGATCCGCCACTGCCCGGGCGACTACCTGCTGGTGAGCACCGACGACGACTGGCTGCAGGCCGACGAGGTGCTGCGGCTGGCGCTGGACCTGGCCGAAGCACAGACCGCGCCTGCGTGGGTGACGCCGGTATTCCGCAACGCGGACGGCAGCCTGTACCGGGGCCGCGAGGCCGTCGGCCCCATCGCGCTGCACGACTACCGCAACTGCTGCAACCACCTGCCCGGCGTCACGCTGAACCGCGCCTGGGCACAGCGCCTGCTGCCGCTGATCGAGGCTGTGGCCAACCGGCGAGACAACGTCTACCCGCAGGCCTGCTTCAGCCTGGCACTGCTGCTGCTGGGCGCCCCCTGCCTGTACCACCCGGCCGAGCCGGTGCGCACCGGCCACAACCTGCCCTCGGGCATCGCTGGCTACAGCACGCTGGCGGCGCGCTGGCAACAGTTCACCTTCTTCGACGGCTACATCGGCGCGCTGCGCGCGCTGAGCTCGGCCGACGCCTTCCAGCAGGCGCGGTCACAGATCCACGAGTTCCACCGCCAGCAGCTGTTCCGCACGCTGGGCAACGGCCTGTCCGAGGAACGGCCTGACCTGCTGCCCTACTTCCTCGATGGCGCCCGACAGTTCCTGGCGCCAGCCGCCTGACCCGCCACCCCTGAGCAACCGACCCGATGCCCACCACCACGCTGGATCTCGGCTGCGGCCCCAACCCGCAGAACCCCTACAACGCCGACGAGGTGTACGGGCTGGACATCCGCCAGCTCGACAACCCGCGCATCCGCTCGGCCGACCTGTTCGTCCAGCCCATCCCCGGCCCGGACGAGGAGTTCGACTTCATCACCGCCTTCCACTTCATCGAGCACATGCCGCGCGTGCTGTACGTGGACGGCCGCACGATCTTCCCGTTCGTGCGCCTGATGAGCGAGATCCACCGCAAGCTCAAGCCCGGCGGCGTGTTCCTGTCGGCCACGCCCAGCTTCCCGCATCCGCAGGCCTGGCAGGATCCGACGCACGTCAACATCATTACGGCCGAGACCTTCCCGGTGTACTTCGCCGGGCCGGACCCGACCGCCCGCATCTACGGCTTCCAGGGCCGTTTCGACATGGTGAAGCAGGAACAGCGCGCCCACGTGCTGTTCTCCGAGCTGCGCCGCCCCCTCACCCCCTGACCACCAGGAAGACGCCGCATGAACCTCTGGCAAGACTTCAAGACCAACGACCAGAAGCTGATCCACAAGTGGGTGCACTACTTCCCGATCTACGAACGGCACCTGGCGCCCTTCCGCAACCGGACCATCACGGTGCTGGAGATCGGCGTGTTCAAGGGCGGCTCGCTGCAGATGTGGCAGCGCTTCCTCGGCCCCATGGCCACCATCGTCGGCATCGACATCAACCCCGAGTGCAAGCAGCATGAGGAGCCGGGCATTCATGTGCGCATCGGTGACCAGTCCGACCCGCAGTTCCTGCAGTCGCTGATCGACGAGTTCGGCACCTTCGACATCGTCATCGACGACGGCAGCCACCGCATGCAGCACCTGCTGAGGTCCTTCGAGTTCCTGTACCCGCGCATCGCCAAGAACGGCCTGTACATCGCGGAAGACCTGCACACCTGCTACTGGCCCGAGTACGGCGGCGGGCTGGACCAGCCGGACTCCTTCGTGAACGTCAGCAAGTCGCTGGTGGACAAGCTCAACGCCGACCACTCGCGCGGCCAGGTACCGCAGGACTTCTTCGCTCGCCACACCTTCGGCATCTCGTTCTACGACAGCGTCATCGTGTTCGAGCGCGGCACCATCCCGTTCAAAGCGGCGCCGACCATCGGCCGCGGCTGATCTCCCCCTGGGCCGGGCTCAAGGCCCGGCCTGGCGCAGCAGCCCGCGCAAGGCATTGCGGCTGTGCGCGCCGAAACGGCCCAGCAGCGTCGCGACCTGCTGCTGCAGCGCATCGCGCTGGCCTTGCATGTCGCGCGCCAGCTCCGGCCCCAGCTGCTCCTCATTGGCTGCAAAGTCGAAATTGGGGTCGGAGACAAATTTCGCCGGCGCGCCGACTACCACGGCCGCGTCCGTCGCCGGCCCGGCCGCATGCGCCTGCGCTGCCACCACCGCGCGCACATAGGCCGGGCTCCACGGCGGATAGTGCGCGTCCAGCAGCCCATCACGCAGCGCCTGTTCCAGCGGCCCATCCTGCTGGCGGCGGGCGGCGGCCATGATCCAGAGCGTCTGAAAATTCTCCAGCACGAAGTGCCGGTTGCTCTGCAGCACCACCAGACCCTGCCGGTCGGCCGGCGCGCCCAGCTGGGCCTTGAGGTTGACCCACATCATGTACGGCAGACTGGCTCCGGGCGCGGCGCTGGCGTGATAGGGCTGCGTCAGGTCCTGCACGTGGTGCAGCGCCAGCCCCGCGAAGCGCCAGCCCCAGTAGGCATGGCCGGTATGCCAGGCCAGCACGGCCAGGCCACCATACTGCTGCACGCGCAACTCGGTGAAGGTGCGCGCAAAGCTGGGCGCCAGCGTGTTGAACACCGCACCCTGATGAAAAAAGCCCATGTGGAACGGCGCCTGCGAGCCGATGGCCACGGCCGGGTTGCCGAAAGGTTGCCGGCCGAAGCCATAGGACGGCGCAGCTGGGCTGCCCGGGTTGTCGTCGAACAGATTCAGGTCGTGACCGTAGTCAGGCTCGTCGCAGGCCGAAGCCAGCACGGCCAGCGGCGCGACAGACTCCCCGGGCTGCAGCGCGACGAAGCGCTGTGTCGCTCCCTTGCTGTTGGGCACGGCGCTGACGGCGGCCGCACTCAATGGCGGCCGCTGCGGCTCGGGCTGGCGCGGGTCTTCCTGAAGGTACAGCGCCAACCGGGTGTCCGGCGACAGCCGCAGTGCGCGCAGCAAGGCCGCGCGCCGGTCGGCGTCGCTGCGAGCGGGGTCGGGCACGAAGCGCAGGGCCTCGGGGCGTGCGGCATGGCCCTGCAGGTGTTCAAGTGCCCAGGCTTCCTGGGCATCCAGCAGCTGCGCGATGGCCGGCTCCTGCGCGCGCAAGAAGTCAACCAGCGGCTCGGCTCGAACCAACTGCGCCTGGGCGACCTCGGGCATGCGCTCGAAGGCCCTGTAGCACATCGGGCTGTGGTTACCCCAGGCAAACGCCAGCGTGGGCAGCAGGGGCAAGGCAAGGATCAGCAGAGCGTGGCGCATCGGTCGGCAATCGCGGCGAAGGCGGCCATTCTGAGGGCTGATCGGCCAGGCAAAGCCTTGCGACCGAACCCGCGAAGCCGCTTGTGGCCACTCCGCCTTCCGGTGTGCCACGGGCCGGTCAGCCCAGCGCGGCACGCGCAAGTTTTGCTGCCGTGCAGACTACCGGCGCGCGCCGTGGAGCAGAAGCCGCCATCACGCAAGGCCGGCTTCGCGCGCCAGAGAAGCGCTCAGGCGGCGGGACGCTGGGCGCGCAGCGCGTACTGGAAGGGCATGGCGTCGCGCACAGCCTCTTCCGGGTCGCGCCCCAGCGCCGTCGCCATCTGCCGCACGCCGGCCAGCGCGCGCTCCCGCATCGGCGGCTCCACCACCATGCAGGGCTGGCAACGGTCCACCTGCAGGCCGGCGCCGTCGAAAAGCTGCAGCAGCGTCTGGCGGGTGAACCAGCGCAGGTGCGTGCGGTCCATCATGCCGGTGGCCTCATATTGGAAGAAGCCCATGTTGAGCCGCGCCTGCACGCTCCAGTGCTGGGCATTGGGCACGCTGGCCACCACGCAGCCGCCGGGCGCCAGCACGCGGGCCACCTCGGCCAGCACGCGCCAGGGGTCGCGCAGGTGTTCAAGCACGTCGCCGAACACCCAGCAGTCCTGGCCTTGGAGGCGGGCGAAGAACTCGGGGCCGGCGCTTTCGATGTCCAGCTGCAGCACCTCGTCGCAACGCTGGCGGGCCAGCTCGGCCGCCTTGGCGTCCAGCTCCAGGCCGATGAACTGCACGTCGGGCCGCTGCGCCTTGAGCGCCTGCGCCAGGCCGCCCGTGCTGCAGCCCACCTCCACGATGCGGCGCGCGCCCGGCGGGATGAGCGCCAACACCGTGGGGTTGAACCCCGGCGGCTCCAGCGCGGCCGGCGCGACGGGCGGCGGGGCCGCAGCCTCGGGCGCCGACGGCGCCCCAGCCTGGCGGGCACGCACCTCGGCCATCCATTCATCCAGGTGATAGCCCTGGGTGTTGATGACCGTGCCGCGGCCGACATGGTCGATGTAAACCTTGGCCGTACCGGGCGTCACGTCGTTGAGCGTCCAGTCCAGGTGGCGCAACAGACCTGACTGTCCGGCGTCGTGCAGCGCCAGCATGGGCGCGAACATCGGGGCGCCATGCTTGATGGGCAGTGGCCAGCGCTTCATCACCTCGATGTTGCACAGCATGCAGGGCGGGTGCAGATAGGGCACGGCGCCATAGGCATAGGGGATGTCGAAGCCCTCACGGTTGACGTAGGCCACACCGCCCACGCCATAGTGCTGCGGCTGCAGCTCCGCCAGCAAGGCCTCGATGAAGCCGTCGCGCAGCACGACGATGTCGCTGTCCAGGAACAGCGCCACCGACCCCAGCGGCAGGTGCTCCACCGCCCAGGCCATGCCGGGCCCGTGGTGGATGTTGTAGCCCTGCACGTGCAGGCTGACGCCGTCGAAGGGCGCGACCGCCGCGCGGATGGCGGGCACATGCTCGTCGCCGGAGCCGTCCACGACATGCACGGGGTTGGGATAGAAGCGCCGCAGCGACGACAGCAGCTGCGCAATCAGCGCCGGGCTGTTGTAAGAGACAACGACGATGGGAATCTGGCGGGCGTCCATCACGGCACTCCTCAGAACTTGTGGCTGGCCAGGAAGACCTGCCAGTGCGCGAGGAACTCGCCTTCGGCAGCCACATCGCCCTGGCTGAGCCGGCGCAGGATGTCGATGAAGGGCGCCACGTCGGCCTCCTGGCCGTAACGCTGCTGCAGCGGCGCCAGCAGGCCGGCATAGGCGCGGCGCGCCGAGTCCGCCCCAAGGCGGCCAATGCGCACGCCCCCCAGGGCCAGCGCCGCGTAGGCCAGGTGTGCCGCCTTCATGTGCTTGCCCAGCAACTGCGCGGAATGCCCCTCCCCGCCGGCACGGAACGCACCCAGCCGGTCCTGGATATAGACGACGGGATTGATCAGGCTGGCCGCCAGGAACAGGCCCAGGTCCCACAGCCCGGCGTAGGGCACGCCGCCGAAAGCCGGCTCGTGCAGCAGGTCGGCCGTCTCCTTGCGCATCACGCAGTTGGAGAACTCGCCCAGCCAGTTCTGGCAGTCCGGCACCGTGGTCGAGAACAGCACGGTCGCGTCCAGCAGCAGGCTGCGGTCGTTCGACAGCCAGACCGCCTTGGGCACCGGCATGCCCTCCACCGGCTGGCCGCGCTCGTTGGCATTCCAGCGCGCGCTGATGCTGCAGGGGTGGCGCCCGGTGGCGTGCACCATCATGTGGCGCATGTAGAAGTCCGGGTACAGCAGGTCGTCGTCCAGCAACAGATGACAGAACTCCGTGCTGCCGCCCCACAGCTTGACCAGGTGCTTGAAGTTTTCGTACGCCCCCGCGCGCGGGCCGGTGTGGATCTCGATGGGCAGCTTCTGCATGGCAAGCGCCATGGCGGGCGAGCGCAGCAGCGCACCGAACTCGCCCGAGGGGCTGTCGTCCGACACGATGACCCGGCTCGGCGCATGCGTCTGCGTGATCAAGCCCGTCAGCAGCTCGATGAGGTATTTGGTCTTGTAGGCCGGGATCAGCGTCGTGACATGCATGAAATAGTGCTCAAGTTACCCCCTGGCGAAGCGATTGGAGCGCCTAACGAGCCGGTCGATAGCGAAAAACAGGACAACTAAGCTCAAGCTGTTCAGGTCACTGCCGATATGGAAGAGTCCTAGCATTCCATCGACAAATTAACGTCTGAAGGATTTCCGTGCAGCCAGCCGGCGAACGTGGTCGATCTCCGACGGTACAACCGTCGCCACCTCGAGGGGCGGGCCGCCCTTCGTCCGTCTGCAGGTTAAAGATGCCGGCTGATTTGCCGAAATCCCGTTCAGGTTTTGCCTTCTTCACACTGCCCCGGTGCATTTCCGCGCGTCGCCAGCTGCTCGTTCACGAGCAGCGGACGGCGCGGACATCGGCACAGGCCCGATCCGTCAGCACGCCCAGCCGCGCCAACCTGAGGTAGAGAGAACATGTCGTCCATCATCAGCAGCCTCACCAGCGAACAGATCTCCGGCCTGACCTCGGCGACCCTGCGCGCGTTGAACTCGGAAGACTGGGCGGCCTTCGAGTCCAACCAGCTCCGGGCCCTGACCACCGCGCAGGTGTCCACGCTGTCCAGTTTCGCGATCCGCTCGCTGAGCTCGGAGCAGTTCGCGTTCTTCGAGACGGAAGACATCTCCCGGCTGACGACGGCAGCTTTGCAGGGCATGGTGTCGGAGGACGTGAAGTCCCTGGTCACCGAGCAGATGGCCGCGCTGACCACCACACAAGTCAGCAGCCTCAGCACCCAGCAATTCGCCGCCATCGAGACGGCTGACCTGCGCGCGTTGACCTCCGACGCATTCCGCGTGCTGACCTCGCGCCAGGTCGCCGCCCTCGCCTCCGAGCAGTTGGCGGCCATCGAGACCGCCGACCTCAACGCCTTGAGCACGGCCGCGCTGCGCGGTTTGGCCTCCGAGACCATCGACGCCTTCGGGTCCGACCAGATCCGCGCTTTCGGCACGGCCCAGATCCAGTCGCTGAGCACCCAGCAGTTGCGCGGGCTGAGCACCGAGCAGATGGCCGCGCTGGAAACCGATGATCTGCGCGCGCTGACAACCGCACAGCTGCGCGGGCTCTCCACCGACCAGCTCAATGCGCTGGGCACAGATCAGTTCGCCGCGCTGACGACGGGCCAGGTCGCCAACCTGACGACCGGCCAGGTCGCCAAGCTGGAGACGGCTGACCTGCGTGCGCTGAGCACCGACCAGTTCAAGGTGCTGAGCTCCGCCCAGGTGGGCGCCATGACCAGTGAGCAGCTGGCGGCCATCGAGACGGCCGATCTCGCCGTGATGACGACTGCCGCGCTGCGCGGCCTCGCGTCCGAGACCATCGACGCCTTCGGCTCCGACCAGATCCGCGCGCTGGGCACGGCCCAGATCCAGTCGCTCACCACCCAGCAGCTCAAGGGTCTGGCCACCGAGCAGATGGCGGCCCTGGAGACCGACGACCTGCGTGCGCTCACCACGGCGCAGATCCGTGCCCTGGGCACCGAACAGCTCAATGCACTGGGCACCGACCAGTTCGCCGCGATGACCACCGCCCAGGTGGCCAACCTGACGACGGCCCAGGTCTCCGACCTGGAGACGGCCGACCTGCGTGCGCTGACGACCGACCAGTTCAAGGCGCTCAGCTCTGCCCAGACAGCCGCCATGACCAGCGAGCAGCTGGCCGCCATCGAGACGGCCGACCTGGCCGTGCTGACCACGGCCGCGCTGCGTGGCATTGCATCGGAAACCATCGACGCCTTCGGCTCCGACCAGATCCGCGCCCTGGGCACCGCCCAGATCCAGTCGCTCACTACTCAGCAGCTCAAGGGCTTGGCCACCGAGCAGATGGCGGCCCTGGAGACCGACGACCTGCGTGCGCTGACCACAGCGCAGATCCGCGCGCTGGGCACCGAGCAGCTGAACGCGCTGGGCACCGACCAGATCGCCGCCATGACCACGGGCCAGGTCGCCAACCTGACCACGGCCCAGGTGGCCGGCATGGAAACCGCCGACCTGCGCGCGCTGACCAGCGACCAGTTCAAGGTATTGAGCTCCGCGCAAGTGGGCGCGATGACCAGCGAGCAGCTGGCCGCCATCGAGACCGCCGACCTCGCCGTGCTGACCACGGCAGCGCTGCGCGGCCTCACGTCCGAGAACATCGACGCCTTCGGCTCCGATCAGATCCGCGCTCTCGGCACGGCCCAGATCCAGTCGCTCACCACCCAGCAGCTCAAGGGCCTCTCTACCGAGCAGATGGCCGCGCTGGAGACCGACGACCTGCGGGCCATGACCACCGCGCAGATCCGCGCGCTGAGCACCGAGCAGCTCAACGCGTTGGGCACCGACCAGTTCGCGGCGCTGACCACCGGCCAGGTGGCCAACCTGACGACGGCCCAGGTCGGCAAGCTGGAGACGTCGGACCTGCGTGCACTGGGCACCGATCAGTTCAAGGTGCTGAGCTCCGCCCAGGTGGGCGCGATGAGCAGCGAACAATTGGCCGCCATCGAGACGGCCGACCTGGCCGTGCTGACCACGGCCGCGCTGCGTGGCATCGCGTCGGAGAGCATCGACGCCTTTGGCTCCGACCAGATTCGCGCGCTGGGCACGGCCCAGATCCAGTCGCTCACCACCCAGCAGCTCAAGGGCCTGGCCACCGAGCAGATGGCCGCGCTGGAGACCGATGACCTGCGCGCGCTCACCACGGCGCAGATCCGCGCGCTGGGCACCGAGCAGCTGAACGCGCTGGGCACCGACCAGATCGCCGCCATGACCACGGGCCAGGTCGCCAACCTGACCACGGCCCAGGTGGCCGGCATGGAAACCGCCGACCTGCGCGCGCTGACCAGCGACCAGTTCAAGGTGCTGAGCTCCGCCCAAGCGGGCGCGATGACCAGCGAGCAGCTGGCCGCCATCGAGACCGCCGACCTCGCCGTGCTGACCACGGCAGCGCTGCGCGGCCTCACGTCCGAGAACATCGACGCCTTTGGCTCCGATCAGATCCGCGCTCTCGGCACGGCCCAGATCCAGTCGCTCACCACCCAGCAGCTCAAGGGCCTCTCTACCGAGCAGATGGCCGCGCTGGAAACGGACGACCTGCGGGCCATGACCACCGCGCAGATCCGCGCGCTGAGCACCGAGCAGCTCAACGCGTTGGGCACCGACCAGTTCGCGTCGCTCACCACCGCGCAGGTCGCCAACCTCACCACCGCCCAGGTGTCTCACCTGGAAACCGCCGACCTGCGGGCGCTGACGACCGACCAGTTCAAGGCGCTCAGCTCCGCCCAGACGGCGGTGATGACCAGTGAACAGCTGGCCGCCATCGAGACCGCCGACCTCGCCGTGATGACCACGGCCGCGCTGCGCGGCATCACCTCCGAAACCATCGACGCCTTCGGCTCCGACCAGATCCGTGCGCTGGGCACGGCCCAGATCCAGGCGCTCACCACGCAACAGATCAAGGGCCTCTCCACCGAGCAGATGGCCGCGATGGAGTCCGAGGACCTGCGCGCCCTGAGCACGACCCAGGTCCGCGGCCTGGCGACCGACCAGCTCAACGCGCTGACCACCGAGCAGTTCGCCACGCCCACCACCATCCAGATCAGCAGCCTGACCACGGCCCAGGTGGCCGCGATGGAGACGGCCGACCTGCGCGCGCTGACGACCGACCAGTTCAAGTCCTTCAGCTCGGCACAGATCGCCGCGATGACCAGCGAGCAGCTGGCCGCCATCGAGACCGCCGACCTGGCCGTGCTGACCACCGCCGCGCTGCGCGGCATCGCGTCGGAAAACATCGACGCCTTCGGGTCCGACCAGATCCGCGCATTGGGCACCGCCCAGATCCAGTCGCTGACCACGCAGCAGCTCAAGGGCATCAGCACCGAGCAGATGGCCGCGCTGGAAACGGATGACCTGCGTGCGCTGACCACTGCGCAGCTGCGCAGCCTGTCCACCGACCAGCTCAATGCGCTGGGCACCGACCAGTTCACGTCGCTGACCACCGGCCAGGTCGCCAACCTGACGACGGCCCAGGTCGGCAAGCTGGAAACGTCCGACCTGCGTGCACTGGGCACCGACCAGTTCAAGGTGCTGAGCTCCGCCCAGGTGGGCGCGCTGACCAGCGAACAGCTGGCCGCCATCGAGACCGCCGACCTCGCTGTGATGACCACCTCGGCGCTGCGCGGCATCGCGTCCGAGAGCATCGATGCCTTCGGCTCCGACCAGATCCGTGCGCTGGGCACGGCCCAGATCGTGTCGCTGACGACCCAGCAGATCAAGGGCCTCTCCACCGAGCAGATGGCTGCCATGGAGACCGATGACCTGCGTGCGCTCAGCACGACGCAAGTCCGCGGCCTGGCCACCGACCAGCTCAATGCGCTGACCACCGAGCAGTTCGCCACGCCCACCACGGCCCAGATCAGCAGCCTGACCACGGCCCAGGTGGCCGCGATGGAGACGGCTGACCTGCGCGCGCTGACGACCGACCAGTTCAAGTCCTTCAGCTCGGCACAGATCGCCGCGATGACCAGCGAACAGCTGGCCGCCATCGAGACCGCTGACCTCGCGGTGCTGACCACCGCCGCGCTGCGCGGCATCGCGTCGGAGAACATCGACGCCTTCGGGTCCGACCAGATCCGCGCCCTGGGCACGGCCCAGATCCAGGCGCTGACCACGCAGCAGCTCAAGGGCATCAGCAGCGAGCAGATGGCCGCACTGGAAACGGATGACCTGCGTGCGCTGACCACTGCGCAGCTGCGCGGGCTGAGCAGCGAGCAGCTCAACGCGCTGGGCACCGACCAGTTCGCGGCGCTGACCACCGGCCAGGTCGCCAACCTGACGACGGCCCAGGTCGCCAAGCTGGAGACGTCCGACCTGCGTGCGCTGAGCACCGATCAGTTCAAGGTGCTGAGTTCTGCCCAGGTGGGCGCGCTGACCAGCGAACAGCTGGCCGCCATCGAGACCGCTGACCTTGCGGTGATGACGACCGCCGCGCTGCGCGGCCTCACCTCGGAGACCATCGACGCCTTTGGCTCCGACCAGATCCGCGCCCTGGGCACTGCCCAGATTCAGTCGCTCACCACCCAGCAGCTCAAGGGCCTGGCCACCGAGCAGATGGCCGCGCTGGAGACCGATGACCTGCGCGCCCTCACCACGGCGCAGATCCGTGCGCTGTCCAGCGAGCAGCTCAATGCGCTGGGCACCGATCAGTTCGCATCGCTCACCACCGGCCAGGTCGCAAACCTGACGACAGCCCAAGTCTCTGACCTGGAGACCGCCGACCTGCGCGCGCTGACGACCGACCAGTTCAAGGCCCTCAGCTCAGCCCAGATGGCGGCCATGACCAGCGAACAGCTGGCGGCCATCGAAACTGCCGACCTCGCCGTACTGACCACTGCGGCGCTGCGCGGCATCTCGTCCGAGACCATCGACGCCTTCGGCTCTGACCAGATCCAGGCGCTGGGCACGGCCCAGATCCAATCGCTGACCACGCAGCAGCTCAAGGGTCTGTCCACCGAGCAGATGGCGGCGCTGGAGACCGACGACCTGCGCGCCCTCACCACGGCGCAGATCCGGGCCCTGTCCACCGAGCAGCTCAACGCGCTGGGCACCGACCAGTTCGCGGCGCTGACCACCGGCCAGGTCGCCAACCTGACGACGACCCAGGTCGGCAAGCTGGAGACGTCCGACCTGCGCGCACTGAGCAGCGACCACTTCAAGGTGCTCAGCTCGGCCCAGGTGGGTGCGCTGTCCAGCGAGCAGCTGGCGGCCATCGAGACCGTCGACCTCGCGGTGCTGACCACCGCCGCGCTGCGCGGCCTGACGTCGGAGAACATCGACGCCTTCGGCTCCGACCAGATCCGCGCTCTGGGCACGGCCCAGATCCAGTCGCTGACGACGCAACAGCTCAAGGGCCTCAGCTCCGAGCAGATGGCCGCGCTGGAGACCGATGACCTGCGCGCGCTGACCACCACGCAGATCCGCGTGCTGTCCAGCGAACAGCTCAACGCGCTGGGCACCGACCAGTTCGCCGCGATGACCACCGCCCAGGTCGCCAACCTGACGACGGCCCAGGTCTCTGACCTGGAGACGGCCGACCTGCGCGCGCTGACGACCGACCAGTTCAAGGCGCTCAGCTCCGCCCAGATGGCGGCCATGACCAGCGAACAGCTGGCCGCCATCGAGACGGCTGACCTCGCCGTGCTGACCACGGCCGCGCTGCGCGGCATTGCATCGGAAACCATCGATGCCTTCGGCTCCGACCAGATCCGTGCGCTCGGCACGGCCCAGATCCAGTCGCTGACGACGCAGCAGCTCAAGGGCATCAGCACCGAGCAGATGGCCGCGCTGGAGACGGACGACCTCCGCGCGCTGACCACCACGCAGCTCCGCGCGCTCGCTACCGAGCAGCTCAACGCGCTGGGCACGGATCAGTTCGCCGCGATGACCACGGTGCAAGTGGCCAACCTGACGACGAGCCAGGTCGCCGCGATGGAAACATCCGACCTGCGCGCGCTGACGACCGACCAGTTCAAGGCGCTCAGCTCCGCCCAGACCGCGGTGATGACCAGCGAGCAGCTGGCCGCCATCGAGACGGCTGACCTCGCCGTGCTGACCACGGCGGCGCTGCGCGGCCTCACGTCGGAGAACATCGACGCATTCGGCTCCGACCAGATCCGCGCTCTGGGCACCGCCCAGATTCAGTCGCTGACCACCCAGCAACTCAAGGGCATCAGCTCCGAGCAGATGGCTGCGCTGGAGACCGACGACCTGCGCGCGCTGACGACCACGCAGCTGCGTGCGCTGTCCAGCGAACAACTCAACGCGCTGGGCACGGATCAGTTCGCCGCGCTGACCACGGTGCAGGTGGCCAACCTGACGACGGCTCAGGTCGCCAAGCTGGAAACGTCCGACCTGCGGGCCCTGACGACCGACCAGTTCAAGGTGCTGAGCTCCGCCCAGGTGGGCGCGCTGACCAGCGAGCAACTGGCTGCCATCGAGACGGCTGACCTGGCCGTGCTGACCACCGCCGCGCTGCGCGGCCTCGCGTCCGAGACCATCGATGCGTTCGGGTCCGACCAGATCCGCGCGTTCGGCACGGCCCAGATCCAGTCGCTGACCACGCAGCAGCTCAAGGGCCTGAGCTCCGAGCAGACCGCCGCGCTGGAGACCGATGACCTGCGCGCGCTGACGACCACGCAGCTGCGTGCGCTGTCCAGCGAACAACTCAACGCGCTGGGCACGGATCAGTTCGCCGCGCTGACCACGGTGCAGGTGGCCAACCTGACGACGGCTCAGGTCGCCAAGCTGGAGACGTCTGACCTGCGGGCGCTGACGACCGACCAGTTCAAGGTGCTGAGCTCCGCCCAGGTGGGAGCGCTGACCAGCGAGCAACTGGCCGCCATCGAGACGGCTGACCTCGCCGTGCTGACCACGGCCGCCCTGCAAGGCCTCACGTCCGAGACTATCGACGCCTTTGGCACCGACCAGATCCGCGCGCTCGGCACGGCGCAGATCCAGTCGCTGACGACGCAGCAGCTCAAGGGCATCAGCACCGAGCAGATGGCCGCGCTGGAGACCGATGACCTGCGCGCCATGACCACCGCACAGATCCGCTCGCTGAGCACCGAGCAGCTCAATGCGCTGGGCACCGACCAGTTCGCCGCGATGACCACCGGCCAGATCGCCAACCTGACGACGGTCCAGGTCGCCAAGCTGGAGACGTCCGACCTGCGCGCACTGACAACCGACCAGTTCAAGGTGCTGAGCTCGGCCCAGGTGGGGGCGCTGACCAGTGAACAACTGGCCGCCATCGAAACGGCCGACCTGGCCGTGTTGACCACGGCCGCGCTGCGCGGCCTCGCCTCCGAGACCATCGATGCCTTCGGCTCCGACCAGATCCGCGCGTTCGGCACGGCCCAGATCCAGTCGCTGACCACGCAGCAGCTCAAGGGCCTCAGCTCCGAGCAGACGGCAGCACTGGAGACCGACGACCTGCGCGCCTTGACCACGGCCCAGATCCGCGCGCTGAGCACCGAACAGCTCAACGCGCTGGGCACGGATCAGATCGCCTCCATGACGACCACCCAGGTGGCCAACCTCACCACCGCCCAGGTGGCCGGCATGGAAACCGCTGACCTGCGGGCGCTGACGACCGACCAGTTCAAGGTGCTGAGCTCGGCCCAGATGGAGGCGATGAGCACCGAACAGATCGCCGCCCTGGAAACCCAGGACATCGCCAACCTGACGACGGCAGCCCTGCGCGGCCTGGGCTCGGACGAGATCGGCGCCTTCGGCACCGACCAGATCGTGGCCCTGGGCACCGCACAGATCGCGTCCTTCACGACGCAGCAGCTCGACGGGCTGGAGACCGCGCAGATCCGCGTGTTCGAAACGGCTGACATCTCGGCGTTCAGCACGCTGCAGCTGCGCAGCCTGACCAGCGAGCAGTTCGCCGGCTTTGAGTCGGCCCAGCTGACGGCCATGAGCACGGCTCAGCTGAACTCGCTGACGTCGGACCAGCTGAGCGCACTGCAGACCTCCGAGATCGCCGCCTTCGACAGCGTGGACATCGCGTCGTTCAGCACCTCGGCCCTGCGCGGCCTGGGTACCGAACACATCGTCGCGCTGGCCAGCGAGGACCTGAAGGCGCTGAACTCGGCGCAGGTCACGGCGCTGAGCACCGAACAGCTGCATGCCATCACCAGCGAGCAGATCGTCGGCCTGGATGCGGCCGACCTCGGCCAGCTGTCCATGGCCCAGGCCGGGGCGTTCACGTCGGAGGCCATCCAGGCCCTGAGCAGTGAGCAGACCAACGCGCTGGTGCCGGCCCAGGTCTCGCCGATCATCCTTGACCTGGACGGCGACGGCGTCGAAACGGTCGCGGCGGCTCAGGGCGTCAGCTACGACCTGCTGGGACGCGGTGTCTGGCAGCAATGGGGCTGGGTGGGCGGCGGCGACGGCCTGCTGGTGCGTGACATCAACCGCGACGGCGTCATCAACGACGGCAAGGAGCTGTTCGGCGAAGGCACCGTGCTGGCCGATGGCAGTCGCGCCAAGGATGGCTATGCCGCCATGGCGGCCCTGGACAGCAACCAGGACGGCAAGCTCGACGCAGCCGATGTCAACTACAGCCAGCTGCAGATCTGGGTCGATGCCGACACCGACGGCATCACCGACAGCGGCGAACTGAAGTCGCTGGCCGAGCTGGGCATCGCCAGCCTGAGCCTGCAGTCGCAGAGCTCCACGGCGCTGGACAACGGCAACCTGATTGGCCTGGTGGGCAACTACCAGACGACTGACGGCGCCACCCACGAGATGGCGGACGTGTGGTTCACTCGGGATGCCAGCGCCGGCAGCAGCACGAGCGGGCCGGTGAGCGCCGACGAAAGCACCGTGCAGCTGCAGCTCAGCGATGTGCTGGCCGCGCCCAGCGAGCTGACCCTGCCGGGCGACACGCCGACGGACACGCTGGTCACCAGCACCGTGCAGCCGGTCGAGCCGCTGCTCGTCAAGCCCCGGCCGCAGGACGAGGACGAGCTGAACCGCCAGCCGCCGCTGATCTGATCAGCAGTCGCTGACCCGGCCAGGAGGGCGCCCGCGAGGGCGCCCTTCTTTTTTGTCGCCGCCCTGCCCGCCAGCTGCCCGATGATCCGGGCCAGCACGGCCCCTGCATCCCATGACCGAACATCACGACGCCCCCCAGATACACCCGCTCGCCGACGTGCAAAGCCCGCATCTCGGGCCGCGCACCCGCGTCTGGCAGTTCTGCGTCATCCTGCCCGGCGCCCGCATCGGCGCCGACTGCAACATCAACGCCCAGGTGCTGGTGGAGAACGATGTCGTGGTGGGCGACCGTGTGACACTGAAATCCGGCGTGCAGCTGTGGGACGGCCTGCGCGTCGAGGACGATGTGTTCATCGGCCCCAACGCCACCTTCACGAACGACCGCGTGCCGCGCTCGCGCCAGCGCCCGGCCGCGTTTCAGCAGACGGTTATCGAGCGCGGCGCATCCATCGGCGCGAATGCCACCATCCTGGGCGGCGTGCGCATCGGCACCGGCGCGCTGATTGGCGCCGGCAGCGTGGTCACCAGGGACGTGCCCGCCGGCGAGCTGTGGGTGGGCAACCCGGCCCGCTCCCGCGGGCCGGTGCCGCCGCAGCGGTAGGTCGGGTCGTCGCGCCCCGCCGTGTTGCCAGCCTCACGCCGGCTGATGGCGGGTCGCGACCCGCCCTACGCGGCCGCGCGCACCGCACGGATCACCCGTGCCACCTGCTCGTCCGTCATGCCCGGCCACAGCGGCAGGCTCAGCACGCGGCGGTGCATGGCCTCGCTGATCGGGAAATCACCGTCACCGTAGCCCAGCTCCGCGTAGGCCGGCTGGCGGTGCGGCGGGATCGGGTAGTGAATCAGGGAGCCGATGTTCTGCTTCGCCAGTCCGGCCTGCAGCCGGTCACGCGCCTCGTGTTGCACGACGAAAAGATGCCAGGCCGGCACCAGCCCCTTGGGCACCACGGGCAGCTGTAGCGGCGCGCCGTGCAGGCCGTCCAGCAGCATCGCGGCCAGCCGGCGGCGCTCCTCGGTCTGGGCCTGCAGCAGCGGCAGCTTAGCCGCCAGCACGGCGGCCTGGATCTCGTCCAGCCGCGAATTCCGGCCCTTGACCTCGTTGTGATACTTCACCTGGGAACCGTAGTTGCGCAGCACACGCACCTGCGCCATCAGCGCCGCGTCATCGCCAGTGATGCCGCCGCCGTCGCCCATCGCGCCCAGGTTCTTGCCGGGGTAGAAGCTCCAGGCCGACAGGTCCGCCAGGCTGCCCACCGGGCGGCCCTGGTAGACGGCCGCGTGCGCCTGGGCGCAGTCGTCCAGCACCTTCAGGCCGTGCCGCGCCGCGACCGCGTTGATGGCATCCATGTCGGCCGGCAGGCCGTACAGGTGCACCGGCAGCAAGGCCTTGGTGCGCGGCGTGATGGCGGCGGCGAGGCGCGCCGGGTCGAGGTTGTAGGTGAGCGGATCGGGCTCCACTGGCACCGGCGTCGCGCCGCACTGGCTGACGGCCAGCCAGGTCGCGATGTAGGTGTTGGACGGCACGATGACCTCGTCGCCCGGCCCCACGCCCAGCGCCTCCAGCGCCAGCGCCAGCGCATCCAGCCCGTTGGCCACACCCGCGCAATCAGCCGTGCCGACGCTCGCGGCATAAGCGCGCTCGAAAGCCTTCAGCTCCTCGCCCAGCAGGAACCAGCCACTGCCGGCCACGCGCAGCAGCGCCGCATCGATGGCGCCTTGGGCCGCGCGGTAGACCGGCTGCAGGTCCAGGAAGGGGATGGGTGCGTCAACCATGGCGGTGCGTGGCGACGGCGGCGAGGTAGTCGTCATAGCTGCGAAGGTAGTCGGCCGGGTCGTAGGGGTCGGAGGCCAGCACCAGCAGCACCGCATCGGCACTGAAGCGGTACTGGATGCCCCAGACCATGGGCGGGATGTGCAAGCCCAGCAGCGGGCTGTCCAGCAGCACCTCGTCGCGGTGCTCGCCGTCGTCCAGCACCACGCTGAGGCTGCCCTTCACACAGACCAGGAACTGGTGGCAGGCCTTGTGCGCATGCTCGCCCCGCACCTCGCGGCTGGGCACGTCGTAGACGAGGAAGAAGCGCTGCGGCACGAAGGGCAGCTGCGCGTCCACCTGGCCCACGGTCAGCGAGCCGCGCATATCGATGACCTTGGGCAGCTTCACCAGCGCAGCGCCGGGCACCTGCAGCGTCAGGTCATCGGCGTTCACGCGCCGGGCCGGCTCGGCCGGCCGTGTGCCGGTGTCCACATAGCCCACCACATGCGCCGGATTGCCGGCCACGATGGCATGCGGCGGCACATCGCGGGTGACGACGGCGCCGTCCTGCACCATGGCGCCCGCGCCTATGGTCAGCCCGGGCCGGATGGTGGCGTTGGCGCCGATGCTCGCGCCCTTGCGCACCCAGGTCCGCAGCGGCTGCTCGGGGCGCTGCTTGCTGCGCGGGAAGGGGTCGTTGGAGAAGGTGACGTTGGGGCCGATGAAGACGTCATCGTCCACCTGCACGCCGTCCCACAGCTGCACGCCGCACTTGACCGTCACCCGGTCGCCGAGCTGCACCGCGTTCTCGATGAAGACGTGGTCGCAGATGTTGGCGTCGCGCCCGATGCGGGCGCCGGGCAGGATGTGGGCGAACGCCCAGACGCGGCTGCCCACGCCGATGTGCGGGCTCTCCACCAGGGCCTGGGCGTGGATGAAGGGAGCATCAGTCGTCATACCGGCACGCTAACAGGTCACGGCGCCCGCACAAGCGCGGAGATCGCCGGGCTTCACCTGGCTGGTCATGCCTTGCATCCGCAATGGTTCGCGGCGGCCGCAAAATGCATCGTCCGCCGGCCGCTTTTCACCGGATTTGTACCCTCAAGTCCTGGGACAGTGGCTGTTGCAAGCTCTCGCCCTTTCGTCGCCGGACCGCCCGGTTCCGCCACGCAACCTCGTCAGGCCCGTCACCATGCTCAACGGCAAGTCCATCCTCATCACCGGCGCCACAGGCTCGTTCGGCAAGGCCTTCGTCGACACGGTGTTCCAGCGCTACCCGGACGTGCGCCGTGTCGTGGTGTTCTCGCGCGACGAGCTCAAGCAGTTCGAGATGTCGCAGCGCTTCGGCGAGCGCGCCTACCCTGCCATCCGCTACTTCCTCGGCGATGTGCGCGACGCGCCGCGCGTGCGTCGCGCGCTGGAAGGCGTGGACATCGTCATCCACGCCGCCGCGCTCAAGCAGGTACCGGCCGCCGAGTACAACCCCTTCGAGTGCATCAAGACCAACATCCTTGGAGCGCAGAACCTCATCGAGGGATGCATGGACAACGAGGTGGAGCGCGTCGTGGCGCTGTCCACCGACAAGGCCGCCGCGCCCATCAACCTGTACGGCGCCACCAAGCTGTGCTCGGACAAGCTGTTCATCGCGGCAAACAACATCCGCGGCTCGCGCCAGACCCGCTACTCGGTGGTGCGTTACGGCAATGTGATGGGCAGCCGCGGCTCGGTCATCCCTTTCTTCCTGGACAAGCGCGGCAGCGGCGTGCTGCCCATCACCGACCCGCAGATGACCCGCTTCAACATCTCGCTGCAGGACGGCGTGGAGATGGTGCTGTGGGCACTGCAGCACGCGCAGGGCGGCGAGATCTTCGTGCCCAAGATCCCGTCCTACCGCATCACCGACGTCGCGCAGGCCGTGGGGCCGGAGTGCCGCCAGGAGATCGTCGGCGTACGACCCGGCGAGAAGATTCACGAGGAAATGATCACCGCCGGCGACAGCTACCAGACCGTGGACCTGGGCGACTACTACGCCATCCTGCCGGCCGGTAGTGACATCGACGACTACTGCCGCACCACCCGCGCCAGCCGCGTGCCCGCCGGCTTCGCCTACGACAGCGGCAGCAACAGCGACTTCCTGAGCGTGGAGCAGCTGCGCGAGCTGATCCGCACGCACATGCCGGAAGCGCGCCTCTGACATGAGCCTGCTCCCCCTCCCCTACAGCCGCCAGCACATCGATGACGACGACATCGCGGCCGTCACTGCCGTGCTGCGCTCGGACTTCCTGACCCAGGGCCAGCAGTTGCCGGCCTTCGAGGCCGAATTCGCCGCTGTCCATCAGGTACCCCATGCGCTGGCGGTCGGCAATGCGACGCAGGCGCTGCACATCGCTTGCCTGGCGCTGGGCGTGAGCGCTGGCAGCCGGGTCTGGACCTGCACCAACAGCTTCCTCGCCTCCGCCAACTGCGCTCGCTACTGTGGCGCCGAGGTGGACTTCGTCGACATCGACCCCGCCACGCGCCAGATCAGCACGGCCGGGCTGGCCGCCAAGCTGGAAGCCGCCGCAGCCACAGGCACGCTGCCGCAGGTCCTCATCCCGGTCGACTTCGCCGGCCTGCCCTGCGACTGGCCGGCGCTGCGTGCGCTGGCAGATCGCTACGGCTTCCATCTGCTGCAGGACGGCTCCCATGCCACCGGCGCCACGCTGGACGGCAAGCCCATGGCTTCCGACTGGGCCGACATCAGCGTGTTCAGCTTCCACGCCGTCAAGGTGGTGACCACGGCCGAGGGCGGCATGGTCTGCACCCGCGACGCGGCGCTGGCCCGCACGATGGACAGGCTGCGCTCACATGGCATGGTGCGCGACCCCGCCCAGATGCTCGCCCAGGCAGACGGCCCGTGGAGCTACGAGCAGCAGACGCTTGGCTACAACTACCGCATGACAGAGCTGCAGGCCGCGCTCGGCCGCTCGCAGCTGCGCCGCCTGCCCGACATGCAGGCCCGCCGCGAGGCGCTGGCTCAGCGCTACGACCGCATCCTGCGCGAGCTGCCACTGACCCTGCCGCCCCGGCGCGACGGCGCGCAATCAGCTTGGCATCTCTACGCCGTCGAGCTACACGACGCAACACGCCGCCAGGCCGTGTTCGAAGGCCTGCGCGCGCGCGGCATCGGCGTGCAGGTGCACTACATCCCCATCCACACCCAGCCCTATTACCAGGCTCTGGGCTTCAAGCGGGGCGACTACCCCCGGGCAGAGGACTACTACGCCCGCACCATCTCGCTGCCGCTGTTCCCGGCCATGACCGACGCCGACCAGGACCGCGTCGTGGCCGCACTGCGCGAGCTGCTGGCCTGCTGACATGCAGCTCGCGCTCGGCACCGTCCAGTTCGGCCTGGCCTATGGCGCCGTGGGCAGCGGCCACATGGTGGCGCCCGACACGGCCGCCGCCATCCTGGATGCCGCCTGGCAGGCCGGCGTGCGCTGCCTGGACACGGCCGCCGCCTATGGCGATATCGAGGCGCGCCTGGCCGCGCTGTGCGGGCCGCACCCGTTTCGCATCATCAGCAAGATCGCACCGCTGGGTGCCATCGCGGCCGCCGAGCGCGCGGATGCGGTGCAGGCCAGCGTGCAGCGCTCCATCGCCCGCCTGGGTGACAGGCTGGATGGCCTGCTCTTCCACAGCGTGGCGGACCTGGAAGCCGAGGGCGGCGATGCGCTATGGGCCACGGCCCGCGCGGCGCTGCGCCAGGCCGGGCGACCGCTGAAGCTGGGCGTGTCCGGCTACGCGCCCGAGGAACTACAGCGGCTACGCCGACGCCTGGACCTCGAGCTGGCCCAGTTGCCCGGCAACGCACTAGACCAGCGCCTGACCAGCGGCCATGACTTCAGCGGCATCGAGCTGCACCTGCGCTCAGCCTTCCTTCAGGGCCTGCTGCTGGCGCCCGAGCGCGGCGCCCGGCGCGTGCCGGCCGCTGCGGCCGCGCTGGCACGCTGGCGCCAGCACTGCGATGCCGCCGGCCTCGCGCCGGTGGAGGCGGCACTCGGTGTGGCGCAAGGCCTACCCGGCGTGGCGGCCTGCGTCGTCGGCGTAGAGACCGTCGCCCAATTCCAGGAAATTGCCGGCGCCTGGGCCCGCAGCCGGCCGCTGTACTGGCCCGAAGTGGCCAGCCCAGAGCCCGACGCCTGGGACCCGCGGCGCTGGCCAGCGGGCTGAGCAGCCCGGCGCGCCGGGCGCTGCATCGCAACAAAACGGCGCGCTTTCGCCGTCAAATCCCGGCGCCTTCCCCGGCGAGGGCGGACATACTGGCCTTCCCGCCACTGTGTGTCCGCCATGAACGTCGTTGCCATCATTCAGGCCCGCATGAGTTCCACGCGCTTGCCCGGCAAGGTACTGATGCCGCTGGCCGGCCGGGCCGTGCTGGCCCACGTGGTGGAGCGGGTTCGGCATGCCCGCCGCGTGAACGCGGTCGTCGTGGCCACGTCCACCGACGCCAGCGACGACGCCATCCAGGCCTGGTGCGAAGCAGCCGGCGTGGCCTGCTGGCGCGGCAGCCTGAACGACGTGCTGGATCGCTACCACCAGGCCGCCCAGGCCCACCAGGCCGACGCCATCGTGCGCATCACCGCCGACTGCCCGGCGCTGGATCCGGCCATCGTCGACGAGGTGGTGGACGCCTTCATCACCGGCGGCTACGACTTCTGCGGCCTGGCCGGCGAGTTCCCCGACGGGCTGGACTGCACCGTGTTCGCGGCCAAGGCCATCGCCCGCGCCCACCGGGAGGCGCGGCTCCCGTCCGAGCGCGAGCATGTGGGGCCCTACATCGAGCAACACCCGGAGTGGTTCAAGAACGGCGCCGTGCGCAAGTTCACCGGCCTGGCCCACCACCGCTGGACGCTGGACGAGCCACGCGACTACGAATTCCTGCAGGCCGTGTTCTCGCGCCTGTACCGCGACGGCGCCCCGCCCTTCGGCGCGGCCGACGTGCTGGCCCTGCTGGCACGCGAGCCCGCCCTGATGAGCCTGAACGCCGACATCACCCGCAACGCGGGCTACCTGAAATCCCTGCAAGCCGACAAGCAACAAGACCATGTACAGCCTTGACGACCTGAAGAACGGCCGCGGTGCGGCGCTGTACCGCCATGCCAAGGAACTGATCCCCGGCGGCACGCAGTTGCTGTCCAAGCGGCCCGAGATGTTCGCACCGGACGTCTGGCCGTCCTACTACAGCAAGGCCAAGGGCTGCCGCGTGTGGGACCTGGACGGCCGCGAGTTCATCGACATGTCCATCATGGCCGTCGGCGCCTGCATCCTGGGCTATGCCGACGACGAGGTGGACGATGCCGTCGTGGCCGCCATCCGCAGCGGCGTCAACAGCTCACTGAACTGCCCCGAGGAAGTGGAACTGGCCGAGGCGCTGATCGAGCTGCATCCCTGGGCCGGCATGGTGCGCTACGCGCGCAGCGGCGGCGAGGCCATGAGCATGGCCGTGCGCATCGCGCGCGCGCAGACCCGGCGCGACATCGTGCTGTTCAGCGGCTACCACGGCTGGAACGACTGGTACCTGGCTGCAAACCTCGGCGAGACCGACGGCCTGGACGGTCAGCTGATGCCTGGCCTGCAGCCCAACGGTGTGCCGCGCGGCCTGGCCGGGACGGCCATCCCCTTCCACTTCAACGACATCGCTTCGCTGCGCGACACGATCAAAGGCAAGGAAAAGCAGATCGCCGCGATCGTCATCGAGCCCGCGCGCGGCGAGGAGGCGCCGGGCGAGTACCTGCGCAAGTTGCGCGAGATCGCGGACGAAATCGGTGCCGTGCTCGTGTTCGACGAGATCACCAGCGGCTACCGCATGTGCGCCGGCGGCATCCACCGCCGCTATGGCATCAACCCCGACATCGCGGTGTTCGCCAAGTCCATGGCCAACGGCTACGCGATGGCCGCCGTGCTGGGCACGGAGCGCGTCATGCAGGCCGCGCAGACCACCTTCATCTCCAGCACCAACTGGACCGACCGCGTCGGCCCCACGGCCGCGCTGGCGACGCTGCGCAAGTACCAGCGCGAACGCGCTGAAGAGCGACTCATCGCTCTGGGCAACCAGACCAAGGCCATCTGGGCCACCGCCGCCGCCAAGGCGGGCCTGGCCATCAACGTGTCCGGCCTGCCCACGCTGGCGGCCTTCGGCTTCCAGCATCCGCAGGCCGTGGCACTGAACACCCGCTTCACCATCGAGATGCTGCAGCGCGGCTTCCTGGGCTTCCGGCAGTTCAAGGCCTCGCTGGCCCACGGCGACACTGAGATGAGCGCCTACGCCCAGGCCTGCGACGAGGTGTTCGCACGGCTGGCCGCGCTGCCCGCCGACGCCCTGCTGGAGACGCCGCCGCACCACGCCGGCTTCCAGCGCCTGACCAAGGAGTGACGCCATGAACGCGCACAGCCCTCAAGCCGTACAGCAGTCCTGGCAGGACGCTGCCGGCCGCGTGCACGCCGGCCCGGTGCACGAGGCCGTCGGCGACTTCAGCGTCGTGGACTGCGCCTGCTGCGGCTTCAAGCACGTGCTGCCCCTGCCCACGCCGGAGCAGCTGCGCGAGGTCTACGCCCACGACTACTACACGCAGGAGAAGCCCGCCTACATCGAGCACTACCTGCAGGACAAGCCCTGGTGGGACGCCGTCTATGCCGAGCGCTACCAGCGCCTGGAAGGCTGGCTCCCCGGCACGCGGCGCCGCCTGCTGGACGTGGGCTCGGGCCCGGGCCTGTTCCTGCTCAACGGCCGCGAGCGCGGCTGGCAGGTACGCGGCATCGAGCCCTCGGCACAGGCCGCCGCACACAGCCGCGACAGCCTCGGCCTGGACGTGCAGGAGGGCTTCCTGGACGAGAACAGCGTGGGCGGGATGGGCCGCTACGACGCGCTGAACCTCGGCGAGGTGCTGGAACATCTGCCCGACCCGGCCGGCATGCTGAGCCTGGCGCACCGCCTGCTGGATGAGGACGGCGTGCTGTGCACGGTCGTGCCAAACGACTTCAACCCGGTGCAACAGCTGCTGCGCGAACAGCAGGGCTTCAAGCCCTGGTGGGTCGCCCCGCCGCATCACCTGAACTACTTCGACCACGCCTCGCTGTCAGCGCTCGTCGCGCGCTGCGGCTTCGAGGTGCTGCATGTCGAGTCCACCTTTCCCATCGACCTGTTCCTGCTGATGGGCCAGAACTACATCGGCAACGACACGCTGGGCCGCCAGGTGCATGGCCAGCGCAAGCAGCTGGAGCAGGCGCTGCTGGGCGGCGGCGCGGGCGAGCTCAAGGCCCGCCTGTACAAGGCTTTCGCCGACTGCGGCATCGGGCGCGAGGTCGTCCTGTTTGCCCGCAAGAAGTGCCAGAGAATGCGCCCGCCGGCCGAGACGCCCCAACCTCAGGAACACCCCTCAACGTGAAGACGATTCTTCTGCTCGGCGCCGGCCAGGAACAGGCCCTCGCCATCGAGCAAGCCCGCGCGCTGGGCTACCGCACCGTCGCCTGCGATGGCGCAGCCTCAGCCCCCGGGCTGGCACTGGCCGACGTGAGCAGGGTCTGCGACATCCGGGATGTCGCGGCGCTGCTGCCCATCGCGCGCGCTGAACGCATTGACGGCGTGTTCTGCCATGCGGTTGAGATCCCCGAGGTGGTGGCCGCCGTGGCCCGCGAGCTGGGCCTGCCGGGGCTGGCCCCCGAGACGGCGCACCGCTGCACCGACAAGCATGCGCGCATCGCCGCGCTGCAGCGCGCCGGCATCCCGGTGGCCGGTTTTGCGGCCGTGAGGTCGGCGGGCGAACTGCAACGGTTGGCGCGCGAGTTCGGCTTCCCGCTGGTGCTCAAGCCGGTGGACAACGCCGGCTCGCGCGGCGTGTGCCGCGTCGACACCGAGGCCCAGCTGCTGCCGGCTTACGACGACGCGATGCGCTACACCGGCAACCCCGAGGTGCTGGTGGAGCGCGTGCTGCGCGGCCCGCAGATCTCCACCGAGTCGGTGGTGCACGGCGGGCGCATCCACACCTTCGCGTTCGCCGACCGCAACTACGAGCGCGAGGACTTCTACGCGCCCTACTTCATCGAAAACGGCATCAACTTCCCGAGCCGCCTGCCGCAGGCCGACCAGGACGCCGTGCTGGCGCTGGTTGAGCGCACCATCGCCGCGCTGGACATCGACTTCGGGGCCGCCAAGGGCGACCTCATCCTGCACGAGGGCCGGCCGCATGTCATCGAGATGGCCTGCCGCACGTCCGGCGGCTGGTTCGGCGCCGGCAGCATCCCGGCCGCGACCGGCGTCAACGCCATCAAGCCGCTGCTGCAGATGGCCGTGGGCGACGCGCCCGACATCGACGCGCTGACGCCCCGCCAGCAGCTGGGCTGCGCGCAGCGCTACTGGATCCCGCAGGGCGACGCGGTGTTCCGCGCCGCGGGCAACTTCGACGCCGTGCGCGCCATGCCCGGCGTGCAGATGTTCAACACCTTCTTTCCCACCCCGGGCACCCGCCTGCACAAGGCGCAAAACCACGCACAGCGCCACGCGCAGGTGATCTGCACGGCCGCCACGCGCGAGGAAGCCATCGCGCGCGCCGAGGCCGCGATCGCCGCCATCGACGTGGTGCTGGAGACCGCATGAAACGCATCGAACACGATGGCCAGCCACTCAACCTCGTGTTGATCGGCAGCGGCCACTACATGACCGGCCAGACCACGCTATCCGGCCGCAAGGCCACCGACAAGGACTTCGGCGTGCTGCTGCCCAGCGCCCTGCACCTGCGCGAGCGCGGCTGGGTGGGGCGCATCGCGCTGTGCGGCCAGAACGGCGACAAGCTGCAGACCATACGCGAACGCATCGCGCACTGGGGCACCGACCCGGGCATCGACGCCAGCTTTGAGGCCTACCCCGGCCCGGGCCAGATGGACAGCGGCGCCTACCTGCGCGCGCTGGACGAGATGCCACGCCCCTGCGCGGCCGTCATCGCCGTGCCCGACGAGCTGCACGCGGAGGTCATGCTGGCCTGCGCCGCGCGCAACATCCCCTTCCTCATCGTCAAGCCCGCCGTCACCCGGCTGGCAGACCTGCACCGCGTGCTGGACCACCTGCCCGACGATCTGCTCGCGATGGTGGACTATCACAAGGTCTACGACGAGGCCAACCTGCTGCTGCTGGATGACCTGCGCCAGGGCCTCTACGGCCGCGTCCACCATGTGTCGTCGCTGATGAGCCAGCGCCGCGACATGATCGAGATCTACGGCCGTTGGCTGCAGCGCAACCCGCGCTGCAACATCAACCATTACCTGGGCTCGCACTACATCCACATGACCGGTTTCCTGACTGGAGCCGAGCCGCTGGACGTGCGCGCTACGCAGCAGTTCGGCTTCATCCGCGAGCACCACGGGCTGGAGGTGGCCGACACCATCCAGACCCAGATCCGCTGGCGCGCGACCGACGGCCACGAGTTCGTCAGCTACCACGTGGCCGGCTGGGCCGACCCGTCGCAGACTGAGTCCATGACCTACCAGGAAATGCACCTGCTGACCGAGAACGGCCATGTGTTCTCCGACCAGCGCTACCGCGGCACCCGCCGCGTGCTGGCCGGCCCGGGCATGCAGGCGCCCAACCCGCATTTCTTCAACCTGTCGCGCGCGCTCACGGGCGGCTGGAACTTGGAAACCAAGTACGGCTACCAGAGCGTGCGCGCCTTCGTGGAGCTGGCCCTGGCCGGCGGCGGCGCCAGCGCGGGCATGCACCTGCCGACGCTGGCCGAATCCGAGCGCGTGACCGGCATCCTGGAGGCCGCCGACCTCAGCCTGGCCAACGGCTCCGCCATCGTCGCGCTGCAGCGCGAGGCCGGCCGCCTGCAGGTGCGCCACTGAGCGCCTGACGCTCGCACATCAAGGAAGCGTGATGGTCAAATTCATCGCCGAAGTCTCCAGCAACCACAGCCGCGACATCGAGCGCTGCTACCGCTTCATCGAGGCCTCGGCCCAGGCGGGCTGTGAGGCGGTCAAGTTCCAGTTGTTCCGCATCGACCAGCTGTTCGCCCCGGAGATCCTCGCCAAGTCCGAGACCCACAGCCGCCGCCGCCAGTGGGAGCTGCCGCTGGAGTTCCTGCCGCTGCTGGCCCAACGCTCGCGCGACTGCGGCATCCAGTTCTCCTGCACGCCCTTCTACCTGGAGGCCGTAGCGGAGCTGGAACCGCACGTGGACTTCTACAAGATCGCCTCCTACGAGCTGCTGTGGGACGAACTGCTGGCCGCCTGCGCAGCCACGGGCAAGCCGGTCGTGCTGTCCACCGGCATGGCGACCATGGACGAGATCCTGCATGCGGTCGACGTGCTCAAGCGCAACGGCTGCGCTGCTCCCACGCTGCTTCACTGCACCTCCGCCTACCCGACGCCCTACCAGGACGCCAACCTTGCCGCCATCGACACGCTGCGCCAGGCCACCGGCTGCGAGGTGGGCTGGTCGGACCACACAGTCGAGCCCGGCGTCATCCACCGCGCCATCCACCGCTACGACGCCCGCGTCGTCGAGTTCCACATCGACCTGGACCGCCAGGGCGAGGAGTACGCCGCCGGCCACTGCTGGCTGCCGGAACAGATCGGCCGCGTCATCACCGAGGTCGCTCACGCGCTGGGCGCGGATGGCGACGGCATCAAGGCGCCGGTGCCGTCGGAGCTGCCCGACCGCCTGTGGCGCGCCGACCCGTCAGACGGTCTGCGCCCGTTCAAGGTGCTGCGCCAGACCTGGCAGCCCGCCTGAGTGGCCGCCCGGCTGCTGCTGGCCTGCCACGCCGGACCGGGCGTGGGGCTGGGCCACCTGACGCGCTGCCTGGTGGCCGCACGCGCCTTGCGGCGCAGTCTGGGCGCAAGCGTGCAACTGCTGGTGCAGGGCGAGCCGCTCGCGCGGGATGACCTGGCCGCGTTCCCGCACCGCTTCCTGCCGGCCGATGCCGACCTCGGCGCCGCGCTGGACGCGCACTGCCAGGCCGAGGCCATCGACGTGCTGCTGCTGGACCTGCAGCCGCAGCGCGTGCCGCCCGGGCTGGCCCAGCACCTGCGCGACTGGCGCGCCGCCGGCCGGCGCATCGTCGCCATCGACGGCCTGCTGGCCTGGCGGCCGCTGCTGGACCTGATCTTCCTGCCTGCCTACCGCTTCGAGCCGCCGGCCGACCTGGCCGATGGCGCGCCCATCCTGTTCGGCTGGGACTGCCTGCTGCTGGACCCGCTCCCCGCCACGCCCGCGCGCCCTCCCGGCCGAAACGTGCTGGCGCTCACCGGCGGCAGCGACGCCACCGGCCTGGGCCGCCACTGGCCGGCCGCGCTGGACGCCGCGCTGCCGGCCGATGCCAGGCTGCACTGGGTCACGGGGCCGTTCTCCGCAGCGCCCGCGCTGCCCGCTGCGCCGCGCCTGGCCGCCCTCGTCGAGCACCACGCACCAGCCGGGCTCGGCCCGCTGATGGCTGCGGCCGATTTCGCCGTCACGGTCTTCGGCGTCAGCTGCTTTGAGCTGCTGCAGCGCGGCGTGCCCACCGTCGTGTTCTCGCCTTACGGTCGCAAGGACGACGCCGAGCTCGCCGGCATCGCCGCCCTGGACATCGCCCTCGTGGCCCGCGACGAGCACGACGCCACCCGTCAGCTCGCCGCGCTGATGCAAGACCCGGCACGCGCCGCCGCGCTGTCGCGCAACGCGCGCCGCCAGCTCCATACTCCCGGCGGCGAGCGGCTGGCTCGCGCCCTCCAGGACCTGCTCCCCTGACCATGCCCCAAGGCTATCTGCTGTTCCACCTGAACCTGGCGTTCTCGTCCATCAAGACGGAGCTGCGCCCGCAGGTCATCGAGAAGTGTTACTGGCCGCTGCTGCGGCTGGCCGAGACGCGGACGCTGCCCATGGGCATCGAGCTGACCGGCTGGACGCTAACGCAGATTGCCGCGCTGGACCCGGCCTGGGTGGCCAAGTTCGCTTCGCTGCTGAAGGCCGGCCGCTGCGAACTCGTCGGCAGCGGCTGGACGCAGATGATCGGCCCGCTGGCCGCGCCCGAGGCCAACCGCTGGAACCAGCGCCTGGGCCTGCAGGCCTACCGCGACCTGCTGGGCGTGGCGCCCGCCATCGTGCTGGTCAACGAGATGGCCTATTCCACCGGCATGGTGGACGTGTATGCCGAGGCCGGCTACCAGGGCCTGGTGATGGACCGCGACAACGTGCGCCTGGCGCTGGGCCTGGCCGGTGCGCCGCTGAGCGCCACCCCCACCCACGCCCTGGGCTGCGGCGAGCCGGCACAGGCCACAGCGCTGCCGGTGCTGTGGGGCGACTCCATCCTGTTCCAGAGCCTGCAACGCGTCGTGCATGGCGACAAGCCCATGGCCGAGTACCTCGCCTATGTCGAGCGCCGCGCCGAGCGCGACGGCACGGTGCTGCCCATCTACTGCAACGACGCCGAGATCTTCGACTTCCGGCCTGGCCGCTTCACCACCGAGGCCGTGCTGACGGGCGACAGCGAATGGGACAAGCTCGCCCATCTGTGCGACCGGCTGGAGGCCGACCTGGGCCTGCAGTGGCTCAGCCCGTCGGCCGCGCTGGCGGCAGTGCAGGCAAGCCTGCCGCGCCAGGCCCGTGTGCTGTCGTCTGTGGCCCACCCAATCCCGGTCAAGAAGCAGGCCAAGTACAACATCAACCGCTGGGCGGTGACGGGACGGGACGACCTCGCGCTGAACAGCGACTGCCACCGCCTGTGCGCGGCGCTGCTGGCCGCCGGCAACACGGTGCCCGAGGACTGGCGCACGCTGTGCGAACTGTGGGCCAGCGACCTGCGCACCCACATCACGGAGCCGCGCTGGGCCCAGGCCCAGGAGCGCCGCCAGGCCTTGCTGCAACGCCTGGGCCTGCACGACGCGCCAGCCGCCGAAGCGGCCATCGCCTGGCAGCAGCTGGCCGCCTTCACGGCCCCGGTCGGCGTGACGCTGGGCAGCGACGACTCCGGCATCCTGCTGACGCTTCGCACGGCCCACACTGCACTGACGCTGAACCAGCGCCGCGGCCTGACGCTGCAGTCGCTGGCCTTTGCGGCCCAGGGCTGGCGCCCGGTGATCGGCACGCTGGCCCAGGGGCATTTCGACAGCATCGAGCTGGGCGCGGACTTCTACTCCGGCGGCGTGCTGCTGGAGTCACCCGTCAACCGGGCGCGGCTGACCGACCTGGAATGGGTACAGCCCGAGGCCGCGCTGCACGACGGCGAGCTGCTGCTGCGCGCCCGGCTGCCGTTCGCGGGCGGCGTGCTGGAGAAGCGCCTTGCGGTCTCGCTGCAGACGGACGCAGTGCGGCTGGGCTATCACTTCGAGGGCGTCGAGCGGCCGCTGGGCAGCCTGCGCGTGGGCGTACTGACGCTGCTGCACGAGCAGCTGGCCGAACCGCTGACGCTGCACTGCCGCCAGGGCGGCGCCGAGGAGCAATTCACGCTGGACCGTCCCTGCAGCCATGCGGTGGCCGCGTCCACGCTGGTGTCCAGCACGGCGGCCTTCGGCGCCACTGACGGCCGGCTGCGGCTGACCGACGCACGCGGCCCGGTGCTGACACTGCAATGGGACCCGGCGCGCTGCGCCGCCGCGCCCATGCTGACGCACCAGGACGCCAGCCCCACACCGTTCACGCGGCTGAAGTTCTCGCTTGCCGAGCTGGACGACACGACGCGGCCGGGTGGCACGCTGCGGGACTTCGAGCTGACGTTGACGCCGGGCTGAGCGGCGGCTCAGTCGCCCAGCCAGTCGCGCAGCGGCCGGGCGCCGGCCTGGGAGTCGCGCACGCGCTGCTGCTGCGTGCGCAGGAACTCATGCAGGCAGGCCGGGTTGGCGGCCATCACGCGCAGCCGGTCCAGCAGCTCGACCGGATGCATGCGCGGCGCCACGGCGCGGTCGACGATCTTCCACTCGTCGCTGGCCAGCGGCCGGATCTCGGCCTGCAGGACGCCCACGCCCGCGCGCAGCACCTCGTGCAAGCCGGACGTCGGCATGTCGTAGCCCAGCAGCAGGTCGCAGCCGGCCGCAAAATCCACCAGCGAGCCTTGGGTGTCGGCCAGCAGAGGCTCCAGCGGCAGCGCCAGGCGCTGCGCCAGCATCTGCAGCGGCGTCTCGGCCAGGCGGGCGCGCAGGCGCGGCTGCAGGCCGAGTACCCGGCAGCCGGCCAGCAACTCGGCCAGGCCGGCGGCATAGTCCTCGAAGCTCAGCAGGCTCACGCCGTTGGCGCTCAGGCCGTTGAGCACCACGCCCACCGTCTTCAGCGCGGCGGGCGGCGGCGGCGGCTCGGGCCAGCCGCCCGGGTAAGCCAGGCGCCTGGCCGGCAGCTGCCGGCCGCCGAAGTCCAGACAGGGCCCGTCCTGCAGGCCATGGTGCAAGCACAGCGCGTCCAGCCCGTCGATGTTGAACACCGGCTGGTTGAACACCTTGGAGTGCGGCACCAGCGTGACCGGGATAGCGTGGCTGGCCGCGAAGCTCAGCAGCGCGCCATGGATGGTGGCGTCATGGTTGGAAAGCAGCAAGCGGCGTGGCAGGCAGCCGGCGAAGTGCTGCTCCAGCCAGAAGCACAGCAGCGCCTGAGCCTCCAGCGCCTGCCACAGCGCGGTGACCTGCACGTCGCGAAAGCCCTTGTGCGTGATGACGGGCTGCAGGTGCTCGCGCAGCACCTCGCAGACCGGCCCGGCCAGTGCGTCCAGCGCCGCCAGCCGCTCGGGCGGCAGCAGGCCGCGCACCTCGCGGGCGTCCACCAGGCCGCTCGCGGGCAGCCCCTCCAGCGGCACGTCGTACACCTCGGCGCTGAGCAGGCCGCAGCGCAGCCCGCTGGCCAGGATCTCCTCGCTGAAGTGGGCGGCGTCGTGAAAACAGGTCGGCAGGTGGGCCAGCAGCTCCACGCCGGCCGGCAGCTGCCGCAGGTCGGGCAGTTGCCCGCCTTCCAACGTCGGCACGTCAACAAGGTAGGCCGCATGCGGCTTGCCGCGTGCCACCAGCTGCTCCATCAGCATCAGCCCCGGCACGAAGGAATGGCCACCGTAGCGATGCGGCTGGCGCGGCAGGATCACATGCCAGCGCTCGGGCTCGTGCGCCGCCAGCACCTGCTGCCACACACCGCGATAACCCAGCGCTGTCCAGAACAGCTGCTGGTAGCGATGCGTGGACCAGGGCACCTGGCGGCTGGCCGGCACCAGCTGCGCCAGCCACGGCGCCAGCGCCTGGCCCAGCGCCCGCGCCCGCGCCAGCGCCTCGGCCAGTGCGCCGCGGGCCACGGCGGCATCCACCCGCGTGAAGACCTGCGGCTCGGGCAGCGGGAAGCTGATCACGCGACCGCACAGCAAGGGATCGGCGACCAGCAACTCGGCCTGCTGCTGCTCGCTCAGCGCGGCGGCACTGGGCAGGTCCAGCCGGTGGGCGACTGCAATCAGCCCGGCCATCGCGGGCCCTCGCAGCGCTGCGGCGCCGCGCGCCGGCTTCCATAGCTCACTGGCCGCAACACCATCCCCCCACAAGCTGCCATATTCTGCGCACCCGCCCTCGCGGCGAGCGCCCTCAACGCAGCGCCGCCATCACACCCGGCCCCAGGGACCACAGCATGGCCAGCGCCTGCTGGGCCTCAAACAGCGTGCTGAGCTGGGCCACGCGCAGAGAATAGTAGTCGGCCTCGGCGCCCATCACGTCGAACAGCGAGCGCCGCCCCATCTGCTGCCACTGCACCAGCGTCGCGGCGCGCAAGCGTTCGCTGCTGCGCAGGATCTCGACGATGCGGCGCGAGCGGTCCAGCGCCGCCTCGGCGGAGCCGTGCAGGTCGCTCATCTGGTAGACCTTGGCGTTGAGCGCGTCGCGCACCTGGGCTTCAGCGGCCGCAGCGCGCTTGGCGGCGGCCTGCTCGGCCGCGTGCTGGCCGGGCTGCAGCAAAGGCACGGTCAGGCTGACGCCGGCATTCCATTCGCCGGCCTTGGTGCCGCGGTTGGTGGCGGTGGCCACGGTGGCGCCGCCCAGGTTGACCTGCGGCTTGCCCTGGGCGTTCACGCTTTCAGCGTAGCGGCGCTGCGCCCGCGAGTTGGCCTGCAGCGAGAGCATGTCGGGCGACTGCGCCGCCGCGAGCTTGAGCGCCTCGATGTCGGGCAGCTGGTTCAGCACGGTGGCGTAGCTGGCGCTGGGCGGCAGCTCGTCACCGACCAGGCGCTTGAGGCGAAACTCGGTAGAGCGCAGCGCGCTGACCGTCTGCTCCATGGACAACTCGGCCGTCATTTGACTTTTCTGCGCCTGGATCAGCTCGCTGGCCCGGCCCTTGTCGATCTTGACGATACCCTCCAGCGCCTCGACCAGACAGGCCATGCGGCGCATGTACTGGCGGTAGATCTGGGCCTGCAGCAGCAGCCGGCCGCGGTCCAGCGAGTTGTTGACGACCTGGATCGCGATCTGCTGCTCGGCGCTGAACAGGCCCTGGCGCGAGGCCTCGGCCAGCTGACCGCGCCAGGCGCTGGTGTAGGCCGCGCGGCCGGCATCCCACAGCGGCATGCTGAAGCCCAGCGACACCTGGGACTGCACCTGCTGGCGGTGCTGGCCGCCAACATGCTGGCCGGCCGCGGCGCCGCTGACCGTTGCATTGACGCTGGGCCGGTAGGCCTCGCTGGCCTGCACCCAGTCCTCGCGAGCCGCCTGCGCCAGCAGCGTGGCCGCGCCGATCTGCTCGCTGCGCTGCAGCGCCGTGTCCACCAGCGAGACCAGCTGGCCGCGCGGGTCGGTGGACGAGATGGACAGGTCCACGCCCTTGGTGCGGTCGCTGACGGTGGCCGAGTCGTCGTCGACACAGCGCACCTGCGCGGCGACGGGCGCAGCGATGCCGCAGGCCAGGGCCAGCAGCAGGAGGCGGTGGAAGGCGGGCATGGGTCGGATGCGGCAGCGGGACGTCAGCCCTCACTAGACCATGTGCGGCTCGGCGCTGAAGCCGCGAGAAGCGGGGCTGCGCAGGGCTACTTCGCGCCGGGCGGCGGCCGCCTCAGCGCTCGCGCAGCGCTTCCTGCGAGCGCATCAGCGGCCGCAGCAGGTAACTCAGCACCGTGCGCTCCCCGGTCTTGATCTCGACCGTGGCGCTCATACCCGGAATGACCGGCAGCGGCTTGCCGTTGCGCTGCAGGTTGTTGCGCTCCGCGCGCAGCAGGGCGCGGTAGTAGCGCGCGTCGCCGGCCGCGTTGGGCTTGTCGTTGTCGCCCAGCGTGTCGGCGCTGATGACCTCGATCTTGCCCTCCAGCCCACCGTGCACGTTGTAGTCGTAGCCGGTGATCTTCATGATGGCGCGCTGGCCGATCTGGATGAAGCCCACCTCGCTGGGCGGGATGCGCGCCTCGATCAGCACCGTGGGGCCCAGCGGCACGATCTCCATGATGGGCGCACCACTGGTGACCACGCCGCCCAGCGTCGTGATGCGGATGTTCTTCACGATGCCATGCACCGGCGAGCGCAGCACCGTGCGCTTCATCGCGTCCTGGCGCACCACCTGCTGTTCCTCCAGCGCCGCCAGTTCGTTCTCCTGGCGCGTCAGCTCCTGGCTGGCTTCCTGGCGGAAGCGGCTCACCCGCTCCTGGCGCTGCTGGCGCAGGTCGTTGATCTGGCGGTTCACGCGCATGACTTCCACCTCGGACATCAGCCCCTTGGCCGACAGGTCCTGCGCCACCTTCAGCTCGCGGGCCAGCAGGCCGACGCTGCGGTCCAGGCTGGACACGGCCTCGTCCAGCAGGCGCTGCCGGGCCTCGAAGGCCTGCCGCTCCAGCGCCACGGCCTCGGATGTCGCCGGCAGGTCAGCGGGCAGCTCGAACTTGCCGCCATAGGCCTCGGCCCGCAGCCGCGCGATCGCCACCCGCATCGCCGTGCGGCGTAGCACGCCCTCGTTCTCCTGGGCTTCGACGCGGGTCGGATCCAGCCGCGCCAGCTCCTGGCCGGACTGCACCTCCTCGCCCTCGCGCACCTTCAACTCCGCCAGCAGGCCGCTGTCCAGGCTGGCGATGACCTGCTCGCGCGCCTCGGGCACCACGCGGCCCTGCACGCGGCTGACCTGGTCCACCTCCGCGATGCTGGCCCAGGCGATGGCCGCCACCAGCGCAGCCGCCAGCAGGTAGAGCGCCCACATCGAGCGCGGCAGCGGCTCGTCGGCGAGCGCGCCAGCCAGCGCGCTGGTGAACATGCCGTCTCGTTGACTGCCTCCCGCCATCAGCGACTCTCAACCGCCTAGACGGAAGCCTGGCGCTGCACCGGCTGGGCGCTCGGGTGCATGTGCACCTGAGGCTGCTGCTCGGCCGCCGGGCGCACGCCGGACAGCGCCGCCAGCACCTTGTCGCGCGGGCCGTCCAGCACGACCTTGCCGTTGTCCATCACCACGACGCGGCTGACCAACTCCAGCACCGCCGGCCGGTGCGTCACCGCAACCAGCGTGACGCCCTCCGAGGCCTGCTTGAGCTGGCGCAGGAAGCTGGTCTCGGACTGCGCGTCCATGGAGCTGGTGGGCTCGTCCATCAGCAGGATCTTGGGTTTGTTGACCAGCGCCCGCGCCAGCGCCACCAGCTGCCGCTGGCCACCGGACAGCAAGGCGCCCATCTCGCCCACCTGCAGGTCCCAGCCCTGGGGGTGGGCAGCGACCAGCCGGTCCAGCCCGGTCAGCTTGGCGACTTCCACCAAGCGCGCTGCGTCCACGTCGCCGCGGCCCATCAGCACGTTGTCACGCAGCGAGCCGTGGAACAGCCGCGGCTCCTGCGACACGAAGCCCACATGGGCGCGGTACTCGGCCGGGTCGACCTGGCGCAGGTCGATGCCCTCCACCTCCACCAAGCCCTCGGTGGGCTGGTACAGGCCCGCCAGCAGGCGCAGCACCGTGGACTTGCCACTACCGATGCGCCCCAGAATGGCGATGCGCTCGCCGGCCTCGATGCGCAGCGACACGCTGTTCAGCACCTTGGGCGCGATCTGGCCGGGCGCCGGCGGCGGGTAGCTGAAGCCCACGTCATTCAGCCCGACGCGGCCCGTCACCTGGGCCAGCGGCACATAGGCCTGGCCGGCCTGGCGCTCGGTGGGCGTGCTCATAAGCGCATCCAGGCTCTGCAGCGCCGCACGGGCGCCCTGGTAGCGCGTCACCAGCCCCACCAGCGCGCCCAGCGGCGCCAGCGCGCGCATGGTGAACATGATGGAGCCGATCAGCGCGCCCTGGCTGAGCGCACCGTCGCGGATCAGGTAGACGCCCACCAGCAACATCACCAGCGTGGTGACTTGGTGCATGGACTGCGTCAGGTGGTTGATGAGGCCGTGCATGCTGCGCATGCGGTGGCCGGAGTCGGCCGCCACGGCATTGCTGAGCTCGTAGCGATGCTGGAACTGCGGCGCCGCGCCCGAGGTCTTGACGTCCTCCAGCCCCTCCAGCGCCTCGACAAGGTTGCCCTGCAGCTCGGCGTGCTCGGCCATGCCCACGCGCACCGAGCGCCGCACCAGTTGCTGCAGCACCAGGATCATGATGAGCATCAGCGGCACCGTCAGCGTGACCACCCAGCCCAGCGGCCCGCCCACGACGAACACCATACCGATGAAGATGAAGATGAACGGCACATCGCTGATGACCGACATCGACGCCGACGCGAAGAAGTCGCGCACCGTCTCCACCTGACCCATGTAGTGCGCGCAGGAGCCGGCCGACGCCGGCCGGTGCTCCATGCGGATGGACAGGATGTGCTTGAACAGCCGCGAGCCGATGATGAGGTCGGCCTTGCGGCCGGCCAGGTCGATCAGGTCGGCCCGCAGGTGCTTGGCGAACAGGTCGAAGGCCACGCACAGCGCGCCGCCGATCACCAGCGTCCACAGCGTGGCCATGGCATCGTGATGCGGGATGACCTTGTCGTAGATCACCGCTGTGACCATGCCCGTGCCCAGCATCAGCACATTGCTGAGGAAGGCCGCGAGCAAGGCGCCGCGGTAGTAGGGCATGAAGCGTTTGAGTGTGCCCCATAGCCAGTGGTCGGTGGGGTCGAGCTGGATCAGGTGCTGGTGGGCGCGGGCCTGCGAGCGCGGCTTCTCGGCCGGGCTGACCAGCAGGCAGAAGCCGCTGTACTCGCCTTCCAGCTCGCCCAGCGTGGCCTCGCAGCCCTTGGCATCCGCGCCGGGGAACACGACCTCGAAGCGGTCCGCGCCCTCGGCCAGCTGGCGCACCAGCAGGCAGGCGTCGCCGCCCTTGAGCAGCAGCACGGCCGGCAGCATCAGTCCATTGATCTGCCCCAACGGGCGGCGCTGCATGGCGGCCTCGTAGCCGGCCTCGCGCATCAGCCGCACGGCCTGCTCGGGCGCCAGCGCACCGTCCACAGCGCCGTCAGCGCGCAGGGAGGCCGCCGAACGCGGCCGCCCGTGGTGCTGGGTCAGCCAGACCAGTGCGTGCAGCAGCGGGTCGCCCAGGTCGGCGGCGGCGCCCGGGGCGTCCTCGGCCTCGGGCCGGCGCGGCGGCGCGGGCGGCACTTCCGACAGGTGCGCGTACGAACGCCCCGCCTCCCCGGGCGGGTCGAAGAAGTCGTCGCGACGTTGCGGCACCTGGGTGTCTCCGGGTCAGCTCAGCGGCGCGCCAGCGCCAGCTGCTCGAACTGGTCTTCCATGTCGCGCACCAGCGCCGGCATGTCGAACAGCGGGGACGAACGCCCCTGCTCGGCCAAGTAGCGCTTGTAGGACTGCGCGCGCGCCGGCTGGCGGCCGATGGTGATGGCCATGCGTTCGTACTCGGCCAGCGAGTTCACCGCCAGCTCGGGCAGGCCCACGGCCGTCAGCAGGCTGCCGGCCATGCGCGAGATGTAGCTGCGGCCACTCAGGGAGAGGATGGGCGTGCCCATCCACAGGCAGTCGTTCGCGGTGGTGCCGGCATTGAACGGGAAGGTGTCCAGCACCAGGTCGGCCAGCTGGAATCGGGCCAGGTAGTCCGGCGGCGCCGCGCGCGGCGCGAAGAACAAGCGCTCGGCCGCCACGCCCATGCGCTCGGCATGGCCCAGCATGTTCTGGCGGGCCTTGTCGTTGTCAGCCAGCAGCCACAGCAGCGACCCCGGCACGGCGGCCAGGATGCGCATCCAGGCCTCGAACATGGGTTGCGTGTACTTGTGGTTGTTGTTGAACGAGCAGAACACGAAGCCCTCGTCCGGCAGGCCGACCTGGGCACGCGTGGGCGTGGTGCCCACCGGGCGCTGGCGGTCGCTGGACTGGTAGCAGTGCTTCAGGTAGATCGGCCGCTCGGTGCAGTACGGCAGGTACTCGGGCGGCATCACGTAGCGGTCCGCGATGATCCAGTCCACCCCCGGCAGCGCCGACGTGGCCGGCAGGCCCAGGTAGCCGACCTGCACCGGCGCCGGCCGACGAGCCAGGATGTCGGGGCGGGCACCGTTGGTCAGGCCCTGCAGGTCCACCAGCACGTCGATGCCGCAGGACGCGATCAGCTCGGCCGCCTGCTCGTCGCTGCGCCCCTGCAGCGGGATCACATGATCCATGGCCCGGCGGATTCGCGCCTGCTGGGCGCTGCCGTCGTCGCCACTCCAGCAGAAGGCGAACACCTCGAAGCGCGAGCGGTCATGCAGCTCGAAGATCTCCGGCGTCAGAAAACCCACGGCGTGCATGCGCAGGTCGCCGGAGAGATAACCGATGCGCACCCGCCCATCGCGCTTGACGCGGCTATGAAGCGGCGGCGCGATGATCTTGGCCACCTTCTCGTGGACGAAGCGCTGGGCCGTCATCAGCTGCAGGGCGGGGTCGTCGCTGTAACTCAGCATGGCCAGCAGCGAGGTGTTGCACAGCAACTGGTTGGGCGTGACCTCGCCCACCGGGTCGTAGATGGGCCAGGCGCACTGCTTCTGGCGGATATGCACATAGTGCTGCAGCACGTCGGGCTGGTCGGCCTGCAGCGCCAGCGAGCGGCGCATCAGGGCTTCCGCCTCGGGGAAGCGCCGCTCCTGCTCCAGCAGCCGGGCCATGTTCTTCAGCGCGTGCAGGCGCAGCCCGTGGGCCGAGGAGCCCATGAACTCGGCAGTCGTCGTGTTGTCGGCGGCGTCCTGCCAGGTCTGCAGCGCCTCGTCCTTGCGGCCCTGGTTCTCCAGCTGGTGGCCCAGGTTCACGCGGGCCTGCAGGAAGTCGGGCTTGATCGCCAGCGCCTCGCGGTAGACCTGCTCGGCATCCTGGTGCCGGCCCAGCCCAGACCAGACGGTGCCGAGGTTGTAGAGCGCCGCCAACCGCAGCGGGCTGTCGTCGTGGTCGACCCACGCGCGGTACAGCTCGCCGGCCAGCTCGCCATGGCCCTGGGCCTGCAGCTCGGCGGCGCGCGTCATCAGCGCCGGCAGCGCCAGGCGGCGTGCCTTCACGTCATCCATCAGCTGCGCCCAGTCGGCCTGCAGCGCCTGCGGGACGCTCAGGGTCTGCATGCTGGGACTGGCGATGTCCATGGTGTGGGTGGGTGGCAAGGGCTCGTGCGGACGCAACACACCGGCGGCGGGATGCCCACCGATGTCAGTTGACCTCGATTCTGCGCCGTTGCCGGCGTTCAGATCCGCTCAATTGGCCGGTCGCCTGCGCACTTTTCGCCGCCAGGCGCCCCCGCGAGGCCCTGCCGGGCCGCCCGTCAGGCGCCCAGGTAGTCGCCCTTGCCCAGCGGCACGCCGGCATGGCGCAGCAGCGCGTAGGTGGTTGTTGCGTGGAAATAGAAGTTGGGCAGCGCGAAATGGTTGAGGTAGCTGAGGCCGTCGAACTTCAGCGGCTCACCCACGCGGCGCGGGATGCTGATCTCGCGCGCCTCGCTGCCGTCGAAGGCTGCCGCCGGCACAGAGCGCACGAAGTCACGCGTCTTGCGGATGCGCTCGGCCAGTTCGTCCAGCGTGGCCTCGTTGTCTTCGTAGCGGGGCAGCTCCACACCGGCCAGGCGCGCCACGCAGCCCTTGGCGGCATCGCTGGCGATCTGGATCTGCTTGGTAAAGGGCAGCATGTCCGGGGCCAGGCGCAGCGTCAGGTAGACGTCGGTCGAGAACTTCTTGGCTTCGGCATGGGCACGGGCGGCGTCCAGCCAGGCCAGCATGTTGTCCAGCATGCGGGCGAACACCGGCGCACTGGCGCCGTGCATGGAAATCTGGGTCATCGCGGGGTCTCCGTTTCAAAAGGCGGCCGATGCTAGCCCCGCTGTCATTGCCCCTCGGAGCACGCGGCACAATGGCCTGAGCTATGAACGTCATCATCCTCGACGACTACCAGGACGCCGTGCGCAAGCTGCGCTGCGCGGCCAAGCTGGACCACCTCAACGCCAAGGTCTTCACCAACACCGTTAAGGGCATCGGCCAGCTGTCAGTGCGGCTGCGCGACGCCGAGGTGCTGGTGCTCATCCGCGAGCGCACCGCCTTCCCGCGCCAGTTGCTGGAGAAGCTGCCTCGGCTCAAGCTGATCTCGCAGACCGGTCGGGTCGGCAGCCACATCGACGTGGAAGCCTGCACGCGGCTGGGCATCGCGGTGGCCGAGGGCGGCGGCAACCCGGTGGCGCCGGCCGAGCTGACCTGGGCGCTCATCATGGCGGCCATGCGCCGGCTGCCGCAGTACATCGGCAACCTCAAACATGGCGCCTGGCAACAGGCCGGGCTCAAGGCCGCGTCCATGCCGCCCAACTTCGGTGTTGGCATGGTGCTGCGTGGCAAGACGCTGGGCGTCTGGGGCTATGGCAAGGTCGGCCAGTTGGTGGCCGGCTACGGCCGGGCATTCGGCATGAACGTGGTGGTGTGGGGCAGCGAGAGCTCGCGGCTGCGCGCCGAGGCCGACGGCTACCGCGCCGCGACCAGCCGCGAGGCGGTGTTCGCAGAGTCGGACGTGCTGTCAGTGCACCTGCGGTTGAGCGAGGCCACGCGCGCCATCGTCACCACCGAGGACCTGAGCCGCATGAAGCCCACGGCGCTATTCGTCAACACCTCGCGCGCCGAGCTGCTGACCGAGGGCGCGTTGGTGTCGGCGCTGAACCGCGGCCGGCCGGGCATGGCCGCCATCGACGTGTTCGAGACCGAGCCCATCCTGCAAGGCCACCCGCTGCTGCGGCTGGAGAACGCCGTCTGCACGCCGCACATCGGCTATGTTGAGCAGGACAGCTACGAGATGTATTTCGACGCGGCCTTCGACAACGTGCTGAACTTCATCAACGCCGCACCCACGAACATCGTCAACCCCGAGGCGCTGAAAGTTCTGCGTTGAACCGCCCGAGTTCGCCAGCCCATCTCTTCATCGCGTTCACGCGGCTGGCGCTGCAGGGCTTCGGCGGCGTGCTGGCCGTCACCCAGCGGGAGCTGGTGGAGCGCCTGGGCTGGCTCAGCACCGAGGAGTTCGTGGAGACGCTTGCCATTGCGCAGGTGCTACCCGGGCCCAACGTGGTGAACCTGTCCATGATGGTGGGCGACCGCTTCTTCGGCCTGCGCGGCGCGGTGGCGGCGCTGGCGGGCATGCTGACCGTGCCGGGCCTGCTCGTACTGGGGCTGGCCGCCTGCTTCCAGCAGCTGGGCGCCCACCCGGTGGCACTGGACGCGCTGCGCGGCATGGGGGCGGTGGCGGCCGGCCTCATCGTCGCCACCGGCATCAAGATGCTGCCGGCGCTCACGACCAGCCCGCTGGGCCGGCCGCTGGCCATCACGCTGGCCGCGCTGGCCTTCATGTTGATCGCGCTGTTGCGCTGGCCGCTGGTGACCGTGCTGGCGCTGCTGGGTGGCGCGGGCATGGCGCTGGCCTGGTGGCGGCTGCCCCGCTGAGCGCGCCATGCTGACCGAGCTGTTCCTGCACTTCCTGACACTGTCGCTGCTTTCCATCGGCGGCGCCATCTCCACCGTGCCGGAGATGCACCGCTTCCTGGTCGACCGCACCGGCTGGCTGACCGAGGCCGGCTTCACCTCGTCCATCGCGCTGGCCCAGGCGGCGCCCGGTCCCAATGTCCTGTTCGTGGCGGTGCTGGGCTTCAACGTCGCCGGGCTGCAGGGTGCGGCCGCGGCCATGGCCGGCATCCTGTTGCCGTCCACCGTGCTGACGCTGGTGGCCACGCGCTGGATGCGCGCCAACCGCGCCCACCTGGCGCTGAGGGCGTTCTCTGCCGGGCTGATGCCGCTGACGCTGGGCCTGGTATTCGCCACCGGCTGGCTGCTGGCCCTGCCCTTCGCGCGCGACGACAGCCACCGCTGGGGCGCGCTGGCGCTGATGGCCGCCACCATCGGCCTGACGCTGAGAACGCGCCTGGCCCTGGTGTGGATGGTGCTTGGCGGCGGCGTGCTCGGGGCGATGGGCCTGGTGTAAGGCTCAGCCGCGGCGGAAGGCCGCCGGCGGCCGGCCCAGGCGGCGCACGAAGGCGCGGCGCATGCGCTCGGTATTGCCGAAGCCGCAGTCCAGCGCCACCCGCTGCACCGACGCCGCCCCGCCCTCCAGCGCCGCACGCGCCGCCTCCACGCGCAGCCGCTCCACCACCTCGGCCGGTGTCGCACCCGTCTCGGCGCGGAAGCTGCGCGCGAAGTGGCGCGGGCTCATGCAGGCGCGGGCCGCCAGCGCCTCCACGCCATGGTCTGGTCGCAGGTCGCGGCGCACCTCGTCCAGCAGCGCGGCGAAGCGGCCTTCCGGGCGCTGCAGCTCCAGCAGCGGAGAGAACTGCGACTGCCCGCCCGGACGGCGCCGCTCCACCACCAGCTGGCGCGCCGCCTCGCGGGCCAGGTCCTCGCCGTGATCGTGGGCAAGGAGCGCGAGGCACAGGTCGATGCCAGCGGTCATGCCGGCGCTGGTCCACACCTCTGGCAGGCGGCCGCGCACCGCAGGCTCGCGCACGTAGATGCGATCGGGCTGCAGCCGTACCGCCGGGTAGTCCATCGCGAACTGCCGCTCGCGCGACCAATGCGTGGTCGCCGTGCGCTCGTCCAGCAGCCCAGCCGCCGCCAGCACCAGGCTGCCGCTGCAGATGCTGGCGATGCGCGCGCCGGAGCCGCCCGCGCGCTGCAGCCAGCGGATGAGGCGGGTGTCGATGCAGGCCGCATCCACGCCGTCGCCGCCGATCACCATCACCAGGTCCGCGCCGCCCAGCTGGCGCGGCAGGCCCTGCACCGGCCAGGCCACGCCGGCCGAGCTGTGCACGGCAGACGGCGCACCCGCCACCAGCCGCCAGTCATAGCTGCCGGGCCGCGCCAGCCGGGCCACCTCGAACACGGCCATGGGGCCGGCCAGGTCCAGCTGCTGAAAGCCGGGGAACAGCACGAAGGTGATGCGACAAACCATGCCGCATCTTGGCAGAAAAGGTGGGAACAGCGTCATGGCGGCCATCCGAGAGGCACCGCACACTGCCGGCCTGGCGATCACGTTGGCGCAAGGAGGCCGCCCCACGATGCACATCGGCATATTGGTTTTCGACGACATGGAGCTGCTGGACATGGCCGGCCCCTACGAGGTGTTCACCACCGCCGCGCGGGTGCATGGCCGCAGCCAGCCGGCCGGCACCGCCCCGCTGTTCACGGTCAGCACCGTGGCGCGCGACGCCGCGCCGGTGCGGGCACGCGCCGGCCTGCGCGTGCAGCCCGACCATGGGCTGCACGACCACCCGCCACTGCACGCCGCCATCGTGCCCGGCGGCGTGGTCGATGCCGAGTTGCAACAGCCGCAGACGCTGGCCTGGATCGCCGCGCAGCGGCGGTCGGCGCCGGTGCTGGCGTCGGTCTGCACCGGCGCACTGCTGCTGGCCCAGGCCGGCGTGCTGGACGGCCTGGCCGCAACCACGCACTGGGAAGACCTGGCGGCGCTGCAGGCACTGCGCCCGGCCGTGCAGTTGCGGGCTGGCGTGCGCTGGGTGGACGAAGGCGCGGTGGTCACGTCGGCGGGCATCACCGCGGGCATCGACATGTGCCTGCACCTGGTGCGGCGCCTGCACGGCCACGAACTGGCCGCGCTCACCGCGCGCCAGATGGACCACGACTGGAAGGACACCCCATGAGCGACCCCGGACAAGACCTGATCACCATCACGCAACGGCCGCCCACCGTCTTTGCCGACGGGCACGGCGCCTGGTTGATCGACGAGGGCGGCAAGCGCTACCTCGACCTCATCCAGGGCTGGGCCGTCAACAGCCTGGGCCACAGCCCGGGGCTGATCACGCAGGCGCTGCTGGCACAGTCGCAGCGGCTGCTGAACCCCAGCCCGGCGTACTACAACCGCCCGCTGCTGGACCTGGCCGGGCGGCTGGTCGCGATCAGCTGCTTCGACCGCGTGTTCCTGGCCAGTTCGGGCGCTGAGGCCAACGAGGGTGCGGTGAAGCTGGCGCGCCGCTGGGGCAGCCGCCGGCGCGGCGGCGCGCACGAAATCGTCGGCTTTGAGCAGGCCTTCCATGGCCGCACGCTGGCCATGATGAGCGCGTCGGGCAAGCCGGGCTGGGGCGACATCTACGCGCCCATGCCGGCGGGCTTTGCGAAGGCACGACTGAACGACATCGCGTCGGTGGAGCGCGCGCTGACGCCGCGCACGGCGGCCGTCATGATCGAGCTGGTGCAGGGCGAGGCCGGCGTTGTCGTCGCTGACCCGGGCTTCGTGCGCGAGCTGCGCGCGCTGACCGCCGAGCGCGGCGTGCTGCTGATCGCCGACGAGGTGCAGACCGGCATCGGCCGTTGCGGCCACGCCTTTGCGTACGAGCACTACGGCATCGAACCCGACGTGATGACGCTGGCCAAGGGCTTGGGCGGCGGCGTGCCGCTGGCGGCACTGCTGTGCAAGGAAGAATTCAACTGCTTCGAGCCCGGCGACCAGGGCGGCACCTTCGCCGGCAACCCGCTGATGGCCGCCGTGGGCCTGGCCGTTGTCAACGAGGTGTGTCGCCCCGGGTTCCTGGCCGGCGTGCGGGCGCGCGCCGAGCAGCTGTCAGTGGGCCTGCAGTCGCTGGCGCGGGAGCTCGCCTTGGTCGGGGAACGCGGCCTGGGCCTGCTGCGGGCGCTGGTGCTGCCTGCGGACGTGGCCCCCGCCGTCGTCGCCGCCGCCCAGGCGCTGGAACCCGTCGGCCTGCTGCTCAACGCGCCCCGCCCTCACTTGATCCGGCTGATGCCGGCGCTGAATGTCAGCGAAGCCGAGCTGGGCGAAGGCCTGGCGCTGCTGCGGCAGGCACTCAACGAAGTGCTTCGCTGAACGCCCCGCGGGCCGAGCGCCGGGCCGCCCCAAGCCGGCCCGCCTGGGGCGATGTGCGAGCGGGGCACGCCCCGCGAGCATCGCCGCCCCCTCGGGGGGCCGATCAGCCTCGCCCGCGTTCAGCGGTGCGAGGCTGAGCGGGGGGCCTCATGTCGTGCCAAAAATCTTGTCCCCGGCGTCGCCCAAGCCCGGAATGATGTAGCCGACGTCGTTGAGGTGGCTGTCGATGGCGGCTGTCCAGCAGCGCACGTCCGGGTGGGCTTCCTGCAGCGCCTTCACGCCTTCCGGTGCGGCCACCAGCACAAGTGCGCGCACGTCCTTGCAGCCACGCGCCTTCAGCAGGTCGACGGTGGCGATCATGCTGCCGGCCGTGGCCAGCATGGGGTCGATGATGAGCGCCGTGCGGGCCTCCAGGCTGCCGACGAACTTGTCGAAGTAGTTCACCGGCTTCAACGTCTCGTGGTCCCGGGCCAGGCCGACGACGGACACCTTGGCGTTGGGCAGGATGTCCAGCACGCCGTCCAGCATCCCTAAGCCCGCGCGCAGGATAGGCACCACCGTGACCTTCTTGCCGGCGATCTGGTCGCACTCGGCCGGGCCGCTCCAGCAATTGATCGTGACCTTCTCGGTCGGGAAGTCCGCCGTCGCCTCGTAGGCCAGCAGCCGCGCGATCTCGCCCGTCAGCTCGCGGAACTTCTTCGTCGAGATGTCCGCCTCGCGCATCAAGCCGATCTTGTGCTTGACCAGCGGGTGCTTGACTTCGATGACGGCCATGGCGGGAACTCCCAGTTTTTCTAAACAGTCAGAATTATCGACTGCCCGACGTGGTCCGCTGGCGCAGCACCTCGTACAGGCATACGCCCGACGCCACCGACACGTTCAGGCTCTCGACGGCACCGGCCATCGGGATGCGCACCAGCTCGTCGCAGGTCTTGGCCGTCAGCTGTCGCATGCCCTCGCCTTCAGCGCCCAGTACGAAGGCGATGGGGCGCTTCAGGTCGAGGTCATAGATGGAGCGCTCGGCCTGGTCTGACGTGCCGACAACCCAGATGTCGCGTTCCTTCAGCTCATTCAAGGTGCGTGCCAGGTTGGTGACCATCAGGTAGGGCACCGTCTCGGCCGCACCGCTGGCCACCTTGGCCACCGTGGCGTTCAGACCCACGGCGCGGTCCTTGGGAGCGACGACGGCATGCGCCCCGGCGCCATCGGCCACCCGCAGGCAGGCACCGAGGTTGTGCGGGTCGGTCACGCCGTCGAGCACCAGCACCAGCGGCGGGCCTTCCACGGCGTCCAGCACGTCGTCCAGCGAATGCGGCTGAGCGATGGCCGCGACGCGGGCGACGACGCCCTGGTGGCGCGGGCTGCCGGCCAGCTGGCTGAGCCGCTCGTCGCTGCTCTCCACGAGCTTCGCGCCGGCCTCCTTGGCGCGCTCGATGAAGGCGCGCATGCGCTGGTCACGCCGCGCGGGGTCGAAGTGGACCTCGGCGACGGAACCCGGCAGGGTCTTGAGGCGGACGGTGACGGCGTGGAAGCCGAACAGGACGGACTTGGGCGAACTCATGCCCGTATTGTCAGCGGCCCGCCTGCTTGCGCACGTTTTCCATGATGTTGACCATCGAGTCGGTCCAAAAGCGCGCCTTGTTCTTCGCCAGATGGTCCAGCAGCGCATCGTGCGCCTCGCGGGTCACGCTCAGGTGCTCGGCGCCCACGCCGTGGAAAAGCAGCGACACCATTGCCCCCTGCGCCGCCGCCTTCTCGACCAGCGCGATCAGCTGCTCGCCCGTCCAGCCCTCGACAAAATAGGCGGGCATCGCATAAGGGTCCAGCTGCGCGGTATCCGTCGTCAGCGCGGGCGGCGCGGCGCGGAAGGCAACGAAGTGGGGATGCAGCGCCTTGGCGAAGTCCTGCCCGCCGGCCGTCAGGTCGAAGCATGGCGGCGTGAAGGTGCGTCGCGTCCTGCCGTCCAGCGACTGCAGCCAAGTGTTGGCCGCGATGACCTGCTCCTGCACCTGGGCCGCCATCTGGCGCTCCAGGTCGCGCTGAGGCTGCACCCAGGCGCGGCCCGGCCCCTTGGCCGAACAGCTGTGGAACAGGCTGTGGTTGCCCAGCTCGTGACCGGCCGCCGCGGCGGCCTTCCACTCGTGCTGGCGCGCGGGCAGCGTGGGTCCGTTGATGGGGATATAGAAGCTGGCGCGCAGGCCGCGCTGGTTGAGCGCCGGGATGACGTGATCCAGCTGGCTGTCCAGTGCGTCGTCATAGCCCAGGCTGACGGCCGCCTTCGCGCCGCCGGGCCAGGTGAAGGGCGCGGCGCTGGCAGCAGCGGACAGCAGCAGGCCCAGGGCGGCCGCAAGCAGCTTGTTCTTCATGATGGACAGGTCTCCTCAACGCAGGAACTGGACGGCCATCAACACCCCGATCAGTACGGGTTGGTGGACCATGTAGAAGCTCAGCGACCAGCGCCCCAGCACGGCCAGCGGGCGCGGCGCAGCGCCCGCCCACAGCCCTGGCCAGCGGCGCGTCACGACGAAGCCCAGCAGCATCACACCCAGCCAGGGCAGCACGGGCACGTAGTCCTCGGTGATGGGCTTGCGCGTCACCAGGCCCACCCAATTCGTCCAGCGGGTATCGAACCAGGGCTGCGCTACCAGCTGCGGCGCGGCCAAGGCCAGCAGCGCGACGCCCAGGAGCACGCCATCCGGCAGGCGCGCCAGGCCCAGCCGCTGCAACACCAGCATCACCGCGATGCCGTGCAGCACGCCGAAGCTGATCCAGCTGTTGGGGAACATCAGCCACGAGCCCCCCGACACCAGCAGCGCGCAGCCCGCCACCTGGCCCCAGCGCCGCCAGAAGCGCGCCGCGCCCTGCCCCGCGCCCACGGCCAACGCCTGGCCGCCGCCCGCGCAGAACAGGAACAGGCTGACGATGGCGGTGCGCTGCCAGGTCCAAACGGGGTCGCGGTAGAAGTCCTGGCGAATCCAGCCGAAGTGGTTCAGGTCGAAGCCGAAGTGGAAAGCCGCCATCCAGACGATGGCAGCGCCGCGCAGAGCGTCGAGGCGGTCAGAGCGGTCGAGGCGGGAAGCAGTCAAGTCGAGGTCAGGCCGGCAGCAGGGGTCAGCGCAAGGGCACGGAGGCCGCATTCTGACCCTGCTGCAGCGCCCGCTGCTGCCGCTGCGCCGCGCGCTCCTCGGCCAGACGGCGGCGCGCAATGCGGTCGCCCTCCACCGGGTCGGCCGCGCTGTGCATGGACTCGGCACGCTCGCGGGCGGCCAAGCGCACGCGGTCGCTGAACTGCGTCTGCGCGGCCTGCGCCTCGCGGCTGATGTCCCAGTCGGCGTCGCGGTAGCGGCCCTGCCCGGCGCGGCACTGACGGGCGCGACGCACCTCGTCCTGCAGGAACTGGCGCTCGGGCTCGCCCAGCGTGGTGGAGCCCGCGCGCGTCTCCATGCCGCGCAGCTCACCGTCACCCGGGCAGGCATTGCCCGGCGTGGGCGCGGCGGCCGGCGCGGACGCTGCGCCCCGGCCCATGGCCGCGTCCACCAGCTCCGGCTTGATCGCGTCCACCACATTGGGCCGCAGGCTGCGCTCGGCCACCGGCTTGCCGGCCTGCGGGCAGGGCTTGTCACTGAAGTTGACCTTGCCATCCACCTCGCAGCGCCACACCTGCTGGGCCGACGCCGCCGACATCGCCAGGCTCAGCCCCAGCCCCCATAACGCTCGCTTCATGTGCGCCCCTTCCTGTGCCACCACAATGCGCGGCATCGACACCGCCACGGCTTGCGCCATGTTCCTGCGTCTGCTCGCACTCTCACTCATCGTATGGCTCGCCGCCGGCGCCGCCGAGGCCCAGAACAAGGCCGCCCAGCCTCGGCCGGTGAGCACCCGCGGCGCGCTGGACGCCGAGGAGATGAACAACATCGTTGTGTTTAAACGCGCGAGCCCGTCGGTGGTGCACATCACCACGCTGTCCGTGCAGAGAGATTTCTTCTCGTTACGCACCAGCGAGCAGCCCAGCGGCACTGGCACCGGCTTCGTGTGGGACGCCGACGGCCACATCGTCACCAACTTCCACGTCATCCAGGGCGGCGACCGCGCCACCGTCACGCTGCACGATCAGAGCAGCTACCCGGCCCGGCTGGTAGGCGCCTTCCCCGACCGTGACATCGCCGTACTGCGCATCGAGGCGCCGGTGACCAAGCTGCCGGCCATCGCAGTCGGCACCAGCCGCGACCTGCAGGTGGGCCAGAAGGTCTACGCCATCGGCAACCCCTTCGGCCTGGACCAGACGCTGACCACCGGCATCGTCTCGGCACTGAACCGCGAGATCGAGTCCGTCACGCGACGCACCATCAAGGGCGCCATCCAGACCGACGCGGCCATCAACCCCGGCAACTCCGGCGGCCCGCTGCTGGACTCGGCCGGCCGGCTCATCGGCGTCAACACCTCCATCTACAGCCCCAGCGGCGCCAGCGCGGGCATCGGCTTCGCCATCCCCGTGGACGAGGTCAACCGCATCGTGCCGCGCCTGATCCGCGATGGCCGCTTCATCCGCCCCGCGCTGGGCGTGACCGCCGGGCCGGAGAACCTCTCCCGTGCGCTGGGGGCGCCCAAGGGCGTGCTGCTGGTGGACGTGGGCAACGGCAGCCCGGCCGCCGCCGCCGGCCTCAAGGCCTTCGGCCGCGACCGCAGCGGCCGCATCGTGCAGGGCGACGTGATCACCGCGGTGGACGGCCAGGCGGTGGCCGACCTGGACGACATGCTGTCGCTGCTGGAGACGCGGCAGATCGGCGAGCGGGTGACGCTGACGGTGTGGCGCAGCGGGCAGACGCGCAAGGTGGTGGCGACCCTGGGGAGCTCGGATTGACCTCGGCCCGCCTGCCGCGACTTGTCGGCACCGTCGGCGCGGCGCTGACGGCCGGCTGGCTGCTAGCGGAAATCATCTGGTTCTACGGCTTCACGCGCTTCTACTTTCCGGGCGCATCGGCCCTTGCGTTGGCCGCACAGGCGAGCGCCATCGCCGTGTTGTGGGCCTACTGCCTCGCGCTCGCCATCACACGCCGGTGGCAACCCTGGCGCCGCCAAGCCTGACAGCCGGCCACGTCGGCTGGCGACTTACAGTAATGCCCCCGCCCGACGCGCCTTGTGCACCGGGCCCACCCACCAGATGACACAGGACTCCCCATGGGCGCGCAATGGAAAGCCAAACACAAAGACATCGCGGCCAATGCCAAGGGCAAGCTATTTGGCAAGCTGGCCAAGGACATCATGCTGGCAGCGCGCGGCGGCGCTGACCCCAAGGACAACGCCAAGCTGCGCATGGCGGTGGAAGCGGCCCGCAAGGTGTCCATGCCCAAGGACACGCTGGACCGCGCCATCAAGAAGGGCGCCGGCCTGACCGGCGAGACCGTGCACTTCGAGCAGGTCATCTACGAGGGCTTCGCGCCGCACCGCGTGCCGGTGATGGTGGAGGTGCTGACGGACAACACCAACCGCGCCGCGTCGGACATGCGCGTGCTGTTCCGCAAGGGCCAGCAAGGCACGCCGGGCTCGGTGAGCTGGGACTTCGACCACGTTGGCCTCATCGAGGCCGAACCCGCCGCGCCCGGCGCGGATGCCGACACGGCCGCCATCGAGGCCGGCGCGCAAGACCTGCTGCCGGCCGACGAAGACGGCGTCACCGTCTTCCTGACCGACCCGACCGACCTGGACCTGGTCAGCCGGGCGCTGCCGGCGCAAGGCTTCACGGTGCTGAGCGCCAAGCTGGGCTACCGGCCCAAGAACCCGGTGGCCGCCAGCAGCCTGACGGCGGAACAGCTGGAAGAGGTGGAGAGCTTCCTGGCCGCGATGGACGACAACGACGACGTGCAGCACGTCTACGCCGGCCTGGCCGGCTGAGGCGGAGCCTCACCGGCGCGCGGGGCAAGCCGCCGGCCTGCCCTGCCCTCGATGTCGCGCTCAGGCGCGGGTGATCTGCACCTGCAGCTCGCCGCAGCCGGCGAACACGTGCCGCGACTGTTGGCCGATGCGGATGTCATGCACGCCGGTGATCATGCCGGTGGAGATCACGTCACCCGCCTTGAGCACCTGGCCCTGCTGCGCCCGCTTGTTCAACGTGAAGGCCAGCGCGCCCAGTGGGCCCGGCTTGATGGCGACCTTGCCGCTGCCGACCGACTGGCCGTCGATGAAGGTCTCGACGGCTATGGTTTCCAGCTCGCGCCAGTGGGGGATCTCGGCGCCGACGACCACGCCCCAGTTGTTGCCGAAGTCGGAGATCACGGCGCCGGGGCCGATGTCGTTCAGCGTGGCCAGCGGGCTGCTGGCGACCTCCACACCGATGTGCATGGACTGCACGAAGGGGGCGACGGTGTCCGCAGTCCAGTCGGACTTGCCGGCAGGCGCGCCCTCCGCCACGACGATGACGATCTCGGCCTCGACGGCTGCGAAGCCGCCGTCAAACACCGGGCACTGCGCCGTGCCGCCGGGGCCGACGCGATGGACGTTGGCGGCGAAGGCCGGGCCGATCAGGCGCTCCTCGGGGAACTGCGTGGCGAAAGCCGGGTTCACGCGGGCGACCTTCCAGCCGGCCACGGCGTCGGGCCAGCGGGCGATCGCGGTGGCCTGGATGGCATAGGCCTCGGCCAACGTCGCGGGCGGCGTGCCCGGATAGGCAGGCAACGAGCGGCCGGCGGCGCGGGCGGCGGTAAAGGCGTGGGCGATGGGCTGAGAGGTGTCGACGCTCATGTCAGGGCTTCTTTCTCGGCGCCGGGCGGCGCCATGCGGCCGGCAATGTAACGCGCGCCACCGGGTCCCGGCTTTGCATCTGGGAAAGTCGCCTGATGCCGACGCGGCCTTGCACGGCGACAAAGCCGGGAGCGCATAAGGAAATAAGCAAACTGTCCTTTGGCGAATAAGGGACTTCGGGCACCCTCTCGGCTTTCTTTCCACCGATGGTCACGACATGCCCCTCTCCCTGCTGACCCGCCGCACCGCGCTCGCCCTGCTCACGGCCTCCGCCTCGCTGCCCGCGCTCGCCGCGGACCCGACGCTGTTGAACGTCTCCTACGACGTGGCCCGCGAGCTGTACAAGCAGATCAATCCGGCCTTCATCGCCGCCCAGAAGGCCAAGGGCGTGACCGTCGCCGTGAACCAGAGCCACGGCGGCTCCAGCAAGCAGATCGGCGCCGTCATCGGCGGCCTTGAAGCCGACGTGGTGACGATGAACCAGGCCACCGACGTGGACCAGCTCGCCAGCAGCGGCTTCACGCCGGCCGACTGGCGCAGCCGCTTCCCCAACGCCGCGGCACCCTATTCGTCGACGATGACCTTCCTGGTGCGCAAGGGCAACCCCAAGGGCATCAAGGACTGGACCGACCTGGCCCGCCCCGGCGTGCAGGTCATCCTGCCCAACCCCAAGGTGACGGGCAACGGCCGCTACAGCTACCTGGCCATCTGGGGCAGCGTCATCGCCAATGGCGGCACCGAGGCGCAGGCCAAGGACTTGGTCACGCGGGTGCTGACCAACGTGCCCGTGCTGGACGGCGGCGGCCGCGGCGCGACGACCACCTTCACACAACGCGGCATCGGTGACGTGCTCGTCACCTTCGAGGCCGAGGTGGAGCTGATCGAGAACGAATTCGGCAAGGGCAACTTCGAGCAGGTCAACCCCAGCATCTCCATCGAGACGGACGCGCCGGTCGCGCTGGTCGACAAGGTCGCCGCCAAGAAGGGCACGGCCGCGCTGGCCAAGGCCTACCTGGACTTCCACTGGAGCCCGGAAGCGCAGGAAATCATCGCCAAGAACAACTTCCGCCCGCGCGACCCGGCCATCTTCAAGAAGCACCAGCAGCGCTTCGCCAACATCAAGCTGTTCACGGTGGACCAGACGCTGGGCGGCTGGGCCAAGGTCAGCAAGCAGCATTTTGCGGACGGCGGCTCGTTTGACCAGGTGATGGCGAGCATCAAACGGTAGGACTGTTAGCCCCTCGCCCAGCCCGCCGCGCTGAACGCGGGAGGGTCTGGTCGATCCCCTGAGGGGATGGCGATGGCCGCGGCGTTCAGCCGCTCGCACATCGCCCACGCGGGCCGGCACTCGGCCCCCACATGCAAAACCGATCACAACGACATGGCTTCCTTCTCCCTGGGTAGACGCCGCGTGCTCCCCGGCTTCGCGCCGACGCTCGGCTTCACGCTGTTCTACCTGTCCCTCATCGTGCTGATCCCGCTGGCCGCGGTGTTCCTGAAGTCGTCGGGTCACGGCCTGGACGCCTTCTGGGCCGCCGCCACGTCGCCACGCGTCATCGCGTCGTACAAGCTCAGTTTCGGCGCCTCGCTGATCGCCGCGCTCGTCAACCTCGTGTTCGGGTTGATGCTGGCCTGGTGCATCGTGCGCTACGAGTTCCCGGGCAAGAAGCTGGTCGACGCCCTCATCGACCTGCCCTTCGCGCTGCCCACCGCTGTCGCCGGCATCGCACTGACGGCGCTGTACGCGCCCAACGGCTGGGTCGGCTCGCTGTTCGCGCCGGGCGGCGCGCTGGCCTTCCTGTTCGGCCCCGAGGGCACCAAGATCGCCTTCACGCCGCTGGGCGTGCTGCTGGCGCTGATCTTCATCGGCCTGCCCTTCATTGTCCGCACCGTGCAACCGGTGCTGGAGGACATGGAGACCGAGCTGGAAGAAGCCGCCGCGAGCCTGGGCGCACAGCGCTGGACGACCTTCCGCTTCGTCGTATTGCCCACGCTGCTGCCGGCGCTGCTGACCGGCTTCGCGCTGGCCTTTGCGCGCGCCGTCGGCGAGTACGGCTCGGTGATCTTCATCGCCGGCAACATCCCGATGGTCAGCGAGATCACGCCGCTGATGATCATCTCCAAGCTGGAGCAGTACGACTACGTCGGTGCCACCGCCATCGCGGCCGTCATGCTGATCTTCAGCTTCGTGCTGCTGCTCATCATCAACGGGCTGCAGGCCTGGACCAGCAAACGAGGAACACGATGAGCCCCCACGTTCACTTCGTTCACTGCCCCCCGAGGGGGCTGGCCTCCCTTGGGGCGGCCCGGCGGGAGGCCCGATGAGCACGGCCCTCCATCTCGCGCCGGCCCGTGCCCGCGCCAAGTACCAGGACAACCCCGCCACGCGCGAATCGCCGCTGGTGCGGTTCACGCTGCTGACGCTGGCGCTGGGCTTCTTCGCCATCTTCCTGCTACTACCACTGGTGGCCGTGTTCACCGAGGCACTGCGCAAAGGCTGGGAGTTGTACTTCTCATCGCTGGCGGACCCCGAGACCTTCTCGGCCATCAAGCTGACGCTGATCGCAGCCGCCATCGCCGTGCCGCTGAACCTCGTGTTCGGCGTCAGCGCGGCCTGGCTGATCGCCAAGCACGAGTTCCCAGGCAAGCAGTTCCTGATCACGCTGATCGACCTGCCGTTCTCGGTCTCGCCCGTCGTGGCGGGCCTGATGTACGTGCTGGTGTTCGGTGCCAACGGCTGGTTCGGCCCCTGGCTGCAAGAGCACGACGTGAAGATCATCTTCGCCGTGCCCGGCATCGTGCTGGCCACCGTGTTCGTGACCTTCCCGTTCGTAGCCCGCGAGCTCATCCCGCTGATGCAGGCCCAGGGCAAGGACGAGGAGGAAGCCGCCACCGTGCTGGGCGCCAGCGGCTGGCAGACCTTCCGCCGCGTCACGCTGCCCAACATCAAGTGGGGCCTGCTGTACGGCGTCATCCTCTGCAACGCGCGGGCGATGGGCGAGTTCGGCGCCGTATCGGTGGTCTCCGGCCACATCCGCGGCCTGACGAACACGCTGCCGCTGCACGTCGAGATCCTCTACAACGAATACCAGTTCGCCGCCGCCTTTGCCGTGGCCTCGCTGCTGGCGCTGCTTGCGCTGGTGACGCTGGTGATCAAGCAATTTATCGAGTGGCGCGCGAGCCAGTCGCACGGGAACGAATGATGGGCATCCAGGTTCAGAACATCCACAAGCGCTTCGGCAACTTCACCGCTCTCGGCGACGTCAGCCTGGACTTCCCGCGCGGCGAACTCGTCGCGCTGCTGGGCCCGTCGGGCTGCGGCAAGACGACGCTGCTGCGCATCATTGCGGGCCTCGAACAGGCCGACGCCGGTCGCGTGCTGCTGGACGGTCAGGACGCCTCGGACACCCACGTGCGCGAGCGCCAAGTCGGCTTCGTGTTCCAGCACTACGCGCTGTTCCGCCACATGACGGTGTTCGACAACGTCGCGTTCGGCCTGCGCGTGAAGCCCCGCAAGCAGCGCCTGCCCGAAGCCGAGATCAAGAAGCGCGTCACCGAGCTTCTCAAGCTCGTGCAGCTGGACTGGCTGGGCGACCGCTTCCCGCCGCAACTGTCTGGCGGCCAGCGCCAGCGCATCGCACTGGCCCGCGCCTTGGCCGTGGAGCCGCGCGTGCTGCTGTTGGACGAACCGTTCGGCGCGCTGGACGCCAAGGTCCGCAAAGAGCTGCGCCGCTGGCTTCGCCGGCTGCATGACGAGCTGCACATCACCAGCATCTTCGTCACGCACGACCAGGACGAAGCGCTGGAAGTGGCCGACCGCATCGTGCTGATGGACCACGGCCGCGTGGAACAGGTCGGCACGCCGCAGGAGGTCTACGAGCGCCCGGCCACGCCGTTCGTCTACGGCTTCCTGGGTGCAGTCAACCGCTTTGTCGGGCATTCACGCGGCGGCGTGCTGCACATCGGCGAGCACCAGCTGCCGCATGCGGGCTCGCATGGCGAGGGCGAGGTGCAGGCCTATGCGCGGCCGCATGAGCTGCAGATCCAGACTGACGAGTCGGCGCATGGTTTGTCTGCGACGGTCGAGCGTGTGCTGTCGTTCGGCGCCAGCGCCCGCGTGGAGCTGATCGGGCCGGACGGGCAGCCGCTGGAAGCGGAGCTGACGCGAGAGGAAGCCGAGGGCCTGCGGTTGCAGGGCGGGCAGCGGGTGAAGCTGAGCGCAGCGCGATTGAGCTTGTTCGAGGCGGGCGCGGGCATCTGAGGTTACTGGCAGCACTGTTGGTGCTGTCTGCCTGAAGCCTTTCGACTCGGTGTCGAGCTGCCGGGAGTCCGCCCAAGCGGGCCGGACTCCCGGCATAGCAGCGGTGAGCAGCTCGCTCTCCAAAGCAACCCAGCCCTCTTCCTCGCCCCACGCATAGCCCACAGCAAAACTCTTCTTTCCCTAACGAAGCGGCGATGAGCACACTGGACCCATCCAACCAGGAGAGTCCCACCGTGACCATCACTGCCATCAACGTCCGCAACCAGTTCCGCGGCACCATCAAGGAAATCATCGAAGGCCCGGTCGTCTCCGAAGTCGACGTCATCACCCGCAGCGGTGATGTCGTCACGTCGGTCATCACCACGCGCTCGGTGAAGGATCTCGGCCTGGAAGTCGGCCGCGAGGTCGTCGCCCTGGTCAAGTCCACCGAGGTGTCCATCGCGACGCTGTGAGGCCCGGGCCATGAGCTACAAGCCACCCCGCATCCTCGTCATCCCGGGCTTGCACGACAGCGGCCCGACGCACTGGCAGACCTGGCTGCAAGGCCAGTACCGCGACGCCCGCCGCGTCACGCAGCGCGACCCCAGCCGCCCCGAGCTGGAGCGCTGGGCCGAGCGCATCCAGCGCACGCTGGAAGTGGCGGGCGATGGCGAATGGCTGGCCGTGGCCCACAGCTTCGGCTGCCTGGCGCTGGCCCGCCACCTGGCCGAGCACCCCGACTCGCTCATCCGCGAGGCGCTGTTCGTCGCCCCGGCCGAGCCCGACCGCTTCGGCCTGGCCGAGGCCCTGCCCCATCACCGCCTGCCGCGCCGCTCACGACTCATCGCCAGCAGCAACGACCCGTGGATGAGCGCCGCCAGCGCCGCCCGCTGGGCGCACCGCTGGGGCGCCAGCTACAGCAACCTCGGCGCCGTGGGTCACATCAACGCGGAGGCCGGCTTCGGGCCCTTGCCAGTAGCCAAGAGCTGGATCGAGGCGGCGCGCGCCCGCGCGGCCGCCGAGCACCGGCCCCGCCACGCGGAGTTTCGCGAGTGGACCTTCGCCATCTGAGGGGGTGAGCGCCGTTCGCCCTCGCCCCCCCCCCCGCCGCAGTCACGCCAGCGGCACAAACTCCGCCAGGTCGGCGCTCAGATCGGCATGACCGCCAAAGTGCTCGATGCAGAAATCGACGAAGGCGCGAACACGAGCAGGTAGCTGCTTGCGACTCGGGAAGTGGATGAACAGCTGCCAGCCTTCCGGCGCATGGCCTGGCAGCACGCAACGCAACGCGCCCGAGCGCAGGCTGGCCAAGGCCAGCGGCTGGGGCAGTTGTGCAATGCCCAGCCCGCTGGTGCATGCGTGCAGCAGGCTGCGGTAGTCGTTGCACGCCAGCCGACAACGCCCCGCCGTCGGCAACAGTTGCACGGCGCGTGCACCGTCGCTGCGGGCCTGCAGGACAAAGGGCACGGGCTGAGCCTGCCCACTGAGCTGCAGTGCCAGCAACGCGTGGCCGGGCGCCGACAAGGCATCCAGGTCCGCAGGCACGCCATGGGCGGCCAGGTAGTCAGGCGATGCACAGAGCGGCAAGCGCAAAGGCCCCAGTGCGCGCGCCACGAAATCGGCGTCCTGCATGGCACCCACCCGGATGCCGACATCGAAGCGCTTGGCAATCAGCGGGCTGCTGTCTTCACTGAGCTCCAGTTCCAGCCTGATCTGCGGATAGCGCTTGAAGAACACCGGCAGCAGCGGCACCAGGTACAGGAACGCCACCGGCGACACCAGGCTCGCACGCACCAGGCCGCTGGCCAGACGCGCGTCGTCATGGGCGCTGCGGCAGGCGAAGTCCAGCGCCGCCAGCGGCTCGCGGCACTGCGCCAGAAAGGCCTCGCCCTCTGACGTCAGGGCCAGGGCGCGCGTGCTGCGCGCCAGCAGGCGCACGCCCAGCGCCGTTTCGAGCCGGCTGATGTTCTGGCTGACGGCCACGGCGCTCACGCCCAGCTCCCGGCCCGCCGCAGCAAAGCTGCCGAGCTCCGCAGCACGGGTGAAGTTCAGGATGCCGCGCAAGCTGTGCACCGCCGGAATTCTGCCTCAGCACTGCCAATCCAAAAGTAAAACTTTGCACTGCATGAATCATTACACCCATTGGCTACGCAATACCCTGCACCTATCGTGCACCCACGGTGGCAGACAAGGCCACTGCAGCCGCCTCTGAAACAGCTTTCCGGCCCCTTCACCCTCCTTCGGAAGACACCATGAAATTCCTGCTGATGTGCCAGTTCAAGCCCGCCGCCCTGGCAACGGTTACCGCCGCAGACGCGGCGCGCATGATGGAGGCCATGATGGGTTTCAACCATCAGCTCATCCAGGCTGGCGTGCTGCTCGCAGCCGGGCAACTGGCGCCCCCTGAAACCTCGCAGCGCGTCTTCGCCAAGGCCGGCCGCATCCAGACCGAAGATGGCCCGGCCCTGCCCGGCGATACCCAGATCGGCGGCTACTACCTCATCGATGTCCCCGGCGAACCCGAGGCCACCGGCTGGGCGGCCCAATGCCCAGCCGCGCAGTTCGGTGTCATCGAAGTCCGGCAGGTGGCCTTCTCGCCGCTCTGACACTCACCAGCAACGCCTTCACACCCAACAGGGAAAAAACATGCAGTTCGAACACACCCAGCGCATCGCGGCCGCCCCCGCGCGCATCTTTGCTCGCTACGCCGACGTAGCCTCTTGGCGCGACTGGGACGCCGACCTCAAGGCGTCGTCCCTCGACGGCGCCTTCGTCAGTGGCGCAACCGGCGTGGTGGAGCCCAAGTCCGGTCCGAAATCGACGGTCCGCTTCGTCGACGTGAAGCTCGATCAAGGCTTCGCCGTGGAGTGCAGGCTGCCGCTGTGCACGATGCGCTTCGAGTACGAGCTTCACCCCACCGGTGGCGGCACACTGGCGACGCATCGGGTCGTCTTCAAGGGCGCCCTCGGGTGGTTCTTCGGCCGCGTCATCGGGTCGGGCATGCGCAAAGACCTGCCCAAGTCGATGCAACGCCTGGAGCAGGTCGTGCTGCAATCCGCCTGACACCATCTCTCCCCGGAAGGAGTGCTTCTTGTCAGCTGCACCTGTTCACTGGACCTTGCTGTTCGCGGGCACCTGCGCCCTGCTGCAGTGCATGCTGACCGCACTCGTGATCGCCCAACGCGTGCGCTCGGGCATCAACTTCCTGGATGGTGGTGACCGCACGCTCCTCAGGCGTATTCGGGCCCACGGCAACTTCAGCGAGACGGCGCCGATGGCGCTGCTCCTGATGCTATTGCTTGAACTGAGCGGCGTCGCGCCGGCCTGGCTCGTGATGCTTGGCATGAGCTTGCTGCTGGGGCGGCTGCTGCATGCCGCAGGCGTGCTGGGCTGGGGCGGCCGCAGCACGCAACTGCTGGGCATGGCCCTGACGCTGGCGGCCTTGAGCCTGAGCGGGCTTGGCTGCATCGGGCTCGCCTACACGCGAGCAGCTGGCTCGTGAACCCTGAGCGGATGCCCCGTTGAACGGCGAGATCGCCGGGTCCACCGGCGCTGCGGCAGCCAACCGATGGCGGGTTGCAACCCGCTCTACGCCAGCGTGGCCTTGAACACCGCCAGCATGCGCTCCCACGCCAACTGCGCGGCGGCCGCGTCGTAGCGAGGTGTCGTGTCGTTGTTGAAGCCGTGCTGCGTGCCGGCATAGCTGAACATCTCGTAGCGCGTGCCGGCGGCCTTCAGCGCCGCCTCGTAGGCCGGCCAGGTGGCGTTCACGCGCTCGTCGTTGGCCGCGTAGTGCAGCTGCAGCCGCGCCTTGATGCGAGCCACCTCCTCGGCGGCCGGCGCACCGCCGTAGAACGGCACGGCCACGGCCAGCTCGGGCACCTGGGTGGCGACATGGCTGGACAGCGCCCCGCCCCAGCAGAAGCCCACCGCGCCCACCTTGCCGGTGGATTCCGGCAGCGTCAGCAGCGCGCGGGCGCTGGCGACGATGTCGGCCCGCGCCTTGGCAGGGTCCAGCTTCTGGAACAGGGCACGCGCCTCGTCCTCGGTGCCGGGGTAGCCGCCCAGCGGCGTCAGCGCGTCGGGCGCATAGGCAACATAACCCGCCAGTGCCACGCGGCGAGCGATGTCCTCGATGTGCGGGTTCAGGCCACGGTTCTCGTGGATCACCAGCACGGCCGGCAGCTTGCCCGTCGCACCCGCCGGCTTGGCGAGATAGCCCTTCACTTCGCCATTGCCGTCCGGCGACGCAAAGGCCTGGCGGCGCGTGGCAAGGCGCGCGTCATCGGGCCTGACCTGCTGCGCGGCCGCGAAGCTGGGGCTCAGCGCAGCCAGCAGCGCGGCGGCGCCAGCCGGGCCGCCTGCAAAGCGCGCCGCCTGATCCAGAAAGCCGCGCCGGCTCAGGTCGCCATGCACATAGCGGTCGAACAGCGGCCAGGCCTCGGCCGGAATCTCGTGCGGACGGGTCATCGCAGATCTCCAAGTGCGGGAAGCCGCGACTGTAGTGAGTCGGCAAGCCCGACGATGGTGTCGGGATTTGCATATCGATATCGCGATTCGTTCGACGACAGCCGCGCGCCGTCTCTCCAGAATGCCGCCGCATGAACTTTCAGCAGCTCCGTTCCGTCCGCGAAGCCCAGCGCCGCGGCTTCAATTTGACCGAGGTCGCCCAGGCGTTGCACACGTCCCAGCCCGGCGTCAGCCGGCAGATCCGCGAGCTGGAGGAAGAACTGGGCATCGAGCTGTTCGTGCGCGTGGGCAAGCGCCTCACGGGCCTGACAGAACCGGGCGAACACGTGCTGCCTGTCATCGAGCGGCTGCTGCAGGAGGCCGAGAACCTCAAGCGCGCGGCCGACGACTTCGCGCAGGCCGGCAGCGGCCGGCTGCGCATCGCCGCCACGCACAGCCAGGCCCGCTACGCGCTGCCACCGGCCGTGCGCGACTTCCGCGCCCACCACCCCGACGTCAGCCTGCACCTGCAGCAGGGCTCGCCGCAACAGATCGCGCGGCTGCTGTTGGACGGCGAGGCAGACGTGGGCATCGCCACCGAGGCACTGGCCGAGTACCCCGAGCTGATCGCCCTGCCCTGCTACCGCTGGACGCATTCGGTCGTCGTACCGCCGGGCCATCCGCTGCTGGACGGCCCGCTCACGCTGGCCCGGCTGGCGCAGTTCCCCATCATCACCTACGAGCCTGGCTACACCGGCCGCTCGCACATCGACGAGGCCTTCGCCAGCGCGCAGCTCGCGCCGCACATCGTGCTCAGCGCGATGGATGCCGACGTCATCAAGACCTACGTGGAGCTGGGCCTGGGCGTGGGCATCGTCGCGGCCATCGCATTCGACGACGAGCGCGACCGCCAGCTGCGCGCGCTGGACGCGCGCCACCTGTTCGCCGACAACATGACGCGGCTGGCCGTTCGCCGCAGCGCCTACCTGCGCGACTACGTGTACGCCTTCATCCAGACCTTCGCCTCGCCGCTGACCCGCGAGGTGGTGGACGCGCAGCGCCAGCTGACGGCGGACGACAGCGCCGACACGCTGCCACCGCTGCTGCGCGCCGTGGGCGGCTGATCAACCCGGCCGGCGCGGGCGCGGTCCCGGCCCGCCAGGCAGGGGCCGCAGCCCCAGGCCGGGCGGCAGGGGTGGCAACGCGCCGTCCGGTGGACGCGGGCCCCGGCCGGGGCCGCCCGGCTCGCCCAGCAGCTCCGCCCGCGGCGGCGCGGCTGGGTCCACCGCCAGCGTGATACCGGCCAGGTAGCCGGCCGCCACGCTGCCCGACAGCGCCAGCATCTCGGTGCCCGTGCCGTCAGCGAACACCATGTCCTCGGCAAAGCTGCGCACCGAGGTGTTGGGGCCCTGGCCGTACAGCGGGCTGGCGTAGACGGCGTCTGTCACCAGCGGCGGGAACGCGAACTGCGTCGTCGCCACCGACGCGCTGCGTGCCGACAAGGCGCTGCCGGGCAGGAACACCATGCAGTGGATGTGGGTGATGCGGCCCTCGTACCAGCCGGGGTAGACGGTGTGAAACGTCACCGCGCCGTCGGCATCGCAGCGCTGCACGGCCCGCATGAAGGTCGAGGGCTGGGCAGCGCCGGCGGCGGCCTGCTCGTCGCCGGAGTAGGCGCCGTCCTTATCGCAATGCCACAGGTAGACCCAGGCGCCCGCCAGCGGGGCGCAGCGCCGGCTCGCATCCGTCACGACGACGCGCAGCGTCAGCGGCACACCGGGGCGGCCCTCGGTCATGTCGCTGCGCAGCAGCGCCGAGCCGGCCAGCGCCGCGCGCAGAGGGAACGGCCCTTCGGTTTCATGGGCGACGACGCTGCAGCCGGCCGCCGCCTGGCCCGCCAGTCGCTGTAGTTCGGCCTCCAGCGCCGTGGCCGTGGCCACCGGCACGGCGCCATCGGCCGCCTGGCCGGCGGCCGGCGCGCACAAGGCACCGAACGCGCCCAGCAGGCGGCGGCGGTCGGCATCGGGGCGGGCGGGGGATTCAGCAGTGGAACGCATGGTGCAGGCCGCCTGCACGGCGGCGTCGTTGGGGTCTCGCGGCCACTTTAGGGAGGCCGGGTTTCCAGCGTGTGGCCGCCATATCACCAAGCTGACACATGGCCCGGCCCCTGCAACGAAAACCGCATGAGCAGCTGCGCAAGCCTTCGTTGTGAGCGACAGGCGGCCTCCCTAGAGTGAGCCCCATCACTTCAGCAGGCCTCTCATGCGAACCGTTCTCGCCACCCTCGCCCTGACTCTCGCCGCCACCGGCGCCCTCGCCCAGACCACGCTGCTCAACGTCTCCTACGACCCGACGCGCGAGCTCTACCAGGACTTCAACAAGGCTTTCAGCGCCCACTGGAAGGCCAAGACCGGCGAGACCATCACCATCAAGGCCTCGCACGGCGGCTCGGGCAAGCAGGCCCGCTCCGTCATCGACGGGCTGGAGGCGGATGTCGTGACGCTGGCCCTGGCCTACGACATTGACGCCGTAGCCGACCACAAGCTGCTGCCACTGGACTGGCAGAAGCGCCTGCCGCAGAACGCCTGCCCCTACACGTCCACCATCGTCTTCCTCGTGCGCAAGGGCAACCCCAAGGGCATCAAGGACTGGAACGACCTGACCAAGCCCGGCGTCGAAGTCATCACGCCCAACCCCAAGACCAGCGGCGGCGCGCGCTGGAACTACCTGGCGGCCTGGGGCTACAACCTGAGGAACGGCGGCACGCCGGCCACGGCGCAGGAGTTCGTCAAGAAGATCTTCGCCAACGTCAAGGTGCTGGACTCCGGCGCGCGCGGCTCCACGACGACCTTCGTGGAGCGCGGCATCGGCGACGTGCTGATTGCGTGGGAGAACGAAGCCTTTCTGGCCGTGAAGGAGCTGGGCCCGGAGAAGTTCGAGATCGTCACGCCCAGCCTGTCCATCCTGGCGGAGCCGCCGGTGGCGGTGGTGGACAAGGTGGTGGACAAGCGCGGCACGCGCAAGCAGGCCCAGGCCTACCTGGAGTTCCTGTACGGCCCCGAGGGCCAGGAGCTGGCCGCGCAGAACTACTACCGTCCGCGTGATGGCAAGGTGGCGGCGAAGTACGCGAAGACCTTCCAGCCGGTCAAGCTGTTCACGCTGGGCGAGCTGTTCGGCGACTGGCGCACGGTGCAAAAGGCGCACTTCGACGACGGCGGCCTGTTCGACAAGATCTACATCAAGTAAACAGGCCCCTCGCCCCAAGCGCTCCTGCTGAACGCAGGCGCTTGGGTCGGTCCCCCGAGGGGCGGCGATACAAGTGGCGTCGAGCCGCTTGTCAATCGCCTGGCGGACCGGCTTGGGGCGGCCCGGCGCTCGGCCCGCGCCAAGGCGCGACAGCAGCGACGACATGTGAAGTCTTGTTGCCGCCATCGACGGCCGAGCCCGGCCGCGCCATCATGGCGCCCGCCATGAGAACGCTCGCCCTCACCCTCGCCGCCACGGTTGCCGCCGTTGTCACGCTGGCCCTCGCCGGCTGTGCCACGACGCCTGCATCTCCTGCGGCGGGGCAAGACCCGGCACGGGATGCGCTGTGGCTGGACCGCCTGACCTGGGGCGCCCGCAGCGCAGACCTGGCGCAACTGCGCCGCCAGGGCCGCAGTACCTGGCTGGACGCCCAGTTGCAGCCGGCCGCCAGCGCCCCGCTGCCCGAGGCGGCCCAGGCCCAGCTCGACGCGCTGCCCAGCCTTCGCGAGCCGCTGCCCGCGCTGGTGCAGCGCATGGAAGCCCAGCGCAAGGCCGCCGATGCGCTGACCGACGACACGGCCAAGGCCGAGGCGCAAAAGCAGTACCAGGCCGCCATGACGCGTTTGGCCCGCGACGCCGCGACGCGCCAGCTGCTGCGGGCGCTGTACGCCCCGCAGCAACTGCAGGCACAGCTGGGCTGGTTCTGGTTCAACCACTTCAACGTCCACCAGTACAAGCACAACCTGCGCGCCATGGTGGGCGACTACGAGCAGGGCCTGCACGAGCGCTCGCTCGGGCGCTTCCGCGACCTGCTGGGCTACACGGCCCGCCACCCGGCCATGCTGCGCTACCTGGACAACGACCAGAACGCCGCCGGCCGCCTCAACGAAAACTACGCGCGCGAGCTGCTGGAGCTGCACACGCTGGGCGCGGACGGCGGCTACGGCCAGCGCGATGTACAGGAGCTCGCTCGCGTGCTGACCGGCCTGGGCGTCAACGCCAGCGGCACCAAGCCCCGCCTCAAGCCCGAGCACGAGGCCGGCTACCGGCTGGCCGGGCTGACCGAGTTCCACCCCGCGCGGCACGACTTCGGCGACAAGCAGCTGCTGGGCGTCAACATCAAGGGCCAGGGCGAGGCCGAGCTGGACCAGGTGCTGGCCCTGCTGGCCCGCCACCCCAGCACCGCCCGCCACGTGTCGCGCAAGCTGGCCCAGTACTTCGTGGCCGACACGCCACCGCCCGCGCTGGTGGCGCGCATGGTGCAGCGCTGGCAGCAGACCGACGGCCGGCTGGACGAGGTGCTGCGCACCATGGTCAGCGCGCCCGAGTTCGAGGCCTCGCTGGGCGTCAAGTTCAAGGACCCGGCGCACTTCGTGCTCGGCGCGGTGCGGCTGGCCTATGGCGACCGCGTGGTGCTCAACACCGGCCCCATGCTGGGCTGGCTGGCCCGGTTGGGGCAGTCGCCCTTCAACCGACAGACGCCCGATGGCTACCCGCTGGACGAAAACGCCTGGGCCGGCCCCGGCCAGCTGAATACGCGCTTCGAGATCGCCCGCACTCTGGGCAGCGGCAGCGCCGGCCTGTTCAAGCCCGAGGGCGACACGCGCGAGCGGCCGGCCTTCCCGCAGCTGGCGCAGCCGCTGTACTTCGACGCCATCGCGCCGCGCCTGGCCGCAGCCACGCGGCAGGCACTGGCCACGGCCGGCTCGCAGCAGGAATGGAACGGCCTGCTGCTGTCTTCCCCCGAACTCATGCACAGGTGAGCGCCATGGACCGACGACTGCTGCTTCAACTGGGCCTGGGCGCAGCACTGCCCGCCCGCGTGTGGGCCGGCGCACCCGAGACGCCGCGCCTGCTGGTGGTGTTCCTGCGCGGCGGCTACGACGCCGCCAACCTGCTGGTGCCCACCGCGCCCTTCTATGCCGAGGCGCGTCCCAACATCGCGATCCCGAAGGGCGCCGCGCTGGCGCTGGACAGCGACTGGGGCCTGGCGCCCGCGCTGGCCGACAGCGTGCACCCGCTGTGGCGGCACCAGCAGGCCGCCTTTGTGCCGTTTGCCGGCAGCCGCGACCTGTCGCGCAGCCACTTCGAGACGCAGGACAACATCGAGCTGGGTCAGGCCGAGCAGGGGCCACGCGACTTCCGCAGCGGCTTCATGAACCGGCTGGCCACGGTGCTGGGCAGCCCCACGCGCCTGCAGGCCATGGCCTTCACCGACCAGCTGCCGCTGATCCTGCGCGGCGAGCAGCCCGTGGCCAACCAGGCGCTTCGCGACGTGAACAAGCCGGCCATCACGCCGGCCCAGGCCCAGCTCATCAGCGGCATGTACGCCGGCACACGCTTCGCCGAGGCGGTGAGCGGCGGCTTCGAGGTGCGCGACGAGGTCGCCCGAGAGATGGCCGGCATGAAGTCCGAGGACATGGCCGCAGAGATGCAGGCAGCCAGTCGTGGCGCCATCGCGCCCAAGGGATTTGCGCTGGAGGCGCGCCGCGTCGCGCGGCTGATGCGCGAGCGTGTCACGCTGGGCTTCATCGACGTGGGCGGCTGGGACACCCACGTGGGCCAGGGCGGCGCCACCGGCACGCTGGCCACGCGGCTGGGCGAGCTGGGGCGCGGCCTGGCGCTGTTTGCCGACGAGATGGGGCCGCAATGGCGCCACACCGTCGTCGTGGTCATGAGCGAGTTCGGCCGCACCTTCCGCGAGAACGGCAACCGCGGCACCGACCACGGCCACGGCAGCGCCTACTGGGTGCTGGGCGGCGCCGTGCGCGGCGGGCGCATCGCTGGCGAGCAGGTGGCCGTCAGCGCGGCCACGCTGCACCAGCACCGCGACTGGCCCGTGCTCAACGAGGTGCGGGCGACGCTGGGTGGCCTGTTCAGGCGAATGTACGGCCTGAACGACGCGCAGCTGGCGCAGGTCTTTCCTGGCGCCAGCCCGCGCGACCTGGGCCTTATTTAGTCCAGCGCTCCACGACCGCCTTCACGCGCTCGCCGAAGGCCTTGGCCGTGGCAATGTCACCCGGCACCATCTCCTCGGCCGAGGCGTCGCTGGGCGTGGCCGTGATGAGGCCGGCGTAGCCACCGAGATTGTTGACGTCGTCGCGCGTGGCGGCCTTGTGGTTGGGCGCCTTCATGCCCATGCCGACCCAGATCATGCTGTGCTGCTGGCTCAACGCGTGAAGGTACTGGATGGTGCCCTGCTTGTCGCCATTGAGCGTGGCGCTGTTGGTGAAGCCGGCGGCGATCTTGTCCTTCCAGACCTGGGCATACCAGGGCTTGCTGCTCGCGTCGGCGAACTTCTTGAACTGCCAGCTCGGGCCGCCCATGTAGGTGGGCGTGCCGAAGACGATGCCGTCGGCCGCGGCCAGCGTGGCCCAGTCGGCATCGCCGATGTTGCCCTCGGCGTCGATGGCGATCAGCTGCGCGCCAGCCGCGCCGGCGACGGCCTCGGCGACCTTCTTGGTATGGCCGTAGCCGGAGTGGTACAGGACAACGATCTTGCTCATGGTGGATTTCCTCGGTTGGAGTGAAAAAGATCAGGCGGCCAGGTCAAAAACGAGAACCTCGGCGTCCTTGCCGGCCGAAAGCGAGAGGCGCGATGCTTCACGAACCTGCAAGGCATCACCCGCCGTCAGGTCTTGCCCGTTGACGTTAAGCGATCCACGCACCACGTGGATATAGGCCAGACGGGTGAGGTCCAGGGCCAGCTCGGCGCTCTCAGCGCCGTCGAACAAGCCGGCATACAGCTTGGCATCCGCGTGGATGGTCACGGCCCCGTCGGCGCCATCGTTGGCGGCGACCAGCCGCAGCTTGCCGCGCTTGGACGCCGGGTCGAAGTGCTTCTGCTCGTAGCTCGGGGCAATGCCGCGCTGGTCCGGCATGATCCAGATCTGCAGGAAGTGCGTCGTCTCGTCCTTGGCATGGTTGAACTCGCTGTGCATGACGCCGGTGCCGGCGCTCATGCGCTGCACGTCGCCGGGGCGGATGACGCCTGCGTTGGCGCCGCCCACCTCGCCGTTGCCCATGCTGTCCTTGTGGGCCAGCTCGCCGGACAGCACGTAGCTGATGATCTCCATGTCGCGGTGGCCGTGCGTGCCGAAGCCGCGGCCGGGGGCGACCTTGTCCTCGTTGATGACGCGCAGCGCACCGAAGCCCATGCGGGCCGGGTCGTAGTAGTCGGCGAACGAGAAGCTGTGGAAGGACTTCAGCCAGCCATGGTCGGCGTAGCCGCGGTCGCTGGACTTGATCAGTTGGGTGGTCATCTCAGGCTCCTTGCTTGTTGGCGATGGAGTCAATGTAGGAGCCGGCCTGTCCGCCATCGACCAGCACGGCTTGAGGACACCGTTCAAATAGACTGAACAGATGACCCAAGACAAGCGCCGTGCCCTGACCCCCGAGGCCCTGTCCATGATGGACACCATTGCCCGCACTGGCAGTTTTGCCGCCGCCGCCCGCGAGATGGGCCGGGTGCCGTCGGCGCTGACCTACTCCGTGCGCCAGCTGGAGGACGCGCTGGACGTGCTGCTGTTCGACCGCAGCTCCCGCCAGGCCGTGCTGACCTCCGCCGGCCAGGAGCTGCTGGTGGAAGGCCGGCGGCTGCTTCAGGAACTGGACGCCGTGGCCAACCGCGTGCGCCGCATCGCCACCGGCTGGGAGAGCGAGCTCACGCTGGTGATGGACGACGCCGTCGCCCGCCGCGCCGTGTTCGACCTGATGGAGGCCTTCTACGCGCAGCGGCTGGACGACGGCACGCCGCCGCCCACGCGACTGAAGCTGCGCGTGGAGGTGCTGGCCGGCACCTGGGAGGCGCTGCTGCACGGCCAGGCCGACCTGGCACTGGGCGTGCCCGCGCAGGCCGCCAGCAGCAACATCCACTGCGAGCCGGCCGGCGAGCTGGAGTTCGCGTTCTGCGTCGCGCCGCACCACCCGCTGGCCGAGCTGCCCGAGCCGCTGACGGCCGCGCAGATCGCCGAACACCGCATCGTGGCCGTGGCCGACAGCGCCCGCACGCTGGCACCCATCACCGTGGGCCTGCTGCCCGGGCAGGACGTGTTGACCATGCCCTCCATGGCCACCAAGCTCGAAGCCCTTCTGCGCGGCCTGGGCTGCGGCTCGCTGCCCGTCAGCATGGTGCGCCGCCACCTTGACGCCGGCCGCCTCGTGCGCAAGGCCACCTACGAGGGCCGGCGCTCGGGTGTCATGCACTACGCCTGGCGCGACACCGGCCAGGCGCCCGGCAAGGCCCTGGCCTGGTGGCTGGACAAGCTGCGCAGCGAGGCCACACGCCGCGCCCTGCTGGAGCAGCACGAAGGCCTGGTGCTGTGACCGGAAGCGGCCGCTACCGGGGCCGGTTCGCGCCCTCGCCCACCGGCCCGCTGCACGACGGTTCGCTGGTGGCAGCGCTGGCCAGCTGGCTGGACGCCCGCGCCCACGGCGGCCAGTGGCTGGTGCGCATCGAGGACGTGGACGGCCCGCGCTGCCCGCCGGGCACGGGCGAGTTCATCCTGAGCCAGCTCGCCACGCTGGGCCTGCACCCGGACGAAACGCCTGTGTGGCAATCGCAACGCGGCGACCGCTACCAGGGAGCGCTGGACAGCCTGATCGCCGCCGGCCACGCCTACGGCTGCGCCTGCACGCGTGCCGAGATCGCCGCCGCCTACGAACGCAGCCTTGGCCCGCGCCCCAAGCACGGCGAGCTGGTCTACCCCGGCACCTGCCGCGCAGGCACCGGAGCTCGCACGCCGCGCGCCTGGCGCTACCGCGTGCAAGGCTGCATCGCCTGGCAGGACCGCCGGCTCGGCGCGCAGTCGCAGGACCTCGACGCGGACGTCGGCGACTTCGTGCTGAAGCGTGCCGACGGTCTGTGGGCCTACCAGCTCGCGGTCGTCGTGGACGACGCCGAGCAGGGCATCACCGACGTCGTGCGCGGCGAAGACCTGGCCGACAACACGCCGCGCCAGATCGCGCTGCAGCGCGCGCTGGGCGTGGCCACACCGCGCTACCTGCACACGCCGCTGGTGCTGGCGGCCGACGGGCACAAGCTGTCCAAGCAGAACGGCGCGGCGGCCCTCGACCTCGCCGACCCGCTCGCGCGGCTGCGCGAGGCTGCGGTGCGGCTGGGGCTGCCGGCACCGGCGGCGCACCTGGGCTTGGCTCACACGCTGGCCGCCGCGCAGCAGGCCTGGGCGGCGCGGTACGGCCAGGGGCGTTGAAACGCCGACATGCCCTCGTCGCCACCGGCTCGCCCTCGTCGCCCGAGCTGGGCGCTCGTCGCAGCGCGCTAGGCACCCCGGCGGACGGTGCAGACACTTCGCCCCGTCAGCCACCAACACGCACGTCACCATGGACTACCGCAGCCTCTTCGCCATTCCCATCGCCGTGCTGGCGCTCAGCGCCAGCAGCGCCGAGCCCCTGCGCCTGCCCAATGGCTGGCAGGGGGGCGCCAGCCTCACCTGGCCGGCCGCCCCCATCTACGCCTACGGCGTGGCACCCACCACCGAGCAGCAAGCCTCGCGCGCGCTGACCGTGCAATCGCTGGGCCATCGCCAGCCCACCGAACTGGGCGCCGTCTGGCAGAGCGTCGTGGGCTACACCGGCAAGCGGGTGCGCTTCACGGCCGAGGTCAAGGCCACCGGCACCGACGGCTGGACCGGGCTGGTGGTGCGCGACGGCTTCCTGCCGCTGTACCTGCTGCCCACGAGCGCCGACGAACCCGAGCCCTCCGCGCAGGCCGGTGCCGCGGCATGCCCGGAATGGTGCGAGGTCAACGTCGTCGCCGACATCCCGGCCGACGGCATGGGCGCCGCCACGGTGGGCCTGGCGCTGCTGGGCAACGGGCAGGTGTGGGCACGCGGCTTCAGGCTGGAGGTCGTCGGCATCGACACGCCGCTGACGACGCACCGCTTCGCCGCCGCACAGACCGCCGCGCTGCGCGAACTGATCGGGCGCAACCAGCGCGCCCAGGCCGGCCAGCCCACGCCGCCCAGCAACCTGGCACTGCGCTGAGCCCCCCACACCCCGAATCAGGAGCCCCTCATGGACTACCGCGCCCTGGCCCTCGTTCCCCTGGCCGCCTTCGTGCTCAGCGTCAGCGCCGCCGCGCCCCGCGTGCCGGACGGCTGGCATGTCTTCGCCATTTCTCACAGCGACAAGCCCGATACCAGCAACGGCTTCGAGATCGGCCTCACCCCGGTCGGCGACGCCGCCGGCACACCCACGCTGACGATCCGCTCGACGCGCCCGCAGTTGCCGCTTGGCCCCAACGTCGGCGCGCTGACGCAGCCGGCCTACGGCTATGCCGGCCAGCGCGTGCGCTTCAGCGCCGAGATGAGAGCCGAGGGTGCCGCGCCGTGGGCCGGTATCTACCTCACGCCTGGCGACGGCGGCATGCTCAACCGCGTGGCCGAGGGCGCCCCCGGCGTGGAGCACCGCCTGCCGCCCGGCAGCGCCGTGCACCCCGGTGGCGACTGGCGGCCGGTCAGCGTCGTCATGGACGTGCCGGCCGACGCGCCGCTGATCAGCGTCGGCCTGGCGCTGGTGGGCGAAGGCCAGCTGTGGGCGCGCCAGCTGCGCTTCGACGTCGTGGGCCGCGACGTGCCCGTGACGACCACCACGCTGAACATCGACTGGGCCCGCGCCCGCCAGAGCTTCGCCGAGAGCCGCCGCGTGATGGCGCAGGTGCCGCCCCAACCCCTCGCCAATGCCCGCCTTGACTGAACGCCTGCCCGTCCGGCTGCTGGCCACGCTGCTGCCCAGCCTGATCTTCTGGGCCGGCTGGGCGCTGGCCGCGCTGCAATGGCCCGGCGCGCGCTGGCTGGCGCTGTCGGCCCAGCTGTGGCTGGCCTACAGCGCCGCGCTGCTGGTGCTGCGCTGGCGGTGGTGGCCCGTCGGCGTGCCGGTGGCCGCGGCCGCCGGCGCGCTGCTGGGGCTGGCGCTGGTGCCGGGCCCGCGCGCCGTGCCCTGGGGCCAGGCCTGGGAGGTCGCGCGGCTGGCGCTGCCGGCCTGGGGCTTCGCGGTGCTGGTGCACCTGCCGCTGCGCTGGTGGCGCTGGCGCGAGGAGCAGGCCGTGCGGCTGCGCGTGGCCCAGGCCGAGCAGCAGGCGGCGATGGCCGACCTGGCCCGCCAGGTCAGCGTGGCCGAGCTGAAGGCGCTGCAGGCCCAGGTGGAGCCGCACTTCCTGTTTAATGCGCTGGCCAGCCTGCAGCAGCTGATCCGCCAACAGCCCGCCACGGCAGAGCGCTTTCTGGGCGAGCTGCACGACTACCTGCGCCTGGCGCTGCCGTCGCTGCGCGAGCCGCTGTCCACGGTCGGCAATGAGTTCGAACTGACCCGCGCCTATCTGACCGTGATGGCCACGCGGCTGGGCGCACGGCTGCAGTTCCACGTGCAGGCCGACGCCGACTGCGCCGCCCACGCCATGCCGCCGCTGATGCTGCTGACGCTGGTGGAGAACGCGATGCGGCACGGCATTGAGCCGCTGACGGCCGGCGGCCGCATCCGAGTCGGCGCGCGCCGCGATGGCGAGCGGCTGGTGGTGGAGGTGGCCGACACCGGCGCCGGCCTGCAGCCCGCTTCGCCCGCCGCCGGCGCGTCGCAGGGCCTGGGGCTGGCCAACGTGCGCGACCGCCTAGCCAGCCTCTACGGCCCCGCCGCACACTTGAGCATCCAGCAGGCCGACGGTGGTGGCGTGCTGGCCCGCATCACCCTGCCCTGGACTGCCACCGCATGAACACCCCCACCGCGCTCATCATCGAAGACGAAGCCCTGCCCCGTCAGCGGCTGCGCGACGGGCTGGCCCAGCTGTGGCCGCAGCTACAGGTGCTGGCCGATGCCGAGGACGGCGACCATGGCCTGGCACTGGCGCTGGACTTGCGCCCCGACATCGTGTTCGTCGACATCCGCCTGCCGGGGCTGGACGGCCTGTCGCTGGCGCGGCGCCTGAAGGGTCTGGCCCACATCGTCTTCGTGACGGCCTACGACGCGCACGCGGTGCAGGCCTTTGAGCACGGCGCCATCGACTACCTGCTCAAGCCGCTGGCCGAAGCGCGACTGCGCGAGACCGTGCAGCGGCTGCAGCAACGCCTGCAGTGGCCGCCGGCGCAACTGGCGCAGTGGCTGCAGCAGTGGGCGCCGCCCACGCTGGCACCGGCCGGCATGCCGCCGCCACCCGCAGCACCGCTGCGCTGGCTGCAGGCCTCGCAGGGCGAGCGGCTGCACCTCGTCATGGCGGCCGACGTGACGCACTTCCGCAGCGACAACAAGTACACCTGCGCTGTGACGGCTGAGGGCGAGTTCCTGCTGCGGCTGTCGCTGCGCGACCTGCTGGCGCAGTTGGACCCCGGCCAGTTCTGGCAGATCCACCGAGCCGTGGTCGTCAACCTGGCGCACGTGGCCCGCGTCGAGCGGCGGTTGACCGGCATGGAGGTGCTGCTCAAGGGCAGCGACGCGAGGCTGCCGGTCAGCCAGAGCTTCCAGTCGCGCTTCAAGCCGATGTAAGCCACGACCACGCGCGCAGGCCCAGCGACAATCCGCCCTCCCCATTTCCATTGCAAGGATCCCCCCATGAACACCACCCCCAGCGGCCTGCAGTTCGAAGACACCGTCGTGGGTGACGGCAAGACGGCGGCGGCCGGCCAGGACGTCACCGTGCACTACACCGGCTGGCTGTGGGTGAACGGCGCCAAGACCACCAAGTTCGACTCCAGCAAGGACCGCAACGACCCCTTCGAGTTCGAGCTGGGCGCCGGCATGGTCATCCGCGGCTGGGACGAAGGCGTGCAGGGCATGAAGATCGGCGGCAAGCGCACGCTCATCATCCCGGCCGAACTGGGCTATGGCGCGCGCGGCGCGGGCGGCGTGATCCCGCCGAACGCGACGCTGTGCTTCGACGTGGAGCTGCTGGGCGTGGCCGGCGGCCCCGAGGCCATCGAGCTGACGCTGCAGACCACCGCCAGCGGCCTGCAGTTCGAGGACCGCGTCGTTGGCGAAGGCGCCGTGGCGGCCAAGGGCCAGCGCGTGTCGGTGCACTACACCGGCTGGCTCTACAAGGACGGCCTGCGCGGCAAGAAGTTCGACTCCAGCAAGGACCGCGGCCAGGCCTTCAAGTTCAAGCTCGGCGGCGGGGAGGTCATCGCCGGCTGGGACGAAGGCGTGCAGGGCATGAAGGTGGGCGGCACGCGCATGCTGGTGCTGCCGCCCGAGCTGGGCTATGGCGCCTACGGTGCCGGCGGCGTGATCCCGCCGAACGCGACGCTGCTGTTCGAAGTGGACCTGCTCGCGGTTTGACCGTCCCTTCATTCAGCGACGACAGGGGCTGACAATTCCTTGTCATTCGGCAATGCTGTGATCCGGCCCGATGGAACTACCGGATCACACCATGTCGATTGACCAACGCCGCTCCCCCCGTGTCGAGTTCTTCCTCGTGCCCGAGGCGCACGAGCAATTGCCCGTCTGGGTCATCAAGCCGCAAAGCCTGGCCGATGCCCGCGGCGGCGTGGTCGTCAACCTCAGCGAGGACGGCCTGCAGATCCTGACCGCCGCCGAGCCCGCGCTGGACGCGCAGCATTACGAGCTGCGCCTGCTGCTGGGTGAGGACGAGGGCGTGCCGCTGTTCAGCGCCTCGGTGCGCCGCATCTGGACGCGGCAGCTCAGCAAGATCGTGCAGCTGTGCGGCTTCGAGTTCGAGACGGCGCACTCGCAGGCCGAGGAGTTCCTGCGCACGCAGACGGCGCAGATCACCGCTCGCAAGTGGGTGCGCTGCGTGCTCGTGGAGCGCATGACGGCGCTCGCGTAGCGCCCACTGGCGAGGCGCGGCAAGCTGGGTTAGCGTGGCCTGCAAGCAAACCCGCCTCGCCACCGCCCACGCCCATGCTCGAAACCGACCAGCTGCTGCGCTACTGGACCCTGCCGCAATGGCAGGCCAACCTGCTCGTGCTGCTGCACCTCGCGGGCGCCGGCCTGCTGGGCTTGGTGCTGGGCTATGAACGCGCCTTCCACGGCCGGGCGGCGGGCATGCGCACGTACGCGCTGGTCTGCATGGCGTCCACCGCCGTGATCGTGCTGCTGGGCCTGCCGCAGCAGTGGTTCGGCGGCAGCGCAGGCCTGGCCGCGCCCACGCTGATGGACCCCACGCGCGTCATCCAGGGCGTGGTCACCGGCATCGGCTTCCTGTGCGCCGGCGTCATCATGCGCGAGGGCATGAACATCTCCGGCCTGACGACGGCCGCGTCCCTGTGGGCGGCGTCGGCCATCGGCATCGTGCTGGGCATGGGCTTCTACTTCGCCGCCATCGCGCTGACGCTGCTGTGCGCCAGCCTGATGATGTGGGGCGCCAAGCTGGAAGCCGCCCTGCCCTCGCACCCGGCCATCGCCGTGCACCTGCGGGGCGAGCCCGGCCGCGCCTTCGAGCAGGCCGAACTCGTGGCCTTCGCCGCCACGCTGGGCTACGACTTCGCGCCCGGTTCGGTCAGCATCGAATGCGCGGATGGGCAGCAGGAATGGCGCTTCGTCTGCACCGCGCGGCACAACTACGGCCGCGCGACGCTGTCACGCTTCGCCAGCCGCTTGCCCGAACTGCCGGGGCTGGCCAGCTACCGGGTGGCGCACGCCCGCAACTGAGGCGCGGTGCACACCCCCCAACAGGCCTCAGTCGATCGCGGGGTAGTCGCCCAGGCCGTCCGGCCACGGCGTCAGGATCTCGAAGCCGTCCTTGGTGACGGCCACCATGTGCTCCCACTGCGCCGACAGCGACTTGTCGCGCGTCACCACGGTCCAGCCGTCATTGAGCTCGCGGATGGCGGCGCCGCCGGCGTTGATCATGGGCTCGATCGTGAAGATCATGCCCTCCTGCAGGCGCAGGCCTTCGCCCGGACGACCAAAGTGGTTGACGTGCGGCTCGTCGTGATAAACGTCCCCGATGCCGTGGCCGCCGTACTCGCGCACGACGCTGAAACCGGCCGCATGGGCCACCTTCTGAATGGCATGGCCCACATCGCCCAGCGTGGCACCGGGGCGCACCTGGCGGATGCCGGCGCGCAGTGCCTCGTAGGTCGTCATCACCAGCCGGCGTGCCAGCACGCTGGCCTCGCCGACAATGAACATGCGGCTGCTGTCACCGAACCAGCCGTCCTTGGTCAGCGTGACGTCGACGTTGACGATGTCGCCCTTCTTCAACGTCTTGTCCTTGCTCGGGATGCCGTGGCAGACAACGTGGTTGGGCGAGATGCAGGCCGTCTTCGGGAAGCCGTGATAGCCGACGTTGGACGGGATGCACTTGAGCGTGTTCACGATGTAGTCGTGGCAGATCGCGTCCAGCTCCTCCGTCGTGACGCCGGGCACCACGTGGGGCTTGAGCATGGCCAGCACCTCGGCGATGAGGTGACCGGCCGCACGGGCCTTGGCGACTTCCTCGGGCGTGCGCAGCTTGAGGCTCTTCATGCGCGCGCCCCCTTGGCCTTGACGGGCTGAATCCAGCCGGCGACGCGGGCCAGATCCAGCCCGCCTTCCTGCTCGGCGCGGATCAGCAACTGGCACAGCTCGCTGTGGTTGAGCTGCGGGTGCAATTCGGCCAGCAGGCCGATGCGCATCCAGTGCTCGGCCTGGGCATTGATGGAGCGCGACAGGGCTTGGCTGGCCACGCGCAGACTCTCGTGCAACGGATCGGAGATTTTGACGATTCCCATACCGGCACTATATACGATTCGTATACGAATCGTATATCAACGGCCGCAGGCTCAGCCGGCGACGTGCGCCGCCACGGCCTCGCCCAGCGCGCGGGTGCTGGCGTTGCCGCCCATGTCGGGCGTGCGCGGGCCGTGCTGCAGCACGGCCTCGATGGCGGCCATGACGGCGGCGCGGGCGGCCTCGAAGCGGGCGTCGCCCTGCCCCAGGAAGTCCAGCATCAGCGCGCCGGACCAGATCATCGCCACCGGGTTGGCAATGCCGCGGCCGGCGATGTCCGGCGCCGAGCCGTGCACCGGCTCGAACAGCGACGGGAAGCGCCGCTCCGGGTTCAGGTTGGCCGACGGCGCGATACCGATGGTGCCGGTGCAGGCCGGGCCCAGGTCGGACAGGATGTCGCCGAACAGGTTGGACGCCACCACCACGTCGAAACGCTCGGGCGTCAGCACGAAGCGGGCGGTCAGGATGTCGATGTGGGACTTGTCCCAGCGCACGTCCGGGTAGTCCTTGGCCATGGCCTCGACGCGCTCGTCCCAGTAGGGCATGGAGATCGCAATGCCGTTGGACTTGGTGGCCGAAGTCAGGTGCTTCTTGGGCCGCGACTGCGCCAGCTCGAACGCGTACTTCAGGATGCGGTCGGTGCCGTGGCGCGTGAACACGGCCTCCTGCAGCACTGTCTCGCGCTCGGTGCCCTCGAACATGCGGCCGCCCACCGAGGAGTACTCGCCCTCGGTGTTCTCGCGGATGACAAGGAAGTCGATGTCGCCGACCTGCTTGCCGGCCAGCGGACACGGCACGCCGGGCATCAAGCGCACGGGGCGCACGTTGGCGTACTGGTCGAAGCGGCGGCGGAACTGCAGCAGCGAGCCCCACAGCGAGATGTGGTCGGGCACCTTGTCGGGCCAGCCCACGGCGCCGAAGTAGATGGCGTCGAAGCCGCGCAGCTGCTCAAACCAGTCGGCCGGCATCATCTGGCCATGCTGCAGGTAGTAGTCGCAGTGGGCCCAGTCGAAATGCGTGAACTGCAGATCCAGCCCGAAGCGGCGCGCGGCGGCATCCAGCACGCGCAGGCCTTCGGGCATCACTTCCTGGCCGATGCCGTCTCCGGCGATGACAGCGATGCGATGGGTCATGGAGTGCCTCCGGCGTTGAAGAATGGGCGTCAGCTTATCGACAACGACCAAAGCAACAATCACCGGCTCCGTTGATTCAGCGACCACGAATCGTGAACACCCAGCCCCTCCCCCAGCTCGACGACCTGCGCCTGTTCTGCGGCGTAGCGCGGCATGGCAGCTTTGCGATGGCGGCGCGCACGCTGGGCGTGTCCAAGGCGCTGGTCAGCAAGCGCATCGCGCTGCTGGAGGCGGCACTGCAGGTGCGGCTGTTTCACCGCACGACGCGCAGCATCACGCTGACGCCGCAGGGCGAGCTGGTGCTGCCCTGGGCGCGCCGCATCAGCGAGGACGTGGACCTGCTGGGCGAGGCGCTGTCGCAGGAGCGCGCGGCGCCGGCCGGCCTGCTGCGGCTGTGCAGCAGCACGGGCTTCGGCAGCCGCCACCTGGCGCCGGCGCTGTCGGCGCTGGCCACGCAGCACCCGCAGCTGCAGATCGAGCTGGCGCTGCTGGACCGGCCAGTGGACTTGATCGAGGAAGGCTTCCAGCTCGACCTGCGCCTGGGCCAGGTGCACGAGGGCCATGTCACCGCGCGGCGCGTGGCCCGCAACCGCCGCGTGCTGTGCGCCTCGCCGGCCTACCTGGCGCGCCACGGCCATCCACAGACACTGGCCGAGCTGGCCGCGCACCGCTGCATCCCCATCCGGGAGCGCGACCAGGACTTCGCCCGCTGGGACCTCGTCGGCCCCGACGGCGCGGCATCGGTGCGCGTGTTCGGCCCACTGTCGGCCAACCAGGGCGGCGTCGTGCGGCAATGGGCGCTGGACGGCCACGGCATCATCCTGCGCTCCACATGGGACGTGCAGGACGACTTGGCCGCCGGCCGGCTGCTGCCCGTGCTGCCGGGCTACCACCAGCCCGCCGACGTGTGGGCCGTGTGCCCGACGCGGTTGTCGGCGTCGGCGCGGGTGCGCGTCTGCGTGGAGTTCCTGGCCGACTGGTTCAGCCGGGCTGGCCTGGGCGACTGACGACGGCTGCCTCGTAGCCCTGCACGAACTCCACCGGCATGCGCTTCGGTCTTCCGCTGCTGATCTCGATGCACACCAGCTGCCAGCGCCCGCGCACCAGCGTCGCGCCGTCGCTCACGCGACGCAGCTGGAAGCGCCGCTCCATCGTCAGGCGGCCGTCGCTGGCGGTGAGCCAGGTGCCCAGCACCAGCGCTTCGCCTTCAAACGAGGGCAGCAGGTAGTCGTAGTGCCCCTCGCGGATGGCCATCGCGCGGTCCAGGCGCCGGTAGTCGTCCAGCGTGAGGCCCAGCGCCTCGGAGTGCGCCCAGCCCGCCTGCTCGCACCACTGCACGTAGACGGCGTTGTTGGTGTGGCCCAGACCGTCGATGTGCCCGGCCGCAGGCGACAGCGCCAGCGTGAACGGCGCGGGCCAGTCCCACTCAGTCATAGACCGAGACTTCGGGCCGGCGCGCCAGCACTGCGATGGGCGGCGCCCAGCGTTCGCCGCGCGGCTTCTTGCTGGTCACCAGCGTGATCTCGCTGGGCTCGAACACCTCGACGTTGTGCGTGATCGGCGTGGTCAGCAGGTACTGCGCGCGGGTGCTGCGCAGGAAGTGGCCGACCAGCTGGATGTTGCGCACGTCCAGATGGGCGAAGGGCTCGTCGATGAAGACGAAACCGCCGGGCGTTTCGTCGTCCTTCATCAGGCCCACCAGCAGGATCAGGCTCTTCAGCACCTGCTGGCCGCCCGAGGCCTCGCCGTCGTTCAAGCCCACCTCGCCCTTGCCGTCGAAGTTGAACTTGACCTGCAGGCCGGCCTGCGAGAGCACGGTGTCGTCGTTGTCCAGGTGCGGGAGGATGGCCTCGGCGGTGGTGCCGGCCAGTTCGCCCAACTCGGCCACGTTCTTCTTGTAGCGGCGCACGGTGGCGCGCAGCACGTCGATGTAGCGCTCGCGGGCGTTGAAGGCGGCGATGCGGGCCATCTCGTTGCTGGCGCGGCGGTCGCTGAGCTGGCTGTCCTGCTCATGCACCTGGACGGCCATGCGCGCATGGCGCTCAACGACGCTGGCATCCACCTCCCAGTGACCGCCTTGCAGTTCCTGGTCCACGTGATGCGCGCGGATCTCGGCCTGGCGGGCATTCTCGAACTCGTCGCGGGCAGCGGCCAGCGCGGCGGGCGTGACCCACGATTTAGGGAACTGGGCCTTCTGCTTGCGGGACTCCTGCGACGCCTTGCGCAGCGCCTCGCGCTTCGCCTCGTGCTCGCGCAGCCGGCCAGCGGCCGAGCCCTCACCGTCCTTCAGCGCGATCTGTGCGCCTTCGTACGCCTGCTCGCTGCGGGTGGACTCGCGCACGACACGCTCGTGCTCGCTGTCGAGCGCACTCATGCGCGAGGCGGCTTCAGCACGCGCTTGCCGCAACACCGGCAGGCGCACGCGCGCCTCGGCGAACTCGTCGGCACGCTCGCTCAGCTCCTGCGCGGCCTTGTGGCCCACGGCCGCGCGCTGCACGTCCTTGAATTGGCGCTCGACCTCGGCCTGCGCCTTGGCAATGCGACTCAGCTCACCGTCCCAGCGGGCCAGTTCGCTCTCCAGCGCGCCGCGGCGCGAGTCAACGGCGGAAGCGCCGAACTGGTGGTCACGCGGCTCGACGAACACGCTACGGCCGCCACGGCCGTCGCGGTAGTAGGCGTCGGTCGTGATCCATTCCCCGCCGACCTGCGCGCCGTCTTCCGTCGATGCGACGCAGCGGATGCCAGCCAGTTGCCGCGCCATCCACGACGGCAGCGGCGCGCTGACATTCAGCGCCGCCAGCAGCGAGCCCACGGGCGCCTGCGTGACCGGCGAGGTGTCAGCCACAACGTAGTGGCGGTAGCGCTGTTTCGCGGCGATGTCGAAGGCCCGGCTCTCGTCGCTGCGGTGCTTAAGCACGACGACCCAACGCGACGGGCGCAGCAGGCCCTCGGCAGCGGCTCGCCAGGTTTCGTCGGCGATGTCGATGGAGTCGGCCACGAGGTAGTGGGCGATGCCGGCGTCATCCAGCGCCCGCTTCATCGGTGCGACCTCGGGCGGCGGCGGGGGCAGGCGCTTGCCGCTCAGCTCGCCGAGCGCGGCCTGCGCCTTGGCGGCCTTGTCGCTGGCACGCGTGTAGTCGGCGCGCAGTCGGTCGCGCTCGGTGGCCAGCTCCTGCAGCTTGACCGTCAGCGCGGCGGCGTCAGCCTCCACGTCGGCCAGGGCCTTCAGCTCGTCCTCCCGCTTGACCAGCGCCTCGGCGGGCCGCTCGGCCTCTCGCGCCGAATCGAACGCCGCGCGGGCCTCGCGGCGTTCGCCGTCCAGCGCCTTCAGCCGGGTCTTGGCTGCTTCCTGCGCGGTGAACAGGCTGTGCAGGGCCGCGCGCTTGTCGCTCAGCGCCTTCACGTCGCCCGACGCGAACAGGCGCTGGCGGTGCAGCTCGCGTGCGTCTCGCGCGATGCGCTCACGAGCCTCGCTCCAGCGCAACACGGGCAGCACTTCGGTGGCCAGGCGCTCGCGCTCCTGGATCTTCAGCTGGTACTGGCGGTGGCTGTTGACGCGGTTGGCCAGGTCGGACAGCTGCGCCTGTGTGTGCGCCAGCTCGGCGCCGGCCTGCTCGACTTCCTTGCCCAGCTGCTGCTGGTGGCTGCGCGCTTGTTCGTAGCGGTCCAGCACCTCCTGGTCGCCGAACACTTCGAACACGAGGCGCAACAGCTCCTTGGGCGACAGCTCGCACAGCCGGTCGGTCTGGCCCTGCTCCAGCGCCAGCACGCGGCCGATGGCGCGGGTCAGGCCGGCCGCTTCCAGCCGCTTCTTCCACGCCTCGATACCCAGCCAGTCGCGGTCGCCCTTCTCGGCCAGTTGCTCGATCTCGTGCACGCCGTCGAGGATGGTGTAGCGGCGCACCCAGTCGCCGCCGTGGCGCTCGATGCGGCAGGCCAGCGTCACCTGGTCGGCGTACAGCAGCGAACTCGCGAACGGCCGGCTGCTGTTCTGGCGCGTGCGCGGCCGGTTGTCCACCAGCGCGCGCAGCCAGGCCGTCTCGGCGTTGGCGTGGCGGGCGTAGGTCTTGTACGTGCGGCCGCCCGAGCACTCCAGCCCCAGGAGCGTGCGCATCGCGTCCAGCAGCGTGGTCTTGCCCGAGCCGTTGGGGCCGGCGATGGTGATGATGGCGCCGTCCAGCGGCAGCGTGACGCGCTGGCAGTAGTCCCAGTGCAGCAGTTCGAGCGATTGCAGGTGGAACATCTTCAGTCGTCAATGTCTTGTTGTTCTTCTTGCGGACGCGAGACGGGATGGCCGGCGCGGGCCAGCACGTCGCCCAGGGCGCCGTCAAGGATGCGCGGCGCCAGCAGGTCGTAGTCGATCAGCAGGTCCAGCAACGGACCTTCGGCGATGTCCTCGCCGCGGCGCGTGATGAAGCCGTGTCGCTCCAGCAGCTTGAGGTTGGTGTCCAGCCGCAGCTTCTTGCCGAGCTGGTCGCCGAAGTCGGCCAGCAGGCTGCGGTAGCTGATGAGCGGCGCCACGCTGGCGGCCTGCGGCATGGGCTTATCGGTGGCGAACATCTCGCCCTGGCCGGCGTGGATGGCGTCGCTGCGAGCGACCTGCCGCTGCCGCTTGGGCAACACGATGAGGCTCCACAGGATCACCAGCAACGCCACGCCGTCCCGCGGGATGTCGAGGTTGTTGTTGGCAGCCAGGCCGGTCTCGCCGAACACGGCGCTCTCGGCCGGGCGCAGCAGCGCCACGGCGATGTGGTCGGCATGCACGTTGTCCACCAGCTGCAGGCCCACGCCGGCCAGGCGCGCGCCGAGCTGGTTCCACAACTCGGTGTCGATCAGCGCGCGCTTCACGAGCGGATGGCTGCGCGGCAGCCAGCGCCGGGCCAGCAGTTGCGCGGCGAGTTGCTGGGAGTCGTCGAGTGGGCTCATTGGGAAGACTGTTCAGGGGTCAACACGCCGCGGCTCATCCATTTGACGAACTCGTCGTCCACGGGGCCTTGTTCGGCGGACCAGCGCACCGACCAGGGCTGGCGGGCCATGTCGCCGGTGGCGCCTTTGAGGTGGCGGGCTTGCGCATCGCCCAGCAGCGGCAGCAGCTGGGCTCGGTAGGCGGCACGGGCGTAGCTGCCGCCCAGGATGGCTGGCGTCAGATCGCGCTCGATGGGTTCGGCGGACCAGGCGGCCAGCAGCGCCTGCATCTGGTCCATGTCGGGCGGCAACTGCATGACGGCCAGTTCGCCCGTCGGCGCAGCCTGTCCCTGCGGCAGCGCGGCCGCCTCGGCGGGTTTGGGGCGGTCACGCTCGAACTCAGCCTCGGCCGTGTCGACGAGGTCGCGCTGCGCCACCAGCACCGGGTGCACCGGCCGCTCCCACGCGCCGTTCAGCAGCGTGGCCAGGTCGCCCTGGCTCTGCAGCCAGCGGCGCACATCGGTCGTCGTGATGCCGGTGGAGCCCAGCGTCACGCGCTGGCGGTCGGCCTGCTGCAGCGCGCGGTTGAACTGGCTGGCCATCGCCAGCAGCCGCGCCTGCGCCAGGCCCAGCTCGCGGGCCAGACGCTCCAGCCTCGCCTCGCCGGCCGACTCGGCCTGCGCAATGATGGCACCCAGCGCCTCGCCGGCACGGTCCACCAGCGTCAGCGCCTTCTCGAAGCGCGTGCGCGCGCGGCGCAGCGCGAACTCGCTGCCGCTCGCAATCGCATCCGCAAACTCGTCATACAGGCGGGACAGCTGCGCCAGCAAATGCTGCAACTGGGCCGGCTGCAGCGTGCCGAGCTGGTGCGCCCCGGCCACGCCGGCCAGCAACGAGGCCAGGTCGCCATCGGGCGACTGCTCCTGCGTCAGCGGCTGCAGCAGGCCGACGAGCTGCTGGGCCAGCGGCGTGACGGCGTAGGTCTGCGCGGTGGCGTCCCAGGCCAGCAGGTCGGCCTCGCGCAGGCGCTTGAGCACGTTGTCCAGCGCCTCGTCGCGCAGCACGTGGAACGCCTGGTTCAGCGCCTCGCGCGTCAGCCGCGACTCGCGCAGCGCCATCAGCTCGAAGAACACCCACACGCGCAGGCGCACCAGCGGCGCCGGGCCGCCGAACAGCGCCCGCTGGGCGGCCAACAGCGCGTCCTGGCGCTCCAGCTGCCACCACAGCAGCGCATCTGCGGGCACGGCAGCGTCGCGGAAGTAGTCCTCGACGCGCAGGGCATCGTCGGTGTCGGGAAGCGGCGTGGCATGGGACATGGGGCGCGGATTATCGTCGGCGCCATTCAGCCGCTTTGAGCGCTGCCGGCGGCCGGCTTGAACCCCGGGCGGGCTCTGCCGGCCCACACTGGTGCCATCATGAAACAGCCCACCTTCTTCCTCTCCCACGGCGGCGGCCCCTGGCCCTGGATGGACGGCGACTTCCGCCAGGCCCATGCCCGGCTGGAAGCCTCGCTGCAAGCCGTGCCGGCGTCGCTGCCCGAGGCGCCGCGGGCGATCCTGATGATCTCGGCGCACTGGGAGGCCCCGGCCTTCACGGTGCAAACCGCCGCGCACCCCGGCATGCTGTACGACTACGGCGGCTTCCCGCCGCACACCTACGAGGTGCAGTACCCCGCCCCGGGCGCCCCGGCGCTGGCCGAGCGCGTGGTGGCGCTGATCGAGGCCGCCGGCCTGCCGGCCGCCCGCGACAGCCAGCGCGGCTTCGACCACGGCGCGTTCTGCACGCTGGTGCCCATGTATCCGGACGCCAACATCCCCGTCGTGCAGCTGTCGCTGCGCCAGGGGCTGGATCCGGCCGAGCACCTGGCGCTGGGCCGGGCGCTGGCGCCGCTGCGCGACGAGGGCGTGCTGATCCTCGGCAGCGGCTTCAGCTTTCACAACCTGGGCCTGATGTTCAACGGCCGCGGCCAGGCGCCGTCGGTCGCGTTCGACGCGTGGCTGCAAGGCGCCCTGCCCTCGCCCGAGGGTCGGGCCGAACGGCTGTCAGCCTGGGCGCAGGCGCCTGCCGCGCGGCAGGCCCACGCCCGTGAGGAACACCTGCTGCCGCTGATGGTGGCCGCTGGCGCGGCCGAGGGCGACGCCGCGCGCTGCAGCTATCACGAGGCCAACTACCTCGGCGGCATCACGGCGTCGAGCTTCCGTTTCGGCTAGACCTGATGCGCCGCCACCGTGCGGCGCTCGCCGATCAGGAAGGCATCGGCCACCAGCTGGAAGGGCCGCCAGTCCACCTCCGAGCGGCCGGCCGCCACCATGTCGGCAAAGCGTGCGTACAGGCGCGGGTACTCGCCGGCCAGGGCCGCGTCGGCCGCCACCGGCTGGCCGTCGATGGCCAGCATGCCGCCGCCATGCGACAGGCGCAGCTGGCCGGTCGCCGAGTGCAGCTCGATGTCCCAGGTCTGCTCGCCCTTCTGGCGGAAGTCGAACACGGTGTCGATGGCCACGCCGGACTCGGTGCGCAGGTCCAGCTGCGCCGCGATGGGCGCCTGCTGGTTGGACGGGAACTCCAGCACCGCCTTGTTCACCACCACTTCTTCAGCCAACACCTCGGTCAGCACCGACAGCGCGTTGATGCCGGGGTCGAACACGCCCAGGCCGCCCGCGTCGAAGATCCACTGCTGACCGGGGTGCCAGTGGTGCACGTCTTCCTTCCAGAGGATGCGCCCGCCGGTCAGCGTGCGGCCACGCACCCAGTCACGCGCGGCGTCCACACCGGCGGCAAAGCGCGAATGCCAGGTCTGGAACAGCGTGCGCCCATGGCGCGCAGCCTCGGCCTGCAGCAGCGTGATCTCGCGCGTGGTGGCCGCCGGCGGCTTCTCCAGCATCACATGCTTGCCGGCGCGCAGGGCCGCCAGCGCGGCCGTGAAATGCGCCTGCGGCGGCGTGCAGATGGAGATGGCGTCCAGCTCGGGCATGGCGGCCAGCATGGCCTCCACGCTGGTGAAAGCGGCGATGCCGTCCACGCTGGCGTTGCGGCTGGCCGTGGCGACCAGCTCGAAACGCGGATCGGCCGCGATGGCCGGAATGTGTTGATCACGGGCGATCTTGCCGATGCCCACCAAACCCAACTTCAAAGACATGCATTCCCCGGAAAATAGCTCGACCTCGCCTGCTGCGAGGCCCTGGTGTGCGGGCCGTCGGCCCGGCCCGAATTTCACCTCAGGCGCGGGGCCAATCCGGACACGCGCCAAACACTCACCCACATGATTGAAGCACTGACCCAGGCCCTCGCCCGCTGCCACCGCGATGGCAGCCACCTGCACGCCGCCGAATGGGCCGGCGCCGTGCGCGACGAGGCCGATGCCTACGCCGTGCAGGACGGCGTGGCCCGCACGCTGGGTTGGCCGGCCACGCGCTGGAAGTCCGGCGGCGCCGGACCGCAGGGGCCGTTCAGCCACTCGCCGGTCAACCCGCAGGTCGACAGCCGCCCGCTGCTGGGCGTGGAGGCCGAGGTGGCGCTGCGACTCGGCGCCGACGGCCAGCCCGAGGCCATGTGCATCGCCGTGGAGCTGGTGGCCTCGCGCTGGGCCGAGGGCATGGACGCCCCGGCGCTGCTGCGCATGGCCGACTTCCAGAGCAATGCCGGCTTGCTGCTGGGCGACTGGCAGCCTTACCGGGCGCTGGACTGGGCCGCGCTCAGCTGGCGCCTGCACCTGCCCGGCCAGCCGGAGATCGTGCGCCGGGGCGGGCATTCGCTGGCCGACCCGGCCGGCGTGCTGCCCGCCTGGCAACGCCACGCCAGCAGCCACGGCGCCATCGCACCCGGCACGGTCGTGACCACCGGCGCCTGGGGCGGCCTGCACGCGGCCACCGAGGCGCGCGGCACGCTGGCGTTCGAGGGGCTGGGCGAGTTCGCGTTCAGCGCACCGGCGTCTCGGTGATGCCCTCGGGAGGCGGCACCGACAGCTGGCCTTCAGGCGACACCGCAAACACCGCGTCCTGCCGGACGGGCGCGGCCGTCTCGCTGGCAAGCGTCGCACCGCGGTAGAACGCAAACAAGCGCTGCGGCCGACAAGCGAAGCGCAGCTCCCCTATCCCGGCGGGATCGACCAGCAGCTGCCCCAGCGGCGTCTGGGTCAGATCCGCCGTGTGATGCGTCGTGGCATTGCGAAACGCCAGCGCCACCGTGCTGGCGCGCGGCGCCTGCGGCAATCGGGTCACGGTCAGGGTGTAGGTGCCGTGGCCGCATGTGGCGCTGTGGGTGGTGGTGACATCGGTGGCCGGTGTGAGATGCCACGTTGTCATCGTCAACCGGACCGCGCCCTGCGCCATCACCCCCATGGGCAGAGCTGCGGCCAAGATCACGGGCAGGAACGTCTTCATCGGCAGGCTTCAACGGTGGCTGAGGCGGCCGATGCTAGACACCGCAACCGCTGCGCCAACGGGGCAATATTTCCATCGCCCCGTCACCGCAACAACGGCGTGAACACCACCACGAACGCCGCGACGTTGAGCACCACCATCGCCCAATAGACACGCAGGAACGGCCGCTTGGCGCTCTTGTGCCGCAGCAGCCGCTGCGCCAGCAAGGCGCCGGGCCAGCCACAGGCCAGGGCCAGTGCGTGCAGCGTGTTCTCGGGCACACGCCAGTCGCCGCGCTGGGCGGCGCGCTTGTCCAGCCAGTAGGTGATGAAGGTGGCCATGCTCATGGCCGAGTAGAAGCCCCACAGCCAGTTGGGCACGCCCCACACCAGGCGCACGGCGAGCACGGCGGCGGCGAAGGCCGGGATGAGCAGCAGCACGTGGCCGCCGTCGCGCGGGCGCGGCGCGGCGGGCGCGCTGCGCGGGGCCAGGCCTTGCACGTCGACCGCGCGCCGCTTGCCCTGGGCGTCCTGCCCTTCGGTGTAGCGCAGCCGCTCGCCGACGAAGGGCCGGTGCGGCCGCAGCCCGAAGGCCTTGGCGTGGACGAAGCAGCGGGGCCCGCCACCGTCCGGCGTGATGAAGCCGTAGCCCTTGGCGTCGTCCCACTGCGTCAACGTGCCCTTCATCGCAGCGACTCCAGGTGAGCCTTGAGGGCCGCGATGGCGTGGCGCACCTTGGCGGGCTGGGCGTCCCGTTGCGGGGTCAACGCCCAGACCGGCAGCTCGGGCAGCGCCAGCGTGGTGTCCAGCCGCAGCAGGCGGCCGGCGGCCACGGCCTCGGCGACATCCTCGTCGCCCAGCGGCGCCAGGCCCAGGCCGGCCTCGCACAGCTGCTGCAGCGTGAGCTGGTTGTTGCTGGTGCAGCGCGGCGCCACGCGCAGATCGCTGCCCAGCAGGGGGCGTTCGGCATCGGGGCTGTCGCCCAGCATCAGCCACTGGGCCTGGCGCAGCGCCTCTGCCGTGGCCGGCACACCATGCCGGGCCAGGTAGGCCGGCGCCGCATAGAGCGCGGTGTGCACCGTGCCCACGCGCTGCGCCACCCAGGCGCTGTCGGGCAGGCGGCCAAAGCGGATGGCCAGATCGATGCGGTGGGCCACGAGGTCGGTGAAGCCGTCTTCCACCTGCAGGTGCAGCGTCAGCCCGGGGTGGGCGGCCAGCAGCGGCGCCAGCGCCGGGCCCAGCCGGCGGGCGAAGCCCACGGTCATGGCGATGCGCAGCTCGCCCTCGGGCGCGTCGCGCAGCTGCTGCAGCTGGGCCTGGGCAGCCTCGGCCGCCGCCACCATGGCCGCACAGCCGGTGTGGAAGCGAGCGCCGGCCGGCGTGAGGCTGAGCTTGCGGGTGGAGCGGTGCAGCAGCGTGACGCCCATGTCGGACTCCAGCGCCCGCACCTGCTGGCTGACGGCCGAGGTGCTGGTGCGCAACTGGCGCGCGGCCGCGGCGAAGCTGCCGTGGCGGATAACGCTAGCGAACACCGCCATGCGCTTGAGCTGGTCGAGCATGAAGTTCTTCTAAACAGTGCAGGTACTGAAGGCCGGCTTATCGACGCATTGTGAAGCCGAAACAATGGTCGCCATCGCAACCCCTCGACTGGAGAACCCCATGAACATCGCCCTGATCGGCGCCACCGGCTTTGTCGGCCAGGCCGTGCTGGAAGAACTGCTGGGCCGCGCCCACACGGTGCGCGCGCTGCAGCGCGACGCGGCCAAGCTGGCGACGCGCGCCGGGCTGACGGTGCGCTCGGTGGACGTGCTGGCCGGCGGCGACCTGGCGACCGAGCTGGCCGGTGTGGACGCGGTGGTGAGCGCCTTCAACGCCGGCTGGGCCAACCCGCAGCTGCATGCCGACTTCCTGCGCGGCAGCGATGCGATCGCGGCAGCCGCCCGCACGGCCGGCGTGCGCCTGATCGTTGTCGGCGGCGCAGGCAGCCTCTACATCGCGCCGGGCCAGCAGCTGGTGGATTCGCCCGACTTCCCGGCGGAATGGAAGGCCGGCGCACTGGCCGCACGGGAGGTTCTGACCCGCCTGCGCGCCGACACCAGCACGCTGGACTGGAGCTTCGTGTCCCCCGCCATCGAACTGCAGCCGGGCGCGCGCACGGGCCAGTTCCGCCTCGGCACTGAAGCGCCAGTTTTCGACAGCCAGGGCGTGAACCGCATCAGCGTGGCCGACCTGGCCGCGGCCATCGTCAACGAGCTGGAAGCGCCGCAGCACCGCCGCGCGCGCTTCACGTTGGGGTATTGAACAGGCCCGGCGCTCGGCCCGCGGACGTCAGTGGGTCACGGGCGAGATGCGGAACATCAGCACGCCATGCGGCGCCACCGTGCCGCCATGGCGCCCGGCGACGGCCGGGGTCTTCTTGCCCGACCACAGATCCAGCACGTCGGCCTTGAGCCGCGCCGGCAGGTCGATCTGCTCCCAGGTCACGGCCATGTCGGCCGGCTTGTCGCCGCGATTGAACAGCACGGCGGCACGGTCGCCGCCGGCCAGCGGGCGCACCCAGACCTCCAGATCGCCCTGGCGCCAAATGCGCCGCCCCTGGCGGCCCAGAGGGTCCTGGTCAACCTTGATGACCTCGGCATTGGTCAGGATGCGCCGGGTAGGCTCGTCCATGCGGGCCATGTCGTTGCCGGCGATCAGCGGCGCGGCCAGCATGGCCCACAGCGAGAAGTGGCTGACGTACTCGGTGTGCGTCATGCCGCCGTTGCCGACTTCCAGCATGTCGGGATCGTTCCAGCCGTTGGGACCAGCCTCGCTCCACAGGTCGGCGTTCATGTCGAGGATGTCCAGCATGCCGTGCGACCACTCCTTCTTGCCCTTCCAGGCATCCCAGATGTCACCCGTGGTGCGCCACAGGTGGCCCACCGGCGCGGCCCAGCGGCCGGGGCGGCTGTTGCCCCATTCGCAGATGGACAGCACGATGTCGCGACCGGACTCGCGCAGCGCCTTGGCCATGATCGTGTAAGCCGCTTCGGGGTTGCGCGGGCCGGTGTGGCACCAGTCGTACTTGAGGTAGTCCACGCCCCACTTGGCGTACTGGCGTGCGTCCTGGAACTCATGGCCGGCGCTGCCGGGCCGGCCGCCGCAGGTCAGCGCGCCGGCGTCGGAGTAAAGGCCGAACTTCAGCCCCTTGCTGTGCACGTAGTCGGCCAGCGCCTTCATGCCGCTGGGAAAGCGCTCGGGGTCGGGCTGGATGTTGCCGTCGGCGTCGCGGCTTTTCTGCCAGCAGTCGTCGATGACGATGTACTGGTAGCCGGCAGCCTTCATGCCAGAGCCCACCATGGCGTCGGCCTGTTCGCGGATCAGCTTCTCGCTGACGTCGCACTTGAACTTGTTCCACGAATTCCAGCCCATGGGCGGCGTGGGGGCGAGGTTGGGCTTGGGGGCGTCGAGCTTGAGGGTCTCGTGGCCGATCTGCGCCTGCACGGCCGAGGCGGCTGCGCAGGTCAGTAGGGCCAGCAGCGTTGGGCGCAGCCAGGACAACATCATGGAGAACTCCGTTCGGGTTAGACGGTGCCGCGGCGGGCTTCAAGCGCAGCACGGATTTCTTGCATGCGCTGCTCGGTCAGAAAGTAGCGCGACACGACGACCAGCGCGATCAGCAGGCCCACGATGGGGATACCGGACAGGCAGACGCGGATCAGGAAGATGGCCTCCTCGCCCTGCACGGGCAGCTTGGCGTCGAAGCCGGTGAAGGCCAGCACCCAGCCCGAGGTGCTGTTGCCCAGGGCCAGGCCGACCTTGCTGATCCAGGAGCCGCAGGCCGCGAACGAGCCCTCGCGGCGCTGGCCGGTGGCGAGCTCGTCGTGGTCGATGACGTCGGCCATGGCCGAGCCGTAGATGGTCCAAAAGCCCGCGCCGATGAAGGCGACGCCGCCGCTGGCGAACAGCTGCAGCCACGGCAGCTGCGGGTTGTAGAAGAACCAGTCGCCGATGAAGGCGGCGATGCCCAGCCAGAGCACCGTCATCAGTGCATTGCGCTTGCCGTAAGCCTTGGCAACCCAGCCCGCGAAGGCGATGCCGACGAGGCCGCTGACGAGGCCGGCCACACCCATCAGCGAGTTCCACTGGGTGGCCTCCACGACGTTGCCGCCGCAAACGTAGTAGACGGTCGCGTAGTAGCCCAGCAGCCCCACCATGGCCGTGGCCATGTTGTAGGTCAGCATGGTGCCCAGCATCAGGCGGAAGGGCTTGTTCTTCAGCGTGCGGTACAGCGTGTCCTTGAACGGGACGCGCTGGCGGCTCTGGGCGACAAAGCTCTCGTAGTAGCGCTCGCGCGTCAGCGAGAAGATGACGATGGCCAGCACCACCAGGATGCCGCCCAGGATGGCGGTGTAGACCTGAGCGCCCAGCAGGATGTCGGGCTTACCGTTGTCATCGTGGAAGAACCACAGCGTCGTGAACTGCGCGGCGACGAACATGCCCAGCTCGGGAATCTTCTGGATCGCGTTCTTGATGGACATCACGCGCGTGCGCTCGTGGTAGCCCGGCGTGAGTTCGGCGCCCAGGCTGTTCCAGGGCATCGCGAAGCAGCTCATCACCGGCGCATAGAGGCAGGTCGAGACGAGCAGGAAGATGAAGTACTCGGTGTCGCTCCAGCCCCGCCCGACGGCGAACAGCAGCGGCAGGCCGATGCCCGTCAGGATGCCGCCGACGAGGATGAAGGGGCGCCGCCGCCCCCAGCGGCTGCGGGTGTTGTCGGAGATCCAGCCGAACAACGCATCGGACACCGCATCCGCGAAGATCTTGATGCCCATGGCCATCGAGATCAGCTGTGGCGCCACGCCCAAGCCGATGTTGAACACATGGAACACCAGCGACTGGTAGAGCCAGTGGCCCCACATGTCGTGGAAGGAGCCCAGCCCGAAACCGACCTTCTGCGCCATCGGCACGCGGTCGTCCACGGCGTCGGCAGGCGCAGGCGGCTGCGCGGCCGGCCGGGCGGCGCGCAGGGCGTGCGGCGTCAGGGGCGCGGCGGCGCCATCGCTGTTGGCAAGCATGTCGAAGTCTCCTTGGCCGTCGGCGTCATGGCGCCAGGACAGCTCGTTTTAGTAAACAAGGAGATTTTCGTTCGATCGCCACACCAATAGAACGCGGGAAAGACCTGAGAGGGTGAGAGGCCTGCCGCGCCGGCGCCTCAAGAGATCAGCGGGTCAGGAGGAGGCCGCTGCCGCCTGGCGCCGCGACTTGCGCGCCGCCGCTGCTGCCGCCGGCGCCGCCATGAGCGAGCTTTCCCGCACCACCAGTTCCACTGGCAGCGACGCCTCGCTGGGCGCCACATCGCCCTCGATCAGCGCTCGCGCCGCCACATGGCCGAGCGCTTCCTTGTCCATCTTGACCGTGGTCAGCGGCGGCTTGCAGTGGGCGGCAGCCTCGATGTCGTCATAGCCGACGAAGCGGATGTCCTGTGGCACACGCAGGCCGCGCTCCAGGCAGTACTCGATGGCCGTCATGGCCGTGGAGTCGTTGTAGGCGAACACCGCGTCCGGCGGGTTGGGCAACTCCAGCAGGCGGCGCATCGCGTCGCGTCCGGCGTCGCGGTATTCCAGCGACGGGTCCAGCACCACCTCGTAGTCAGGGTCGAAAAGCCGCCCTGCCTCGAACAGCGCACGCCGGAAGCCCTTGGCGCGCAGCGACACCGAGTAATGCACCATGGGGCCGAAGATGGCCGCGATGCGCTGGGCCTGTCCGTCCAGCAGATGCTGCGTAGCCAGCCAGCCGCCGCGCAGGTTGTCGTCGTTGACGCAGCGCACGCCGGGGTAGAAGTGGTCCACCAGCACCAGCGGCAACTCGCAACGCCGCACCGCCTCCATCGCCTCCAGCTCGATGTAGCCGGCCACCAGCAGCGCGTCCGCCTCGTGCCGTCGCACCAAGCCGGCGATGTCCTCGCCGCCCAACACCGACATGATGCTCAGTGGCACGCCGGCCTCGCGACAGGCCGTCTCGGCGCCATGCAGCACGTAGGAATAGAAGGGGTTGGTGGCCAGCGAGCCGATGCTGCGGCTGTACAGGAACAGCATGCGCCGCGGCTTGCCGGTGCGCAGCTTGGCGGTGTCGTAGCCGAGTTGCCCAGCCACCTCCAGCACCTGGGAACGCGTCTGCTCCGACAGGCCCGGCTGACCCTTGAGCGCGCGCGACACGGTACCGATGGACACCCCGGCGGCCTGCGCAAGCTCGCGAATCGTCACCCCTCGTTTGTCGGCCATGCCGCGAACTCCAGCTGTTGTTTAGTGCCTCGATACCGGCGTGATTGTGGCACCGCGCCTCCAGGGAGCCGCCTGTAACCCGGGTGTTCCTCGCCAACGCGCCCCAGCAACTCGGCCGCGCGGGATCACCCCGTTGCCGATTGTTCACTAAACAATTATTGTTGCGGCAGCAATTTCATTCCCGCACCTTCAGCGCATGCCTTCCCGCTCCCTTGCCGTCCTGGGTGAAGCCCTGGTGGACGAATTCCATGACGGCCCGGTGGCCGGTGGTGCGCCCTTCAATGTGGCGCGCTCACTGGCGGCACTGGGCGCCGACACACTGTTCATCAGCCGCATCGGCGCCACCGATGACAACGGCCGGCGGGTGCTGGACAGTGCCGCTAACTACGGCCTGGGCCTCGGCGGCCTGCAGCGCGATGCCGTGCGCGACACCGGCCGCGTCAGTGTGCACGAGCACCCCAGTGGTGGTCACCGCTTCGAGATCCACGCCGACGCCGCCTGGGACCACTTGGATCTGCCCGCCGCCCGCGCCGCGCTGGTTGGCGCGCCGGCTGAAGTGCTGTACTTCGGCAGCCTCGCGCAGCGCCACCCGGCCTCGCGCGCCACGCTGCGCGCGTTGGTCAAGCCCTTCACCGGCCTGCGCTTGCTGGACCTCAACCTGCGCCCTGGCACCGACGACGCGCTGTTCGCCGCCGAGTCGCTGATGCTGGCCGACTGGCTCAAGGTCAACGACGACGAACTCGCCCGGCTGGCCGCGTGGTTCGACCTGCCCAACAGCCCGACAGCAGACCAGGAAGCCCGCCAGGTCGCAGCGCTGATGGACCGCTTCGCGCTGCAGCGCCTGGTGCTGACGCTGGGCGCCGACGGCTGGCGCTTCTACGGCCCCGGCGGCACGGTGCTGGCGCACGGCCCGGGTGAGCCCCAGCCTGCGCTGGTGGACACCGTCGGCGCGGGCGATGCCTTCACGGCCCTGCTGCTGGCCGGCCTGGCGCTGCGGCGCGATCTGGCCGCGACGCTGTCGCTGGCCAACCGCTATGCCGCCTTCATCTGTGGCGTGCGCGGGCCCCTGCCGGCCCAGCCGCAAGCCCTGACCCCGTGGCGCGACGCCCTGCAGGCGCTGCCGCCCTCCCCTTGACCCTGCCCACCCCCTCGACATGGCCCAGACCCACCCCGCCTCGCTCGCCGACCTCATCGCCCCGCCGGCCGACTCGCCCATGCGCAGCCGCGACTTCGTGTTCGGCTGCGGCACGTCCTCGTACCAGATCGAAGGCGCCACCCACACGGACGGCCGGCTCGAGTCCATCTGGGACCGCTTCTGCGCGACGCCTGGCAAGGTACTGCGCGGCGAGAACGGCGACATCGCCTGCGACCATTACCACCGCCTCGACGAAGACCTGGACATCCTGCAGCGCCTGGGCGTCGACGCCTATCGCTTCTCCATCGCCTGGCCGCGCGTGATGGACGCCGCCGGCCAGCCCAACGCGAAAGGCATAGCCTTCTACAAGCGCCTGCTGGACGGTCTGGGCGAGCGCGGCATCAAGGCCTTCGTCACGCTGTACCACTGGGACCTGCCGCAACACCTCGAAGACAAGGGTGGCTGGCTCAATCGCGAGACCGCCTACCGCTTCGCCGACTACGCCGACCTGATGAGCCGTAAGCTCGCCGGCCATGGCGACGTGGCGGCGTGGACCACGCACAACGAACCCTGGTGCTCGGCCTACCTCGGCTACGGCGACGGCCACCATGCGCCGGGCCTGAAGAGCAACCGCTGGGCCGCACAGGCCATGCACCACCTGCTGTTAGGCCACGGCCTGGCGCTGCCGGCACTGCGCGCCAACGCGCCGCAGGCGCTGCACGGCATTGTCGCCAACTGCGCGCCGGGCTATGCCGACAGCGACACGGCCGAGGACCGCGACGCTGCCTCGCTGTTCGAGACCTACCAGAACCGCTGGGTGCTGGATCCACTGCTCAAGGGCGAGTACCCCGCCGACCTTTGGCGGCTGTGGAAGGGCTGCGAGCCACTGGTACTGGACGGCGACATGGACGTCATTGGCCGCCCCATCGACTACCTCGGCATCAACTTCTACAGCCGCGCCGTACTGCGCTCCAAAGGCGCGGACACCATAGCCTGGGTGCGCCACGAGGGCGTGGAGCGCACGACGATGGACTGGGAGGTCTACCCGCAAGGCATGCAGGACCTGTTCGAGGCCTTCAAGCGTGACTACCCCAACCTGCCGCCGCTGTACGTGACTGAGAACGGCATGTCCAGCCACGACGGCGTGGACGCCTCTGGCCAGGTAGACGACCTGCAGCGCCAGTCCTACCTGAAGCGCCACTTCGCGGCCTGCTCGCGGGCGATGGCCAACGGCGTGGACGTGCGCGGCTATTTCGTCTGGTCGCTGATGGACAACTTCGAATGGGCCTTCGGCTACGAACGCCGCTTCGGCCTCGTGCATGTGGACTTCGAGACGCAGCAGCGCACGCTCAAGCGCAGCGCGCTGGCATATGCCGACTTCCTGCGCGAGCGCGCGGGGCGCTAAGCGCGCGCCTCAGAAGGCCACGGTCGCCGACGTGCGCACCTCGGTGCGCACGTCCGGCACGCTGAGCCATTCAAAGACGGTGTTCAGGTCCGTGATGATGGCCTCGGCCGGCACGTCCTTGCCGCCCGGCACGGGGATAGCCTCGGTCGAATGCGCGTCGCCCACCAGCGTCAGGTGATAGCCGCGGTCCACCGCTGCGTAGGCAGTGGCGCGGATGCACCAGTTGCTGGCCACGCCTGCCAGCACGAGGCGCGACACGCCGAGCGCCTTGAGCCGCGCGTCCAGATCGGTGCGGGCGAAGGCCGAGTTGTACTGCTTGTGCACCACCGTCTCGGCCGGCGCCGGCACGAAGCCCGGCGCCAGCTGCCAGCGGTCCGACCCGTAAGGCAGCTCCGCATCGGCATGCTGCACCCACAAGACCGGCGCACCAGCCGCGCGGGCCCTGGCGACCAGCTCTCGAAGATGGGCGGCCACCCGCTCGGCCTGCCAAACGCTGGACAGCAACCCCACCTGCGCGTCCACGACCAGCAATGCCGATCCCGATGCCGCACGCGGCTGCGCGGCGTGGGCACGGGCCTGGGGATGGCTCAGCACGGCCAGCAGACCCAGCAACGAGTGACGGCGAGACGACATGGGCACGGTGCTCCAGAAAGACATGGACCGGTGGCACAACGCGAATGCGCCTCACGCGCCGCCGGCCGCTGCATCGCGGGCCCGCCGAACTACACGGCCCTGTGCAAGCGTACCCGAGCGGTGGGCCGGGTCTGTTAGCGTGGCGGCATGGACCTGCCCACCTTCCGCTACCACCCCGACCCCCTGGCCACCGGCGCTATCGAGCCCCGCCCCATCACCTGCGCCTGCTGTGGCGAGCCGCGCGGCTTCGTCTACGTGCAGCCTGTCTACGCGACGACCGACCTGGACGAGAAGCTGTGCCCCTGGTGCATCGCCGACGGCTCGGCCGCAGCGAAGCTGGGCGCCAGCTTCTCCGACCCCGCACCCCTGCAACAGGCCGGCGTGGCGGCCGACGTCATCGACGAGGTGAGCCAGCGCACGCCGGGCTATTCCTGCTGGCAGCAGGAGGAGTGGCTCGCGCACTGCAACGACGCCTGCGAGTTCCATGGCGACGCGTCGGAAGACGACGTGGAGGACGCCAGCGACGCTGTGAAGGCCGACTGGATGCAGCGTTACGGCAAGACCGCCAAGCAATGGGACGCCGCCACGCGCGACTATGAGCCGGCCGGCGACAACGCGTTTTACAAGTTCGTGTGCCGGCACTGCGGGGTGGTGCGGCTGGGGTGGGATTGCGCGTGAGCTGAGTGGCAGTCATCCGCCAGAAGCGGCGGACCGCAAGCGACTGCTTTGGTCTGCATCAGCTGACTCGTTACGCGGACAGCGACGAACGGTGTTCGCCAGCAGTAGGAAGCCCATGTCTCCGGCGGATCAAGCACTTGCGGATGCCAGAAGGGCACGCATTACGCCGCACGCACCTACATTACGCAGACTGTCGACAACCGGTTAGAAATTCAAAGAACCACCGATGCCTATCCCGGATTACCAAACCCTCATGCTGCCATTGCTGAAGTCTGCGCAAGATGGCGGAGAGCACACGATGCGTCAGACAGTCGAGCGTTTGGCCGTAGATTTCAACCTCTCTCAAGAAGAGCAAACAGAGCTCCTTCCGAGTGGCCAGCAAGCGGTATTCACCAACAGAGTTGCATGGGCGCGCTTCTATTTAAAGAAGGCCGGCCTAATCGATTCTCCACGCAGAGGCTCACTCAAAATAACAGAGCGCGGCCTTTCTGTGCTTGCAAATTCTCCCACAACCATCGACAACAAATTCCTAGACCAATACCAAGAATTCAAAGAATTTCGCGAATCATCAAAGTCACCTCAAATGGTGCAGTCTCCGACATCTACGGAAGAGGAACTACAAACTCCCGAGGAAAACCTTGAGCAAGCGCACCAACGAATTCGCAGCGAACTGGCGGAAGAGCTTCTGCAGAAAATCCTTGTGTGTTCACCAGCCTTCTTTGAACACCTTGTCGTTGAGTTGCTCGTCAAAATGGGCTACGGTGGCTCGCGTAAAGATGCGGGCGAACGCGTTGGTCAAAGCGGAGATGGTGGAATCGACGGGATCATCAAAGAGGATCGTCTTGGCCTTGACACAATCTACATTCAAGCAAAGCGCTGGCAAGGTACGGTCGGTCGGCCTGAAATACAAAAATTCGTAGGCGCACTTTCTGGTCAGCGTGCCAAGAAAGGCGTGTTCATCGCAACATCTCGGTTCACCGCTGATGCAATCGAATACGTTTCGCTCATCGAAACCAAGGTGGTGCTGATCGATGGCGGGAAGCTTGCGGCGCTCATGATCGACTTCGACGTCGGCGTGTCAACGCAAGCAACCTACGTGATCAAGAAAATTGACTCGGACTACTTTGAGGAGGCATAAATTTCCAACTGTCGGTTCAACGCGGACGCCAACATGGGCAATCGCTTCGCGATTTTATGTCCCATGTTGGTGCACTGCGCACTTCGCGCTCCGGCGCCGGTTAACCTGGGCGCTAGGGTGCAAATGAAACCGTGGAACCTCAACGAGACGCGCGATCAGATCGCACGCGTATACGGGCGAGATCAATTGACTCTGGCGAGAGACAGCCTACGGTCAATCGACGATCGGCAAATTTACGCTTGGGTTCATTACCAGGACGCTGTGCAATTGATCGATCGGTACGTCAGGGAGCATCTTCTTAACTCTTCACTACTCGAAGCCATCCACGCCAAAGACGACGATTACTCGATCGAATTTGACATTTTTATTCGGAAAGTTGGAGCCCACTTCATCGCCTGCATTCAGAGCATTCACACGCTTCCGGATATTTTGGCGCACGCCGTTTACTACTCACTTGGAATTAACCTCACGACAGATGCCATGGAAGAGCGGAGCATCACAGCTGGGTCGGTCACTAGGCTCCTGGCCACCGTCGCCGATGCCGTTACCATCGGACTCCAGCTGACTCAGTTGACGAGCAGCGGATTGTTTCGGCATCTCTCGGCGCTCGCCAATCATTCGAAGCACAGGAGCATAGTGTTCCCTTTCATGAATGAAGACTGGACTGGCACGCGACCTGACCGCTACATGGTCATGTTCTCGGCATTTACGTATAACCGTGAAGAATTCGATCAAGTCGATGCCAAAGACTTCTTATCAAAAGAGAGCGATCGATGTTCACGGCTGATAGTTGAAATAGGCCACGAGCTGAACAAAGTCCTGCTGAGCCGAGCGCCCTAATCGGGTAGCCAGGGGTATCTAGCTGTCAAGCCCCCAGCCCCACACCACCCACCGTGCGGGTCCGCAGTGGGCGGTTCAACAAGTCGGCACGCTTGACGAATCCGTTATGTCGTGTAGCCCTGTGCCTTGCACCACAGCTCTGTGATGCTGACCAGGCCTTGCGCCTTCAACCACGCGTTGGACATCGCCTGCTGCGTCACCGGAGTGCGTGCCATGTGCCAGTAACCGTGGCTGCGGACCCCGGGCTGGATGGCCGACTTCAGGCTCACGCCCAAGGCCAGCAGGTGGCGTATCTTCGTGCGTGCCCAGCGCCACTGTTTCCAGTAGCACATGCGGGTGCGCCGTCGCAGCCATTCATCCAGCTCGGGCACCGGGCGGTAGTACTGGCTGATGCCGAGGAAGCACCCCAGCCAGCCCCGTACGTATCGAAAGACCTCGGCACGAAAGGCCAACATCAGCCGGTAAGCCTCGCAGCGACAAGGCAGACCTTCAAGCGCCCCGAGTCGCCACCATGCGCGCGAGGTACGCCGCATGGTCCGGCATGCCTTCAACGGTCTTCGCGATGGCCGCATGCAGCCGCTGGAAATGCGCCCGCAGCGGCGCCGCGTCCACCTGCCGCAGCAGCGGGTCCAGCCCCTCGGGCTGCAGGCCCAGTCCCAAAAACAGCGAGTACCAGGAGTCTTCGCCGAAGCTGTCGCGGTCCAGGATGACGACGCGGCCGTTGCGGCGGAAGGTGTCGATCTGGTGGGCCAGCGTGTCCGGGATGGACATGCCACGGCAGTAGCGCCAGAACGCGCTGTCATCCCGGTGGGTGAGCTTGTAGTGCAGGATGATGAAGTCGCGGATGGACTCGTACTGCCGCGTCATGCGGCGGTTGTACTCGTCCACCAGGTGGGGCTCGCAGCGGCGGTCGGGGAACAGCTCCACCAGCGCGCTGATGCCGTGGATGACCAGCGACAGGCTGGTGGACTCCAGCGGCTCCAGGAAGCCCGAGGACAGGCCCACGGCGACGACGTTGCGGTCCCAGACCTTGCGGCGCAGGCCGGTCTTGAAGCGCAGTTGGCGCGGCTCGCCCTGGGGCGCGCCGTCGAGGTGGCTCATCAGCACGCGGCTCGCGTCCTCGTCGCTGATGTGGGCGCTGCTGTAGACATGGCCGTTGCCGGTGCGGTGTTGCAGCGGGATGCGCCACTGCCAGCCGGCTGAATGGGCGGTGGAGGTGGTGTACGGCGTGAGCGGCTGCACTTTCTCGCACGGCACGGCCTGGGCGCTGTCGCAAGGCAGCCAATGCGTCCAGTCGTGATAGCCGGCGCGGCACACGCCTTCGATCAGCAGCGCGCGGAAGCCCGAGCAGTCGATGAACAGGTCGCCCGCGATGCGCCGGCCGTCGGCCAGCGTGACGGCGGTGACGAAGCCGTCGCCGGGGCGCACGGACACGTCGACGATGGTGCCCTCCTCGCGCTGCACGCCGCGCGCCACCGCGTAGTCGCGCAGGTAGGCGGCGTACAGGCCGGCGTCGAAGTGGAAGGCGTAGGAGAACGCGTTGGCGGCGGACGGCGGGCCGGCCTCGGGGGGCGCGAAGCGGTTGTGGCGAGCCATCATGGTGGCGACGGACCACTCCTCGTGGCTGGCCATGCCGCCCTCGCGCGCCAGCCGCAGCCAGTGCGCCACGGACGAGCGGTTGACGATGGCTGGGCCGAAGCCGCCGAAGCCGTGGAAGAAGCGGTTGCCGACGTAGCCCCAGTCCTTGAACTCGATGCCGAGCTTGAAGCTGGCCTGCGTGCGGCGCATGAAGTCGGCGTTGTCCAGGCCCAGCGCGTCGTTGTAGGCGCGGATGCTGGGCAGCGTGGCCTCGCCGACGCCGACGGTGCCGATGTCGGCGGACTCGATCAGCACGATCTCGCAGCCCACCGGGTTGGCCGGGCCGCCGGGCGTCGAGCCGAACACCTGGGCGAGCGGCGCGGCACACATCCAGCCGGCGGAGCCGCCACCGACGATGACGATGCGGCGGATGGCAGAGGTGTCGGGGTTCACAGCGGCGTCTCCAGCGGGGCGGCCTGCGCATGGCGCGCAATGAAGGCGCCGTGGTCGGGCATGGCATCCACCGTTTGGGCGATGGCCTGGCGCAGGCGCTGGAAGTGCTGGCGCAGCGCGCGCTCGTCGATCTGCGCCAGCAGTGGGTCGTGGCGCTCGGGCCAGAGCCCCAGGCCGAGAAACAGCGACACCCAGGAGGGCTCGGCAAAGCTGTCGGGGTCGAGGATGGCGACACGGCCGCTGCGGCGGAACAGCTCGATCTGGTGGTGCAGCGTGTCGGGGATGGGCATGGCCGCGCAGTAGCGCCAGAACGCGCTGTCGTCGCGGCGAGTGAGTTTGTAGTGCAGCACGATGAAGTCACGGATGGACGTGTACTGCTGGGCCATGCGGCGGTTGTATTCGTCGGCGAGGTGGTGGTCGCAGCGGCGGTCGGGCCATAGCTCGATGAGGCGGCCCACGCCGTCCATGATGAGCTGGATGCTGGTGGACTCCAACGGCTCCAAGAAACCCGAGGCCAGGCCGATGGCGACGACATTGCGGTCCCAGGCCTTGCGGCGCATGCCGGTCTTGAATCGCAGCTGGCGCGGCTCGCCCAGCGCAGCGCCGTCGAGGTGGCTCATCAGCACGCGGCCAGCGTCCTCGTCGCTGGTGTAGCCACTGCAGTAGACGTGACCGTTGCCGGTGCGGTGCTGCAGCGGGATGCGCCACTGCCAGCCGGCGCTGCGGGCGGTGGACGTCGTGTAGGGCGTCAGCGGCTCGACGCGGGCGCAGGGCACGGCCTGGGCGCTGTCGCAGGGCAGCCAGTGCGTCCAGTCGTCGTAGCCGGCCTGGCAGACGCCTTCGATGAGCAGCGCGCGGAAGCCCGAGCAGTCGATGAACAGGTCACCCTCGATGCGCCGGCCGTCGGCCAGCGTGACGGCAGTGACGAAACCGTCGCCCGGGCGCACGGACACGTCGACGATGGTGCCCTCCTCGCGCTGCACGCCGCGCGCCACCGCGTAGTCGCGCAGGTAGGCGGCGTACAGGCCGGCGTCGAAGTGAAAGGCGTAGGTGTAGGCGTTGGCGGCCGAGGCGACGTCGCCCTCGGGCGGCATGAAGCGGTTGCGCATGGCCATCACCGTGGCGGTGGACCAGTGCTCATGGCTATCCATGCTGCCCAGGCCGTGCAGGCGCAGCCAGTGCAGGATGGACGAGCGGTTCTGTATGGCCGGGCCGAACTCGCCGAAGCCATGGAAGAAGCGGTTGCCGACGTGGCCCCAGTCCTTGAATTCGATGCCAAGCTTGAAGGTCGCCTGGGTCTTGCGGATGAACTCGGCGTTGTCCAGGCCCAGCGTGCGGTTGTAGAAGCGGATGGTGGGCAGCGTGGCCTCGCCCACGCCCACGGTGCCGATGTCGGGCGACTCGATGAGCACGATCTCGCAGCCGGCCGCGTGATCGACCGAACCCATCAGCTGCGCCAGCGGCGCGGCCGTCATCCAGCCGGCCGTGCCGCCGCCCACGATGACGACGCGGCGCAGCGCGGTCGGCGTGTCCCCCGGTTTGTTTGTCTCCATGAACGTTCTCTTGTCTGCGGTTCTTCCGCGCGTGAACACTACACAAGAAAAAGGCCCGACACCGCAGTGCCGGGCCTGGCGCAGACCGGGGCAAACCCGAGCTACGCAGCGCCTTGGGGGCGCGTACCGATGCCTCAGTACGTCAGGCGCGCCGACAGCGTGTAGCGCGGGCCCGATGCAAACCAGGTGCGGCCCATCATGCCGATGTGCTGCTGCATCAGCTGCTTGTAGACCGAGTCGGTCAGGTTCTGGCCCTCGAACGCGAACGTCAGATTGTTCGTGAACCGGTACTGCACGCCCATGTCCAGCTGACCGTAGTCAGCCGTCCAGATCGGCAAGCCCAGCGGCATGTTGTTGCGGCCGTACTGCGGACTGCTCGGGTTGGCATTCAGACCATTGGTCTGGTTGGGACCGGTGTTGTCCGGGAAGGCCACGCCGTTCAGGTACTTGCCGCGCCAGGCATAGGCCACGCGCGCCGAGATCGGGCCATGGTCATACAGCAACGCCAGGTTGTAGGCCTTGCGAGACAGGTTGGGCAGCGGCAGCGCACCGTAGGACTGGCCGTTGGTGTCGCAGCCGTTGACGAACAGGTTCAGGTTGGTCCCGTCCGCCGTGCTGCTGCACCATGCGGCGCCCACCGAGTTGTAGCGGCTCTGGCGGCTGTCCACATAGGTGAAGTTGGCCTGCACGCCCAGCCCCTGCAACAGGCCGGGCAGCCCCTCGAAGTAGTGCTGCACGGCCATTTCCAGGCCGCGCGCCCAGCCCTTGGCGCCGTTGACCTTGGTGGAGTAGACGAAGTCCCACACCTTGCCCGTGGTGTCGGCCGCCTGCACCAGATCCACCTGGTTGACGATGACGTCCTTGAGCTGCTTGTTGAAGGCCGCCACCGTGATCGAGCTGGTCTTGTTGATGTACCACTCGGCCGACAGGTCGAACTGGTCGGACTTGACCGGCTTGAGCATCGGGTTGCCAAGCGCAGAGCCGCGGTTGCGGTAGTCGTCGATAAAGATGTCGCGCTTCTCCGGCGTGTTGCCCACGGCCGGCGTGACGACGGTGCGCAGGTTGGCAGAACCGGCCAGCAACTGCAGGTTGGGCTGCAGGTCGCTGAAGTCCGCCCGCGCCAGCGCCTTGGCGAAGGCGAAGCGCAGCTGCATGTTGTCCTTGAGCTTCCAGCGCAGGTTCAGGCTGGGCAGCACGTCGGTGTACTTGTTGTCGACCTCGATCGGGCGCAGGTAGTTGGTGAACGTCGGCACCGGCAGGCCTTGCAGCGTCCCGGTCCCGATGGTCGTGGCCGTGTAGCTCAGCGACTGGGAGCCCGTCGTGTTGTAGTCGGTGTTGACCACGCGCAGACCCACGTTGCCGTCCACCGGCACGTTCCACTCGTCGAAGCCGAAGCGCAGCTGCGCGTAGGCCGTCTTGGTGGTCTCGTGCTGCTTGTTGCTGTTGGGCGAACTCTCGTCGAACGGGATGGGCTGCCAGGATGCGGCGCAGTTGCGGTTGGTGCCCAGTTGCGCCTTGTACTCCTCGCACAGCGTCGTGTAGTAGCTGTGCAGGGTCTTGTACGAGTCAGGGTAGTTGGCCGCGACGGCCATCTTGGGCAGCACCAGCGACGCCACCTGGTTCTTGCCGTTCATGAAGTTGTTGAACGACTTGACCTGAGTTTCACCACCGAAGCGCGACAGGTAGGCCAACGAGCGGATGGGGTGCCAGTCCCAAGTCTTGTCGCGCGCGCCCGCATCGAACTCGGCGGACTGCCAGGTCTGCGTGACGGCCTTCCAGTTGTAGCTGGGGTTGCTGACCTGGTTGTTGACGTCGCGATCCGTCAGGCGCAGGCCCACGCGCAGGTCGTGCAGCACCGGGTGGTCGAAGTTGTACTTGATGTCGCCCTTCCAGGCCTTCTGCGTGGCGCGGCTCTTGTCCAGGTGCTCCATCGTGAAGCCCCAGTAGTACTTGGACGGATCGGCCAGATAGGCACGGTCGGTCGCATCCAGAACCAGCCGCGGCATGCCGCCGCTCAGGTCCACGGTCTCCTTGGGCATGTTGATGCCGGTGGCAACGGTGGAATCGATGGCCGCCGTGGTGGAGTGGATGAACTGGAAGTCGTTGGAGATGCGCAGCGCAGGTGTGGGCGTCCACACGACATTGAACGTCGTCTCCTTCGTCAGCGAATTGCGCTTGGAGAAGCGCGTATTCGCGTTGAAGGGGATGCCGTTGTGACCCGGGTCAGTGATGGTGCCGCTCAGCAGCGCGCCGTTACTGCCCCACTTGGCGTCGGCCCCCACGATGGACGTGTACGGGTCGGCCTGGCTGTCGATGGAGCTCTCGTCCCAGTAGAAGTTGTACTTGGAGCGGAAGTGCGTGATCGCGGCCTGCAGGTCGTCCTTCTTCCACTGGCCGGCCACATAGGTGCCCTGGCGCTTGCGGTCAAAGGCCAGCGAGCGCCAACCGATCGCCTTGGGGAACCAGTGGTTTCCCGCCAGCGGCTTGTAGTAGGCGTTGTTGTCAGCGTCAGACCGGCTGGTGTCGCGCTCGACGGCCAGGAAGTACGGGTCCACCGACATGCCGTCGGTGCGCGTGGCGCTCTTGGAGTTGGCCACATGCGCCAGCAGGCCGAACTTGCCGTAGTCGGTGTTCCAGGTGTTGGACAGCAGGCCGGAGATGGTCGGCTTGGTGTTGTCCGCCAACTGGTTCTTGGTGACCGACACGCCCAGGCCAGCCTTGAAGCCGTTGTAGTCGAAGGGCAGCGCGGTGCGCAGATTCACCAGGCCGCCGATGGCGCCTTCGATCTGCTCGGCCGAGGGGTTCTTGTAGACGTCCACGCCGGCCATCAGCTCGGGCGGCACATCCTCGAAGCTCAGGCCGCGGCCGCCGTTGGCAGCGAAGCTCTCGCGACCGTTGAGCTGCGACGAGACATAGGTCAGGCCGCGGATCAGCACGCCCGAACCCTCGACCGAGAAGCGGCCCGGGTCGCCACGCGCCATCACGCGGTCCATCGTGACGCCGACGATGCGCTGTAGCACCTCGGAGACGGAGCGGTCCGGCAGCTTGCCGATATCGTCCGCAACGATTGAATCGACGATCTCGTCGGAGTCCTGCTTGAGCTTCTGCGCCGACTGCAGCGCCGCACGCTGGCCGGAGACGACGACGGTCTCCAACTGCTGCGACTTGCCCGGCGCAGACGCCGCCGCTGCGGGCGCCTGCTGAGCCATTGCCGGCATCGCCAGGACCATCAAGGCCTGGGCTGCCGCCAATGACAAGGTTGTCTGTCTGAAATGTCTCATCCTGGTTGGCTCCTCTTTGGTGGGAAACATCGGCCCTCATGAGCCTGATGCCGTGGTTGGCGGCCCAAGGCCTCAACCTGTTTTGATAACGTTAACAATTCCATTGCCCGACCACATCGGGACAATCAACCACAGGGGATTTACCCATTCCTCCTGAAATTGACCTCCTCTAATTGCCATGAGGTCATTCGGCGCACGGCGTGGTCAACGGCGACGGCCTGCAGATCAAATGATTGCGCTATCTCGCATGCAATGGCGCGCGCCGCGCCCGGCACGAGATCGATGAAGTTGTCCGCCAGCACCAGCCCGTTGCCAGACAGCCACAAGCCTTTCACGGGCCTGTCTGCGGTGAGCAGCAACTGGCCGCCATCGAGGGCGATGTCCAGGCGCGCGCCACCCAGGCTGTAGAACTTGAACGGCTCGGTCCACGCGCAATCACGCGCCTGCTCGCTGCCATCGGCCGCCAGCGCGCGCAGCTCGGCAACAACCGGCTCGTCAAACAGGGGCAGCGCCTGCACGACCTCCCCGCTGCAGCCCGCAGCCACCCTTTGCGGCAGCGCCGCGCTGGCCAGCGGGCGACCATCCATCGCGAACACGCGCAGTTGCAGGTCGACCGACGCATCGGCCCGGCTGCCGTTCATCACGGCCAGCCGCGCCTGCCCCGCCTCCAGCCGCACGGCGACGGCCAGCGGCGCCAACGCCCGCCGCACCGCGTGCCAGGCTGGCTTGGGCGTGCCGGCAGAGTCAATCAGCGCCCAGCTCGTCACCGGCCAGCAGTCGTTGAGCTGCCACACCAGCGCCCCGCCCACGGCGCGCGCGCCCGGGCGCTGCCAACGGCGGCGAAAATCCTGGTACGCCACGCGCATGGCCTCGGCCTGCACGAACTGCGTCGCGTACACATGCTCGGCCAGCGTGGGGCCCACGCGCAGGTTGTCGGCCTGGTAGACGGCCAGCCGGCGATGGCCGTCCGGCCCCGCAGCCGAGCCTGCCTTGTTGTGCCACTGCACTGTGCGGCTCTCGGGGAAGCGCTCCTCCTCGGGCAGCACAGACTCGAACAACGCCAGCGACGGCATCGACTGCATGCCGAACTCGCTGACGAAGCGGGCCTGCACATCGCCGTAGCGCTGGTAGGGCAGCATCTGCTGGTGCCAGACCTCCCAGCTATGGCGGTCGCCCACCGTCGCGTCGGAGGACGAGACGCCGTCGCCCGGCGTGAACGGGCTGCCCGGCCAGTAGGGGCGGTCCGGGTCCAGCGCGGCGCAGACCTCGGGCAGCAAGCGCTCGTAGATCGCCCGCGCCTCGAAGCGCTCGGCCGGAATACCCGGGCCGGCCAGTCCCTGCGACTCGGCCAGCATGTAGTCCTCGTTGTTGCCGCACCAGAGCGCCAGGCAGGCATGGTGGCGCAGCCGCTTCACCTGGGCCTGGGCCTCCGCGCGCACGCTGGCCTGGAAGGCCTCGTTGGCCGGATACAGCCCGCAGGCGAACATGAAGTCCTGCCACACCAGGATGCCCAGCTCGTCGCAGGCCTCGTAGAAGGCCTCATGCTCGTAGACGCCGCCGCCCCAGATGCGCAGCATGGCCATGTTCGCGGCGGCGGCCTGCGCCACGCGCTCGCGGTAGCGGGCCGGCGTGATGCGCTCCAGCAGGCTGTCGTCGGGAATCCAGTTCGCGCCACCGGCAAAGAAGTCCCGGCCGTTGACCTCGAAGTGGAAGCTGCGCCCCGCCTCGCCGGCCACCTCGTCCTGCACCAGGCGCAAGCAGCGCAGCCCGATGCGGCGGCGTTCCTGGGCCAGCACCTGGCCGCCGTCGTCCTGCAGCGTCGCCACCAGCGTGTACAGCGGCTGACTGCCCAGGCCGCGCGGCCACCACAGCTGCGCGTCGGGCACCGCCAGCGTGGCCAGCGCAGGGCCGGCTGCCGGCACCGAGCACAGCGCCACGCTGCGGCCCTCGGGGTCCAGCAGCTCGAATACGCAGCGCGTGCCGGCCCCCGCCAGCACGGCACTGACGTTCAGCGTGGCTGCCCGCTGCACCACCGCCACGTTGGCCCGGCATTGCAGCTCGGCAATGCGGCCGGAAGCGCTGTCACGCCGCACCGCGCGCCACGGGCCGCAGGTGACAAGCTCAGGGCCCCAGTCCCAGCCGAAGTGGTACTGCGCCTTGCGCGCATGCAACCGTGCACTGTCGCCGTTCCACAGCGCGCGCTTGCCATGCACCGCCTCCACCTTGCGCGCCTCGGCAAGCGCAGGATCGAAGCACAACAGCAACTCGTTTCGCCCGGGCCGCAGGCGCTCGCGCACGTCGACACGCTGCGGCACGAACATGTTGTCGGTCTGCAGCAGCTGCTCGCCGTTCAGCCAGACGGTGCAGTAGGTGTCCAGACCCTCGAACACCAGCTCCTCGCGCGCAGCCAGCTCTCCACCGTCGAAGGCCAGCTTCCACACCCAGCGGCGCTCGGCCACCCAGCGCACGTCCAGCTCGTTGCGGCCGTAAAAAGGATCAGGGATTCGACCGGCGGCCAGCAGCGCGCCATGCGCCGTGCCGGGCACGGCGGCGGGCAGCCAGACGTCGGCAGGCAGCGCGGCCAGCGCCGCGCCGTCCACGCCGGCAGGCGCCTCGGCCAGCCACCAGCCGTCATGCAGGTCAATCAGTCGTTGGGAAGTCACGTCAGGAGCAGTCGTCAAGGCGCCGGGGCACACAACAGGAGACGCGCGCCCGGGGGCTTCGACTCGTCTCCTGCCTTGCCACAAGCAAAGCTAAACATTGTTTTGTTGCGCATTCTGTTTCTCTACATTTGTGATCGCACTCGGGGATACCACCGATGTTTTATGGACAACACACCGCTCGACAGCGCGCAACTTACGACCATAATGAAATAAGTTTAGTAAACAATGATGAAACAACGTGAGCTTGCCGCCCACGCACCCGCCGCTGCCATGAAGGCCCTGCTCGCCCAGACGGCGCTCGCATTCCTGCTCGCCATCACAGCCCCGCGGGCAGAAGCCGCACGCCTCGTCATCTGGATGGTGGGCGACGACAAGACGCCACAGGTCATGCGCCCCGCCGTCCAGGCCTACCGCGCTCGCCACCCCGGCGTGACGGTCGAGGTGCGCGACGTGCCCTGGGCCGACGCGATGACCAAGTACTCCGCCGCACTGGCCAGCCAGCGCGGGCCGGACCTCATCACCGGAAGCACCTCCTACGCCATCGCGCTAGGCGCCAAGGGCGCGCTGGTCGACCTGGCCGAGGCCGCACCCGACCTGGCCAGCCAACTCACCCGGCACGCCAACCCCGGCGCCCTGCGCGCGCTGCACCGCGCCGACGGCCGCCTGTTCGGCGCGCCCTTCGACATGCACGTGCAGCTGCAGTACTACCGCAGCGACCTGGTACACGCAGCGCCGGCCGACTGGGCCGGCTTCCTTGCCACGGCCCAGGCGCTGCACGCCCGGGGCCATGGGGTCGCGCAGCAATGGGGCAACACCAGTTGGCTGGGCTTCTATCCCTACCTGCGCCAGGCTGGCGGCACGGTCTACGACGCCGGCTGCACGCGCGCCGTCATCGACAGCCCCGCGGCCGTGAGCGCCCTGACCTATTACGCCCGCCTGTACCGCGAGCTGAACGCGCCCACCGACGGCTGGCCTGACGCCGACGGCGGGCTGGCCAGTGGCCGCTACGGGCTGATGCAGTCCGGCACCTGGCTGCTGTCGCGCATGGACATGGTCCATAAGGGCCTGGCCGGCAAATGGGCGGCCGCTGCACTGCCCGCCGGGCCAACGGGCCGGCGCACGGCGGTGCTGGGCGGCACGGTGCTGGCCATCACGCGCTTCTCGCCGCAGCGCGCGCTGGCGCTGGACTTCATGCGCACGGTCTACCAACCCGACGTCACGCGCCGCATGGCTGAGGCGGCGCTGGCACATGGCGGCATGTGGCTGCCCTCGGGCCGGCAGGACCAGATTGCCCATCTGCCGCTGCCGTACCGCGACGCGCTGCTGACCCAGCTCGCCGACGCCGAGGGCCCGCCGCCCTGCCCGACCTGGATGCGCCAGGACTACCTCCTCACACGCGCCGTGCAGCGTGTCGTGCTGGCCGGCGGCGACCCGCAGGCCGAGCTGCGCCAGGCCGCCGCCGTCATGAATCGAGCGCTGGAGGCGCAGCGATGAACAGGGTCTGGCAACGCCACGGCCGCGACATGCTGCTTGTAGCGCCCTTCTTCGCGCTGTTCGGCCTGTTTGGCCTCTGGCCCGTGCTGCGCTCCGCATGGCTGAGCCTGACGGACTACCACGCGACCGAACCGCCCGTCTTCGTCGGCCTGCGCAACTACGCCGAACTCTTCGCTGACGAGCGCTTCTGGATGGCACTGGGCAACACCGTCACCTACATGGCCTCGGTGTCAGCCATCGCCGTCAGCCTAGGCCTGGTGCTGGCGCTGAACTTCGGCAGCCACTCGCGGCTGCACCAAGGGGTGCGCGTGGCCTTCTTCCTGCCGGCCGTGGCGGGCGGCGTCGGCGCCATCTCGGCCTGGAAATGGCTGGCCAACTCCGAGGCCTATGGCCTGTTCAACAGCCTGCGCGCGGCGCTGGGGCTGGAGCCCGCCCGCTTCCTCGGCGACCCGGCGTGGACGATGCCGCTGCTGGTGATGGTGGGCGTTTGGTCGGTGCTGGGCTACAACCTCGTCATCTTCGTGGCCGGCCTGCGCGCCATCCCCGAGGAGCTCTACCAGGCCGCAAGGCTGGACGGTGCCTCGCGCATGCAGCAACTGCTGCACATCACCCTGCCCAACCTGCGGCCCACGCTGGTCTACGTGAGCCTGACCGGCATGATCGCCAGCTTCCAGGTCTTCTACGAGCCCTACCTGCTGTACGGCGCGGTGGACACGGTGGGCGGCCCGCTGGACTCGGCGCTGATGCTGGTCACCTACCTGTTCGACCGCGGCTTTCGTCACCTCGATCTCGGCCTGGCCTCGGCCGCGGCTTGGGTGCTGACGACGTTGCTGTTCAGCCTGACTTGGCTGAACCTGCGCCTCATCGGCCGCGAGGGCCGGCGATGAGGTGGGCCGCGCTGCTCAAGGCTCCACTGTGGCTGCTGGTGCCGGCCATGCTGCTGCCCTACTACTGGATGGCCATCGGCGCGTTCAAGTCGGTGATCGAGTTGCTGCGCCAGCCGCCCACGCTGTGGCCCGACGCCCCCACCACACGCAACTTCCACAACCCCGAGTGGGCAGGCACCACGGCCGATCCGGAGCGCCTGGCCGGCATCTTGCAGGTCAGCGTGGAGGGGCATGGCTTCCTGCGCTTTTTTGCCAACAGCCTGCTCGTCACCGTCTTCGTCACCGTGGTGAGCCTGCTGGCCGCGTCGCTGGTGGCCTTCGTGCTGACCAAGCGGCCCTTCCCCGGCAGCCGCTGGCTGTTCCGCGCGCTGCTGCTGGCCATGATGCTGCCGTGGGAAGTCACGATCGTGCCCAACTTCGTCACGGTGGCGCAGCTGGGCTGGATCAACAGCTACGCGGCGCTGCTGGTGCCGGGGCTGGCCAAGGCCTTCGTCGTCTTCTACTTCCGCCAGGCCCTGCTGGCCGTGCCCGATGAGTTGGTGAGCGCCGCCACACTGGACGGTGCCGGCACGCTGCGCATCTGGTGGAGCGTCGTGCTGCCCATGCTGCGGCCGGCGCTGGTCGCCATCGCCATTCCCGTCGCGGTGGGCGAGTGGAACAACTTCCTGTGGCCACTGCTCGTCGTGAACGACGCGGCCACACTGACGCTGCCGCTGCAACTGAGCAAGATGGCCGGCGACCTGAGCTTCAACCCGCAGTCGGCCGCCGTGCTGATGGCCGGGTCGCTGCTGGCGTCGCTGCCGGCCATCGTGCTGTTCCTGCTGTTCCAGCGGCAATTCGTGGCCGGGCTGCAGGCCGGCGCCACCAAGGGTTGAAAAGATGAACTGGTTGAAAGGATGGGGTTTGGCCTTGTCATTGATGCTGCCGGCCGTGGCACCGGCGAACACGGCGTTGCAGGCCGTCATGAAGCGCGTGGACGCGGGCGAGCCCGTCACGCTGGCCGTCATCGGCGGGTCCATCACCACCGGCTACGCGGCCCAACCGCCGCGTGAGAACGGCTGGGCGGCGCTGCTAGCGCGCTCGCTGGGGCCGCGGGTGCGGCTGGTGAATGCCGGCGTCAGCGGCACCGACTCGGCCGCCGCCGTGCACCGGCTGCAGGCGCAGGTGCTGGACGCGCAACCCGACCTCGTCATCGTCGAGTTCGGCGTCAATGACCAGTGGCTGGACCCAGCCGTGCGCGGCAGCAGCTACGAGGCCCTGTTGCGCCGACTGCTGACCGCGAAGCAGCCCCCCGCCGTCGTCGTGCTGGGCCTCACGCAACAAGGTAACCAGCCGCGCGAGGCCACGGACCTGCAGCTGAAGCTCGCCGCCCATTACGGCCTGCCGGCGCTGGACTTCGGCCGTTGGATGCAGGCCCGCGTCGACGCCGGCACCGACCGCTGGGCCGCGCTGTACGACGAGCCCGTGCACCCCAACGCCACCGGCCACCAGCGCATCGCCCAGGCCCTGACCGAGACACTGCGCAGCCCCGCCGCCGAGGCAACCCGGCCGCTGCCGGCCGCGCTGCACGGCCGCGCCCACGAGTTCACGCGCCTGCACATGGGCAACACGCTCAAGCCCTACGAGAGCCGCGGCTTCACGCGCGGCGGCGCGGTGCATCCCGAGTGGCCCGACCAGCAGCCCGGCTGGGTCACGACACAGGACGACGCCGAGGCCCGCTTTCTCGTCTGGGGCAGCGAGGTCGCCGTCTTCCACGCCGAGAGCGAACTCGATCGCAACCTGGAAGCCCGCGTGGATGACGGGCCCTGGGTCACGCTGCAAGGTCATGTGCCCGAACGCCAGGGCTACCTGGGCTGGCATTACCGCGTCGTCGGGCAAGGCCTGGAACCTACGGCCCACCTGCTGCATGTGCGCGTGAAGCGCGACACCTGGGCCGGGAGCGGCCGCCCAGCCAGCTTGGCGGCCGTCATGACCGCCGGCCTGCTGCCGCCCGCGCTGCGCACCAGCGCCTTCGAGCAAACCACGCCCACCGGCTGGCCCGGCCTCATCCCGGCCAGCGACGCGCGGCTGCGCTGGGCCGGCCGCATCGCCCCGGCGGCCACGCCGGATGCCAGGCTGCTGGTCTGGAGCGGCAGCGAGCTGCGCACGCGCTTCACCGGCCGCGAACTGAGCCTGGTGTTCTCATCCACGCACTGGGGCACGACGCATCTCACCGTCGAGATCGACGGTCGCACGCTGCCGCTGGCCGTGCCGGGCCAGACCCGCACGACCTGGCGGCTGCGCGAGCCGCTCGGCGACGGCGAGCACACGCTGCGCCTGGTGAAGCGCACCGAAGCGCCGATGTCCGAGCTCGTCTTCCACGGCCTGCACCTGGCGCCCGGCGGCACGCTGCTGGCCCCGCCGCCGGCACGGCCATTGAAGTTCGAGTTCTACGGCGACTCCATCACCGCCGGCGCCTGCAACGGCGACGTGGGCGACGACCAGTACGACGACCTCTACCCCCACGACGGCACGCGGGCCTACGGCGCGCTGACCGCCGCGCGGCTGGGGGCCGACTACGTCGGCATCGCCGTCAGCGGCATCGGCATCACGGCCACCTTCAACGAGCTGCTGATGCCCCAGGTGTGGGACCGCTTCGCACCGCGGCTGGACGCGCCCATCGCCCCGCCCGACCCGCGTGCGCCCGACGTCGTGCTCGTCAACCTCGGCCAGAACGACCATGGCTTCCCCGGCACCAAGGGGCAGCGAATCGCCTCCGACTTCGCGCCGCGCTACCTGGCCTTCGTGCGCAGCCTGCGTGCACGCTATCCGCACGCCCGCCTGGTGCTGCTGGCCGGCGGCATGACGGCCTGGAAGGACGAACCCGCCATCACCCGCGCGCTGGCCCAGGCCATGGCGACTCTGCGCGGCGAGGGCGATGCCCGCGTTTGGACCTACACCTTCCAGGCCTTCGCCTACGCCCACCCACGCATCGACGTCCACACGCAGATGGCAGACGAGCTGACCCGTTTCCTGCAGACCGAGGTATTGAAATGACGGCTGTTCCCGACCTGCGCCGCCCCGACGCGCTGTGGGCCCACATGCGCCACACGCTGGCCTTCTACGCACCGCGCGTGATGGACCCGAGCGGCGGCTGCTTTCAATTTTTCAAGGACGACGGCACGGTCTATGACCGCCGCACCCGCCACCTCGTCAGCAGCACGCGCTTTGTCTTCAACCATGCGCTGGCCTGGCGCTGGTTCGGCGGCCCCACGAGCGACGTGGCGCATGCGCTGGCCTTCGTCAACGCGGCGCACGCGCAACCACAAGGGGGATACGCCTGGGTGCTGGACTGGCACGAAGGCCGCGCCACCGTCACCGACGGCACCAACCACTGCTACGGCCTGGCCTTCGTGCTGCTGGCCAACGCCCATGCGGCCGAGGCCGGCGTGCCTGGCGCGCGCGAAGGCATCGCCGCGGCCTTCGAGCTGATGGAGCGCCGCTTCTGGGAGCCCGCCCACAGCCTCTACGCCGACGAGGCCACGCCCGATTGGCAGATCGGCCCCTACCGCGGCCAGAACGCCAACATGCATGCCTGCGAGGCCATGCTGGCCGCGCACGCCGCCACCGGCGAGGCACGCTACCTGGATCGTGCACTGACGCTGGCCACGTCCATCGCACAGCGCCAGGCGTCGCTCGCCGGCGGCCTGGTCTGGGAGCACTACCGCACCGACTGGACGCCCGACTGGGACTACAACCGCGACGACAAGACCAACATCTTCCGCCCCTGGGGCTTCCAGACCGGCCACCTCACCGAGTGGGCCAAGCTCTTGCTGATGCTAGAGCGCCGCCTGAGCGAAGCCGCGCCAGAGTGGCTGGTGCCCACGGCCCGCCACTTCTTCGACGCGGCCATGCAGCGCGGCTGGGACGCCAAGCACGGCGGCCTCGTCTACGGCTTCGCGCCGGACGAGTCATGGAGCCCCCCGCCTGCGGGTACGCAGTCGCCCCCCCCAGGGGGCCATGCCGGTCTTGGGAGCGGCCCGGCGACCGACATGAAGGTCTGCGACGGCGACAAGTACTTCTGGGTGCAGGCCGAGAGCCTGGCGGCCGCCGCCTGGCTGGCCGTGCGCACGGGCGACGCTAGCTACTGGCAGTGGTACGACCGCCTCTGGGCCTATGCCTGGCAGCACTTCGTCGACCATGAGCACGGCGCTTGGTACCGCATCCTCGGCCCCGACAACGCCAAGCTCACCGACGAGAAAAGCCCCGCCGGCAAGACCGACTACCACACGATGGGCGCCTGCCAGGACGTGCTGGCCGCCCTTGGCATTCAACCTCCGCCCAAGGCCACCGCATGAAACGCCTGCTCGCCACCACGCTGCTTGCCGCCGCAGCAGCCACCCACGCGGCCCCGCTCGAATGGCGCGGCATCAGCCTGTCCAGCGCCGAATGGGGCGAGAAGCTGCCCTTCCCCGGCACCTACGGTAAGGACTACGTCTACCCCAGCGTCGCCAGCACGGCCTACTACCAGGCCCAGGGCATGAACCTCATGCGCATCGCGTTCCGCTGGGAGCGGCTGCAGCCCGTGCTGACGGGCGAGCTGGACGCGACCGAGCTGGCCCGGCTGCGCGCCTTTGTGGACGGCACGACGGCACGCGGCCTGCACGTGCTGCTGGACCCGCACAACTACGCGGCCTACAAGGACATCCACGTCGGCAGCCCCGAGGTGCCCCACGCGGCCTTCGCCGACTTCTGGCGCCGGCTGGCGCTGCAGTTCAAGGACAACGCCCGCGTGCAGTTCGGCCTCGTCAACGAGCCGCGCAACATGCCAACCGAGACTTGGGGCCAGGCCGCACAAGCCGCCATCGACGCCATCCGCCAAACCGGCGCGAAGAACCTCATCACGCTACCGGGCAACGGCTACACGGGCGCCTGGAGCTGGTTTGAAAGCAAGTGGTACGGCACGCCCAACGCCGACGTCATGGGCCGCGTGAAGGACCCGCTCGACAACATGGTGTTCGAGGTGCATCAATACCTCGACAAGGACGGCTCGGGCACACACACCGAATGCGTCAGCCCCACCATCGGCGTCGAGCGTCTGCAGCGCTTCACGCAATGGCTGAAGGCCAATAAGCGCCGCGCGCTGCTGGGCGAACTGGGCGGTGGCGCCAACGCCGTCTGCGAGCAGGCCGTGACGGGTGCGCTGAATCATCTGCAGGCCAACGCGGACGTCTGGACCGGCTGGCTGTGGTGGGCCGGTGGCCCGACCTGGGGCGACTACTTTCTGTCGCTGGAGCCCGAAGGCGGCAAGGACAAGCCGCAGATGCGCTGGCTCAAGCCCTACCTCAAGGACTGAAGCAGAAAGCGCGCGTCGGCGCCAAAGCTGGCCAGCTTGGCCCGCAACGCCGGCGCCAGCGCGGCCGGCTCGGCAAAGCCCTGGCGCTGCCAGTACGGCACCGAGCCCTGTACGGCCACCAGGCTCATCTGCGGCAGGTGCAGCGCCAGCGCCCGCTCCTTCAACTGCGCCAGCAGGCCTGAGGCCAGCCCCAGCGAGCGCGCCTCAGGCGCCACGGCCATGTCATGCACGTACAGCAGCGTCGGGTGCGCCGGCCGCTCGCAGCGCGGCGCGTCCAGCGCCGGCAGCGTGGCCTCGCAGACCGGCAAGCTGACCGCATAGGCCAGCGGCTCGCCGTCCTCACGACGGGCCATCCAGCAGCAGTCCAGCCCCTCGGTCACGGCCAGCTTGGCGGCGAAAGCATCACGATGCTCCAAAAAGTCGACGCCGTAGCAGCGCTGTTGCAGCGCCAGTACGGCGTCGAGATCGACGGGAGTCATCGCGTGCAACTGCACGCGACTCATCGTGAATCAGCGGCCGAAGCCACCCTTGCGCGGGCCGGCCGGGCCGCGGCGCTCGCCGCCGAAGGACGGGCGGTCACCGCCGCCACCGAAGCTGGGCTTGCCGCCGAACGCGGGCTTGCCACCAGCGTTGAAGGGGCGATCGCCACGCGGCTGGAAGCCACGGTCGTCACGGGGCTGGAACTCGCCGCGCGGCTGGAAGCCATCACGGTTCTGGAAGCCCCGGTCTTCACGCGGCTGGAAGCCACGGTTGTCGCCACGCGGCTGAAAGCCCTGGCCTTCGCCGCGCGGGGCGAAACCACGGTCCTCACGCGGCTGGAAGCCCCGCTCGTCACGGCCCTGGAAACCACCACGGTCATCGCCGCGCGGCGCGAAGCTGCGGTCGCCACCATGACCGAAGGGCTTGCCGCCGCCGTGGTGCGGGCGGCCACCATCATCGCGGCGGAAGCTCTTGTTGCCGAAACCCGGGCGGCCGCCGAAGCGGTCACCGCCACGGTCGAAACCCTGGCCCGCCGGGCGCGGCGGGAAGATGCGCGGCTCTTGCGACTTGGGTTCCAGGCCCGCGATCTGCGCGACAGGGATGGACTGCGTCGTGAACTGCTGGATGCGGCGGATCATGGACACGTCCTCGCGCAGACCCAGCGTGATCGCCAGGCCCGAACGGCCGGCACGGCCCGTGCGGCCGATGCGGTGCACGTAGTCCTCGGCCTTCATCGGCAGGCCGTAGTTGATGACGTGGCTGATCGTCGGCACGTCGATGCCGCGGGCGGCCACGTCGGTGGCCACCAGCACCTTCAGGTCACCGCGGCGCAGGCCCATCAGCACGCGGTTGCGCTTGCCCTGGGGCATGGCGCCGTGCAACGGGGCGACCGCGTGGCCGATCTCGGCCAGGCGCTCGGCCAGCCAGTCAGCATCGCGCTGCGTGCTGGTGAAGACGACGGCCTGGTCCAGCTCAGGCGCAGCCAGGATGGACTCCAGCAGCTGGTCCTTGTGATGGGGGTTGTCGGCCCAGTGCAGGCGCTGCTCGATGTTCTCGTGCGTGTCGGTGTGGCTGGCCACCTCGATGCGCTGCGGGTCCTTCAGCAGCTGCTGCGCCAGGCGGCCGACGTGGCCGGCGAAGGTGGCGCTGAACATCACGGTCTGCTTGGTTTCCGGCGTGTGGCTGGTCACGACGTTGATGTCGTCGATGAAGCCCATGTCCAACATGCGGTCGGCCTCGTCCAGCACCAGCATCTCGACGTTGCTCAGCACGCACTTGCCGCTGGCCAGGTGGTCCAGCAGGCGGCCGGGGGTGGCGATCAGGATGTCCAGCGGGCCGGTCAGCTGGCGGATCTGCAGCGGGTAGGGCATGCCGCCCAGCACCGTCGCGACCTTCAGGCCGGGGATGTGACGGCCGTAGGTCTGGGCGGCCTTGCTGACCTGCATGGCCAGTTCGCGGGTCGGGGCCAGCACCAGCACCTTGGGGCCGTAGATGACGCCCTTTTCACGGCGCTTGGTGTTGTCGCCGCGGGCGGCGAGGATCTTTTCCAGCGCCGGCAGGATGAAGGCGGCGGTCTTGCCCGAGCCGGTGCGCGACGAGACCATCAGGTCCTTGTTCGCGATGGCGGCGGGGATGGCTTGCGCCTGCACGTCGGTGGCGTTCTCGTAGCCGGAATCCTTGACGGCTTGCAGCACGGCGGGGCTCAGGCCCAGGGTCTCGAAACTCATCTTCGTTCTTTCAATCAAATCTCGCCGCGCAGGCAAACGCGCAGCGCCGAGGGGCATCGACAAGCCCTTCGGAATCACAAAAGTCGCTGGGAGATCAGATAGCTCGCGTCGTGCGGCTCGGGCAACTACTTCAGCCCGGGTGCGGCGCGTGGGAACAGTCAGTCAAAGCGACGGCTTCATCGCCGCCGACCGATCCGTGTTCGGAGTCCGATGCCCGCGTGAGTGCGTTTGATCGAACGAGGTCAGAGGAGACGTGGAACACCTGGGTTGGCCCCAGGCGAAGCAAAGATTCTAGCCGCGACTAGGGTTTTCACGCAAGCCGCGCCGGCAACCAGCCGCGCAGGCTGTTGAAAAAGGCCAGGTCCGTGGCGCGCGCGAGGTCGTCGCGCGTCAGGCGCGCCTCCAGGATGCGGCCCTGCGCCAGCAGCTCGGCGCGCAGCACGCCGGGTAGCAGGCCTGCGACCAACGGCGGCGTCAGCCACTGGCCGTCCCGCTGCAGGGCGAGGTTGCCGAAGCTGCACTCGGTCAGCTCGCCGGCCTCATTCCACAAGATGAGGTCGAAGGCGTCGGCCGGCCTGTCCAGCGCGTACAGCTCGCGGCGTGTCGTCTTGTGGGCCAAATATTCGGCACGCGGTCCGCGAGTGGGCATGGCGCGGTCGGCCAGCGCCAGGCGCACCGGCACGGGCGTCGGCGCGAAGGGGAACAGCATGTGCTGCAGGCGCCCGTCGGCGCTGCAGGTCAGGCGCAGCCGCCAGCTGCCCTCGGGCTGCGCATCGGCCACCGCCTTCAGGTAGGCGCGCGCCTCGGCCAGCGAGAAGCGCAGGCCAAAGTGCCGCGCCGTGCGTTGCATGCGGGCCAGGTGGGCGTCGCCGCGCAGCGCCACGCCGCCTTCCACCCGCAGCGTCTCCAGCGCCTCCACCGGCGCCTCGGCACGCGCCAGGAAGCGCGACTTGGCGCGCCACTCGGCGATCTCGGCGGCCGGCTCGCTGTCCAGCGTGATGGCGCTGCCCAGACCACAGGTCAGCGCATCGCCGTGGAACTCGACCGTGCGGATGGGTACGTTGAAGGTCGCCACGCCACCGGGCTGGATCAGCCCCAGCGCGCCGCAATACCAGCCGCGCGTGGTGGGCTCCAGCTCGCGGATGACCTGCATCGCCCGCAACTTGGGCGCGCCGGTCACGGAGCCGCAAGGGAAGAGCGCCGCGAACGCGTCCGCCAGCGTCAGCCCGGCACGGCTGACAGCCGTCACCGTGGACGTCATCTGCCAGACCGTGGGCAGCGCATGCAGCTCGAACAGCCGCGGCACGCGCACCGTGCCCAGCTGCGCGACGCGGCTGAGGTCGTTGCGCAGCAAGTCCACGATCATCAGGTTCTCGGCTCGCTCCTTCTCGCTGGTGCGCAGGTGCGCCTGCGCGGCCTCGTCGTCGACGCGGTCGCGCCCGCGCGGTGCCGTGCCCTTCATCGGCTGGGCCGCCAGCAGCCAGCTGGGAGCCTGGGGGACGCCGTGAGCGGCCCGCGCCGGGGTGCCATGCGGTACCGGGCAAGGCGCGGGTGAAGCCGTGTGGCGGGTGCCACACAAGGAGCCCGCAACGCCGCCCGGTGTCGCATGGCGCCACGGCCCGTCGGGTTGGGCCGGCCAGGGGGCGTCGGCGTTGTTGCTCGTCGTTGCGGGCTCGAGCCTGCGGCCTCCTCGACGCCTAGCCGACGCCCCCTGGCCGGCCCAACGCGGGTCGCTCACGGCGTCCCCCAGGCTCCTGGCGCCGGGCACAGGGCGCCAGTCGAAGAACAGCTCGGGCGACACGCTGGCCGCGCCGGCCTCGCGCAAGAACAGGCTGAAGCCGCCGGGCTGGCTCGCATGCAACGCGAGGAAGAGTTGTTCGGGGTCCAGCTCGCCACGCACGGCCCGCAGCCGCGTCGTCAGGTTGACCTGGTAGCAGTCGCCGTCTCGGATGTAGTCGCGGATGCGCTCGATGGGCTCCGTCGCGTCGGGCTCGTTGTCGCTCCAGCCCAGCAGACCGGTCCAGGCACCGTTGCTTTCAGGCCAGGGCTCGGGCGCGGTGTCATAGACGGCGAACTCGGCCAGCGGCGCCGTGGCGGCATGGGTCGCCAGCTTGGCGTCGAATGCAGCGGCCGCCTCAAAGCGCAAGCCGCCCAGCACCCAGGCGCCGGCCCGCGCGGCGGCCTCGGCCTCGGCGATAACGGCATGGACGTCCTCCAACCGCGCTGCCCGCAGCCAGCGCGCCGGCGGGCCTGTCCAGCCGCCGCGCAGCCGCTCGCCATCCTCGCGGGCCAGCGGGTGACGGGGGAAGTCGAAGGCGGCGTGGAGCAAGCGTCCGGCGGGCCGGTCAGGCCAGGTTCAGGAAGGTCGTGCGGTAGTGCGCCAGTTCCTCGATGGACTCGTGGATGTCCGCCAGCGCTGTGTGCGCCTGCGCCTTCTTGAAACCCTCCAGCGCCGACGGCTTCCAGCGCTTGGCCAGTTCCTTCAGCGTGGACACGTCCAGGTTGCGGTAGTGGAAGAAGCTCTCCAGCTCCGGCATGTAGTTGGCCAGGAAGCGGCGATCCTGGCAGATGCTGTTGCCGCACATCGGGCTCTTGCCCTTGCCGACGTACTGCTTCAGGAAGGCGATGGTCTGCGCGGCGGCTTCGGCCTCGGTGACGGTGGAGGCCTTCACACGGTCGATGAGGCCGCTCCTGCCGTGCGTGCCCTTATTCCAGGCGTCCATCTTGTCCAGCGTCTCGTCGCTCTGGTGCACGGCGAAGACGGGGCCTTCCACGCGCTTGTCGAGGTTGGCATCGGTGACGACGACGGCAATCTCGATGATGCGGTCCGTGTCCGGATACAGGCCGGTCATCTCGAGGTCGATCCAGATCAGGTTGTTGTCGCTGGGGGTGAGGGTGTCGGACATGGCGTGGCTTTCAAAAGTCGCGGAATTCTCGCAGCCTAAAATTTGCCCATGTCTCCCCTGATGTTGTCCGTCGCGTTCGCGCTCGCGCTCGCAGCCTCCACGCTCGTCAAGCTCTGGCTGTCGTCGCGTCAGATCCGCCATGTGGCGGCGCACCGAGGCCAGGTGCCGGCGGCGTTTGCCGGCAGCGTCACGCTGTCGGCGCACCAGAAGGCTGCCGACTACACCATCGCCCGTGCCCGTTTCGGCCTGCTGTCACTGGCCTTCAACGCGGCACTGCTGCTGGGCTGGACGCTGCTGGGCGGCCTGCACGCGCTCAACGGCTGGGTGCTGGATGCAAGCCAGGCACTGCCCGCCGACTGGCAGGCCATGGGCTACCAGCTAGGGCTGGTGGCTGCCTTCCTGCTGATCGGCGGGCTGCTGGATCTGCCGTGGGAGCTGTGGTCCACCTTCCGCATCGAGCAGGCCTTCGGCTTCAACCGCATGACGCTGCGGCTGTACGCCGCCGACATGGCCAAGGGCCTGGTCGTGGGCCTGCTGCTGGGGCTGCCCATCCTGGCAGTCATCCTGTGGCTGATGGACGCGGCGGGTCCGCGCTGGTGGCTGTGGGCGGCGGGGCTGTGGATGGGCTTTCAGCTCCTCGTGATGGTGCTCTACCCCACCCTCATCGCGCCGCTGTTCAACAAGTTCGAGCCGCTGGCCGACCCGGCGCTGAAGGCGCGCGTGGAGCACCTGATGGCGCGCTGTGGCTTCGCGGCCAAGGGCCTGTTCGTCATGGACGGCAGCAAGCGCTCAGCCCATGGCAATGCCTACTTCAGCGGCTTCGGCCCGGCCAAGCGCGTGGTGTTCTTCGACACGCTGCTGGCCAAGCTCAACGGCGGCGAGGTCGAAGCCGTGCTGGCGCACGAGCTGGGCCACTTCAAGCACAAGCACATCACCAAGCGCATCGTGCTGGCCTTCGCGATGAGCCTGGCCGGCTTTGCGCTGCTGGGCTGGCTGGCCCAACAACCAGCCTTCTACCTCGGGCTGGGCGTGCAGCCATCCCTGGGCGCACCGAACGACGCGCTGGCGCTGCTGCTGTTCATGCTGGCCGGGCCGGTGTTCGGCTTCTTCGTGACGCCGCTGGCCAGCCACTTCTCGCGTCGCGACGAATTCCAGGCCGATGCCTACGCCCGTGCCCAGGCCAGCGGGGCCGACCTATCCTCCGCGCTGCTGAAACTGCACGAGGACAACGCCGGCACGCTGACGCCCGACCCGGTCTATGCCCGCTTCTACTACTCGCACCCACCTGCTGCAGAACGTCTCGCAGCCCTCGCCTCATGAACGATTTGCTGCTTGCCCAATGTGACCCCAAGGCCCCGCTGCTGGATGCCGACACGCGCACCCGCGTGCTGGCCGCCCTGCCCGGCTGGCTGCCGGATGCGGAGAACAAGCTCATCGGCCGGCGCTTCGGATTCGACAACTTCTACCAGGTGATGGCCTTTGTCGACGCCGTCGCCGAGATCGCCCATGCGCAGGACCACCACCCCGAGATGCTGGTGGGCTACAACGCCTGCACCGTCAGCTACACCACCCACTCGCGCGGCGGCCTGACGCTGAACGACGCGATCTGCGCGGCGCAGGTGAGTGCGCTGCCGGAAGCCACCGGCCAATGAGCCGGTTTAGCAACCTCGACCTGGGACTCGTCGTGCGCGGCCATGGCCGCCACTACATCGTCGAAGGCAGCGACGGCCAGCGCCTCGTCTGCCACCCGCGCGGCAAGAAGAGCGACGCTGTCGTCGGCGACCAGGTGCGCTTTGCCGAGTCGGGTGACGAAGGCGTCATCGAGGCCGTCGAGCCGCGACGCAACCTGCTGTTCCGCCAGGACGAGTGGAAGACCAAGAGCTTTGCCGCCAACCTGGACCAGCTGCTGGTGCTGGTCGCCGTCGAGCCGGTGTTCAGCGAATCGCAACTCACGCGCTCGCTGATCGCCGCCGAGTCGGCTGGCATCCGCATGGCCATCGCACTGAACAAGACCGACCTGCCCGGCACCGATGCCGCCCGCGAGCGCCTGGCGCCCTATCGCGCGATGGGCCTGACGATGTTTGAGGTCGCGCTCAAGGCCGACCGCGAAGGCTCGCGCGCCACGCTGGCCCCCTGGCTGGCCGAACAGCGCACCTTCGTCCTCGGCCCCAGCGGCACGGGCAAGAGCACGCTGATCAACCTCATCGTGCAGGACGCCCAGGCCCAAGTCGGCGAGATCTCGCAGGCCCTGAACTCCGGCCGCCACACGACGACGACGACGCAGTGGTACTGGACCGATGACACGCGCCAGACGGCGCTCATCGACTCGCCCGGTTTCCAGGAGTTCGGCCTGCGCCAGATCCCGGCGGCCGACCTGTGGCGCTACATGCCCGACCTGCGCGAACACGCCGACTGCCGCTTCGCCAACTGCACACATATTCACGAACCCGGCTGCGGCGTGCGCACGGCAGTCGATCAGGGCTTGATCAGCGCCAGCCGCTACCGTATCTACGGCGAGATCCTCGAAGAACTCCAACGCAAAGCCTGGTGAAGCCCGCTCTCCTGCCCCTGCTCGCTGCCGTCCTGCTGGCCGGCTGCGCCGCCACGACCACCGCACCGCCGCCCGCCGCCGAGGGCTGGCAGCCGCTGCACCTGCCCGGCAAGGCCGCCACTCGCTACAGCTGGACCGAGAAGGACGGCCGCCCAGCGCTGGAGGCCTCGTCCGAACGCTCGGCCAGCATCTGGCGAAAGCGGCTGGAGCCGGCGCAGGAACGCGTCGGCGAGGTTCGCTTCTCGTGGTGGGCGCAAGGCCTGATCACCGACGCCAGCGTGGCTGATGTGGATCGCGAGGACGCCGTGGCCCGCGTCATCTTTGGCTTTGGCGGCGACGTCGACAAGCTGCCGCTGCGCACGCGCATGAAATTCGAGCTCGCCCAGGCGCTGACCGGCGAAGCCCCGCCCTACGCGACGCTGATGTATGTGTGGGACAGCAAGCTGCCGGTGGGCACCGTCGTGGTGAACCCGCGCAGCGACCGCATCCGCAAGATCGTCGTGGACTCCGGTCCAGCCCAGTTGCGCCGCTGGCGTGAACACCGCCGCGACCTGGCGGCCGACTTCCGGCTGGCCTTCGGCGAAGAGCCCGGCCCGCTGACCAGCATGGCCGTCATGACAGACAGCGATAACAGCCGCGCGTCGGCCCGCACCTGGTACGGCGCGGTGGAACTCGCCGAGCCGACGCTCAGTGGCGGGGAGGCTGCAAGGGCAAAGGCGCCGGCTCCCTGACCTCGCGGGCCTCGATGTCGACGACATCGCCGGCCGCCTGCGGCGCCGGGCGGCGCTGGGTCCAGGGGTTCTTGTTCATGCGGAATTGCAGGTTGGGCTTGCGGCCCGTCAGCAGGCTCAGCAGCAGGATGACCACGAAGGCCGCGACTGCGAACAGGAACAGGCCGAGGCCGATGACGGCACCGACCAGCAGGACGGCCCAGCGGAAGATCAGACGGACGAGGGACATGGCGCGATTGTGACGGCAGGGGTCAAGCCCCCGCCGCCAGCATGCTCAAGCCAGGCGGGCCAGGAAAGAGGTCATAGCGGCGGCTGCCGCCTTGGGTTCAGCCTGCAACAGCCCGTGCGGCCCCGTCAGCCGAGAGACAACCACCTGGATGCAGGACGAGCGCACGTGCTCCACAGCGGCAGCAGGAACCACCCAGTCTTGCGCTGCCTGCAGGTAGAGCACCGGCACAGTCAACGTCGCCAGGTCTGCTGACACATCCACGGACATGACCATGCGCAAACGCGCATGCAGCACGGCTTTGGGCAGGCGCGCCAGTGCGGCGGACAAGAGGCGATGCGCTTGCGCTGCGGCATGAAGGCCGAGCAAGACACGGCCGCTGAGCGCGGAGGGCAGGACGGCTGGCCCTGGCAACCATCGAACCAGGCCGCGCAACCATGCCGCTCGCGGGCGAGGGTTGCGCACAAAAGTGCAGCACAACACGAGGGCTTGCACGCGCGCCCCCAGCATGGACGCCAAGCGCACGGCGATAGGCCCTGAGAAGGACTCACCCAACAAGACCAGTGGCTCGCCGTCAGGGAGCGCCAGCGCCGCATGCCGCGTCAGCGCGTCATAGCCCGCGTTGGCATCCATCGGGTAGGACACCACCACGGTGCGCCACCCGGCAGGCAGCTCACGCAAGAAGGGCTGGAACAGCATGCCCGTGCCGTCCAGCCCAGGCAACAGCACCAGCGCCGTCATCCCCTGCCGACAAACGGCATCTGCGTGGCCATCACCGTCATGGTCTGCACATTGGCGGACAGTGGCAGGCCGGCCATGTAGACAACCGCGCGGGCGACATCCTCGACGTCCATGCGGGGCTCAACCGCGATCTGGCCGTTGGCCTGCGGCATGCCCTTGGCCATCTTCTCGGTCATCTCGGTGGCGGCGTTGCCGATGTCGATCTGACCGCAGGCGATGTCGAAGGCCCGGCCGTCCAGGCTCAGCGACCGGGTGAGGCCCGAGATCGCATGCTTGGTGGCGGTGTACGGCGCCGAGTTGGGCCGAGGGGCATGCGCCGAGATGGAGCCGTTGTTGATGATGCGGCCGCCGCGCGGGCTCTGGGCCTTCATCAGCCGGAATGCCGCGCGGGCGCAGAGGAAGCTGCCGGTGAGGTTGACGTCCACCACCGCCCGCCATTGCGCCACCGGCAGTTCGTCGATGGGCACGCCGATGGCGCTGATGCCAGCGTTGTTGAACAGCAGGTCCAGCCGTCCCAGGCGCTGCTGCAGCGTGGCGAAGGCGGCGTCCACCTGCGCCTCGTCGGCGACATCGGCTGGCAGGTGCAGCGCGTCAGGCAAGGTCTCGCGCAGCGGCGCCTCGCGGCGGCCCAGCAGCGCCAGCGTCCAGCCCTCGGCGGCCAGCGCACGCGCCACGGCGCGGCCGATGCCGGAGCCGGCGCCGGTGACCAGCGCGACGCGCGGGGCCGGCACGCTCATTGGCGGCGGCCGGTGAAGCTGCCGCTGCCGCCGCTGGCGCTGGGCGCCCCGGTGCGCGGGTCCCCCACAGTCCAGTTACCGCTCATGGTGCCGGTGCGCGGGTCGAGCTGCCCCACGAACATGGCCATGCCACGGGATGCAATGGCGCCGAGGTTGATGGCGCCGCTGTCGTCAACCTGGCCGCGCACGGTGAAGCTGCCGAGGGTCGCGCTGTGGCCCTGGCCGGTGACGACACCACGGTCGGACACGTTGACGTAGAACTCGCCCTGCTCGCTGCCCGTGAAGTTCAGCCGGTACTGGCCCCAGCGCCCGCCACTGGGCGCAACCACCGGCGCCGGCGCCATAACCTGCGCCGGGGCCGGCTGGGCCACACCGCCGCTGACGGCCGGGCCCACCAGCGTGCGCTGCACCCAGCCGCTGAAGTTGGCCGCGTCGACCTTGACGAAGCCGTTCTTGACCTCGCCGGTCGCAACCAGTTCGTCGCTGCGGTTCAGCGTGGCCACCACCGCGCTGTCGCGGCTGGGCTCGGCATATGCCTTCACGTTGGAGATCTTGGCGGCCAACATCTGGCCGGCCTGCTGCGGCGCCTCGGCCTTGGTGGACGCGGCGGCATTGGCCTCGCCGGCCGCGCTGCTGGTGCGAACCAGGGTAGGCTGGTCGCGGATGGTCTGGACGATCTTGTTGTAGTTGTCCAGGAAACTGGCCGCCACCACCTTGCCCTCGGGCGTGCTGGTGTAGCCGCCCAGTCCGCCGACAACGCCGCCGCCATAGCCCCAGCCGCCGATGGAGAAGTCGGTCTTGCTGGCCTTGCCCTCGGCGGCCGCGACCTGGATGCTGGAGCGCACGTCGGAGATCAGGATGCTGGTGGAGGCTTCCTTGAACTTCAGGCCGCCCGCAATGGCACCCAGCAGGCCCAGGCGCCCGCCCAGGAAGCCGCCGATACCGCCGGTGTCGGAGGCGCCGATCTGGATGGACGGCGTCATGACGAAATCGGCCGCCTGCATCTGGCCCTGGCCGATGTTGGAGTCCGCCCGCAGTTCGCCGCCGGCGGCCAGCGCGCGCTCCTGCTGGATGCTCTGCATGCCCTGGCCGCGCTCGACGACGTCGAAGCAGCCGGACTGCTGCGCCATCATGCGCAACAGCGAGGCCGGGGAACCGAGACCGTAACGAGAGATGTGATGCCAGCCCTGCTGCGGCTCGGCGATGGCGAGCACCCCCAGCTTCTTGCTGCACTTCTCGACGTTGGAGCCCGTTTCCTGGGCCTGGCCGGCGGCCGCCAGGCTGGCCAGCAGCAATGCAAACACGGTCTTGTTCATCGACATTCCCTGAGAATCTTGGACGACCCCGATTGTGCCGAGCAAGCTGCCCAGCGCCACTGGGCTGACCCTGCCGCCGCGTCGCCTGGATCAGGGGCGCAGCACAAGGCGGTAGCGGGCCTCGCCGGGGAGGAAAGGCAGGGCCTCACCGGCCAGCCAGGTCGCGTGATCGCCCCGGTAGAAGGGCGACAGCGGGTGGCCGCTCTGGCCACCGGGGATGACCAGCAGGCCCTGCTCCTCGTGGCCGGGCGACACCACCATGCGCTCGCTCTGCCCGTGGCCGCGGTTGTGCAGGCGCGGCATGTGGGCGTCGCCGGCCATGCCCTGGCTGGCCTGGTCCAGCCAGCCCGACAACGCCGGCACAGCCTGGCTGAGCGGGTGGCGGGCGTTGGTGGGGTTGTCGGCCCCCCAGGTCGCGGCGGCCAGGCTGCCGTACTTCTTCAGCAGCGCAGCGCGGCTGATGAGCACGGCCTGCTGCAACAGCTCGGGCCAGCCCTTGAAGGCACCGGGCACGGTGTCGGGCCGCGCGGCCTGGATCAACGCCCAGCCGGGCGTCTCGGGCACCAGCTTCAGGTCACGCAACTTCAGGCCCTGGCCTTCCAGCCGACCGGCCAGTGGCGCGAACACCTGCTGCAGCGTCTGCTCGCGGAAGGCGCGCACCAGCAGGTAGCCCACCGCGTCAGGCCGCGCGGCGTCAGCGCTGCGCTCGACCTCCGCACGGTAGTCGGCCAGCCCGTGCGCGGCGACGAACTCGGGCGTCAGCACGCGCGTCAGCAGCAGTTGACGCCAGCGCTGCAGGAACAGCGCGCGGTGATCGAGCTGGATGTCGTGCAGGCCGGCCTCGTCGAACTGCGCCTGCGCCCGCAGGCGGTCGCGAATCTGCTGGCCGCGGGCGCCCAGGTCGTAGCCGCCGTTACCGAGCAGCTTCAGCGTGTCGCCGCCGATCATGCGCGCGTTGGCCGTCCACAGCCGGCCGTCGGCGGGGTCGGCCAGCCGGGGCTGGCTGGCGGTGTCCAGGTAGCCCTGCCAGCGCGGCTGGCCATCGCTCCAGTCCTGCGGGCGGTCCATGTCTTCGCGGCCGGTGCGGCGCGGGATGGCGCCAATGACCGTCCAGGCGATGCGGCCGCTGGCATCGGCAACCAGCAGGTTCTGGTGCGGCACGCCGACGCCGGCCGCCCGTTGCAGCGCATCGTCCACGCCGGTGGCTGTCTCCAGGCCCAACAGGCGCAGGTTCATACCCTGCGGGTCATGGGCGACCCAGCGCAGTGCGTAGGCCACGCCAGCCGGCGCCACCGGGCCGCCGTCGGCCGCGCGAGCGCCAGCGATAAGCGGGCCCCATTCGCTTTCCAGCACCTCATGGTTGACAGCGTCGGCGCCGGCCACGTCGATGCGCTCGGCGACGCGGCGCAGCGGCTTCTCGACACCGCCGCTGAGGTAGTGCGTACCGGCCGCGTTGAGCCGCAGCGTGACGACGTCGGCCCAGTCGGACGTGGTGTTGGTGAAGCCCCAGGCGATACGGCCGTTGCTGCCGACGATGAGCAGCGGCGTGCCCGGCAGCGTGGCGCCGGCCACGTCGTGCGACTGCGTACCGTTCTTCCAGCGCATGCGGGCCTTGAACCAGGTGCCGGGCGAGCGCAGGCCCAGGTGCATGTCGTCGGCCAACAGCGCGCGGCCATCACGGCTGCGCGCGGCATCGACGGCAAAGTTGTTGCTGCCGATGTCGCGCGAGTCCCGCGGGCTGCAGTCGCGGCAGGCGGTGGTCACGACGCGCAGCGCGTCGGGCAGCGGGCCGGCCGGCAGTGGCACGGCGCTGACGCGGGAATCGTCCAGCGCGGCCTGCCAGTCGGCGCTGTGCTGGGTCAGGAAGGCATACCAGTCGGCCGGCACGCTGGCATGCAGCGCGCCCATCGCGAGGTCGTCGCGGCCCTGGGCGGACTGCAGGTCCAGGTACATGCCGTAGGCCACCAGCAGGCTGTCTGCCGGCAGCCAGGGCTGGGGCAGTTGTCGCAGCAGCAGGTACTCCGGCGGCCGCGCACCCAGCGCTGCCAGGCCGGCGTTGACGCCCGCCGCATAGGCCTCCAGCAGTTGCTGCTCGGCCAGCGGCAGCGCGGCAAGCGCCACCTCGGCACGGGCGCGGAAGCGGTGCACGCGGCGCCCCTTGTCCACCGGCACGGCCTTGGCGCCCACCAGCGCGGCCAGCTCGCCGGCCGCGTTGCGGCGCATCAGGTCCATCTGGAAGAAGCGCTCCTGCGCATGCACGAAGCCCAGCGCGCGCGCCACGTCGGGCCGGCTCTCGGCGGTCAGCGTCACGTAGCCACGTGCATCGCGCTGCAGCTCGGCGGGCGCCTGCAGCGCACCTAGGCGCTGCTCGCCCTCCAGCTGCGCCAGGCTAGCCCGCAGCACCAGCCACAGACCCAGCGCCAGCAGCGCCGCCAGCACGCCCAGACCCAGCAGGCCGCGCCACAGCCAGCGCATCAGAAGGTCCCCGGGTAGCTGCCGCCGTCCAACAGGATGTTCTGGCCGGTCAGGTAGCCGGCGTGGACACTGCACAGCATGGCGCAGACGGCGCCGAACTCGGCGGCCGTGCCGAATCGCTGGGCCGGGATGGCCGCGCGGCGGCTGTCGGCCAGCGCCTCGGCGCTGACGCCGGCACGCGCCGCCCCGGCCCGGAAGCCGCCCCGCAGGCGATCGGTATCGAACGCGCCGGGCAACAGGTTGTTGAGGGTGACGTTGGCGCCCGCCAGGCGCGGCTGGCGGGCCACGCCGGCCACGAAGCCGGTTAGCCCCGCGCGCGCGCCGTTGGACAGGCCCAGCACGTCGATGGGCGCTTTGACCGCGCCCGAGGTGATGTTGACGATGCGCCCGAAGCCGCGCGCCGCCATGCCGTCCACCGTGGCCTTGATCAGCTCAATGGGCGTGAGCATGTTGGCCTCCAGCGCGGCCAGCCACTGCTCGCGGCCCCAGTCTCGGAAGTCACCGGGCGGCGGGCCGCTGGCGTTGTTGACGAGGATGTCGACCTGCGGGCAGGCCGCGAGCGCGGCCTCGCGGCCGGTGGCGGTGGCGATGTCGCCCACAACGGTGCGCACCTCGGCAGCCGGGTTCAACGCCCGCAGCGCGGCGGCCGTCGCCAGCAGATCGGCCTCGCCGCGCGCCGTGATGACGACGTTGACGCCCTCACCCACCAGCGCCTCGGCACAGCCGCGCCCCAGTCCCTTGCTCGCCGCACACACCAGCGCCCAGCGGCCCTTCAATCCCAGATCCATAGCGACTCCCAGCATTCGCTGCGGCCGTGCGCAGCACGCCGCATCATCGCGCGACTACGCCGGCCCGCTCGCCGTGTCCCGTGCGGGAGGCAGCCATCAGGCCGTCGGGACCTGGCGCTTCAGCGCCAGAATTTGCCGTCGGGCCCGACGATGGAAACGTCGGCGAACTCCAGCCCGCTGCGGTCCTTGTCGGTATAGCTGACCTGCAGGCCGCCGAGGTCGATGCGGGCACCGTCCAGCGCGCGCAGAAAGCTGTCGCGGCCAACGTCCTTGCCAGCGCGCCTGAGCCCCTCCACGACCAGCTTGGCCGCCGCAAAGCCCTCCAGCTGGGCCGGCGTCAGCTCGCTGCGACCGGACGCCTTGGCCAGGCCCAGCGCCTCGCGCACCAGCGGGCTGGCGGTCGAGCGCTCGTAGGGAAACAGCTGCGTGACGACGACGCCGCGCGCGTTCTCGCCGAGGTTCTTCACGAACTCGCTGGACGCGTTGTTGGACAGCGTGGCCACATGCGCCGTGGAGCCGGCCGCGCGCAGCGCGTTGACGCCCTCCACCACCGCGTAGCTCGGCCCGATCAGCACCACCGCCTCGATGCCGGCCCGCGCGATGCCCTGCATGACGGGTGCGAGGTTGGGCTTGTTGCGGTCAAAGCGCAGGTGCGAGAGCGCGCGCAGCTTGACGTCGTCCAGCCCCTTGATCGCGCCCTTGCCGGCGTCGGTGCCGAAAGCGTCGTTGACCTGCACGATGGTGAAGCGCTTCACGCCGATGCCGGCCAGGTGCTTGACGGCGCGCTCGGCCTCGCGCTGGTAGCTGGCGCGCAGGTGGAACACAAAAGGCTGCACTGGCTCGTGCAGGCTGCTCGCCCCGGTGGCAGGCGCCACCAGCGCCAGCCGGTTCTCCTTGAGCACCGGCAGCATGGCCTCGGTCGGGCCGGTGCCGCGGCTGAGCATCAGCGCGACAACGCCCTGGCTCGCCAGCGACTTGGCCTGCGCGGCCGCCATGGCCGGGTCGTACTTGTCGTCCTGCGTGACGAGCTCGATGTTCTGGCCCTTGATGCCCCCCTGGGCGTTGACGGCGTCGAAGTACAGACGTGCGCCGTCGGCGCTCTCCTGCACCAGCCCCGCCACCGGCCCGCTGAAACCGGCCACCATGCCGATGCGCAACGCACCCTGTGCGAAAGCGGCACCCGCCACCATGCTGACGGCCACACCGACCGCCACGCCAACCCAACGCTTCATTGTTGTTCTCCACAGCGGCACCGTTCTGGCGCGCTGGCGGCGGATTTTGAGGCCGGAGCAAGCTCTCGCCGCCTACCGCCCTCCCCAGGAAAAACCCGAGGCCGGCAGACACGAACTGCACATTTGCACCGGTTTTTGCCGGCCTACACTCGGTCGCCCGACGCGCCCTCGCCCGGGCGCCACGCCATGCCGGATCGCCCAGCCCCGCTCACCCTCGCCTCGCCCCAACCCGCCCAGCGCGCGTTCGGCTGGCAGCGCAGTTCGCTGACGCTGGCCGTCGTGATGGCGCTGCTGCTGGGCCTGCTGCTGCCCACCACGGTGGTGTTGCTGTACGACGTGCAGTCCACCCGCAAGACGGCCATGGAAGACCTGAGCCGCGACCTGGGCCGCACCAGCCAGATCATGGCGCTGTCACTGGCCGAACCGGTGTGGCAGGTCTCTCCGGACCTGGCCGAACCCATGATCAAGGCACAAGTGGACGACCCGCGCTTCGTGGCCGTCAAGGTGGTGGAGCCGACCTCGCCCACGCCCTTCCTGGCCTTCAGCCGCCAGCACGACGGCGACGACGCCTCGCTGATGCTGAGCCAGACGCGCACCATTTACCGCGAGGATCGCGAGATCGCCCAGCTCACCGTCACGATGACGGCCGCGCCGCTGCTGCAGGCCAAGCGGGCCGATGTGTGGCGCACGGTGTGGCGCAGCGGGCTGACGCTGACCTTGTCGCTGGTGCTCATCCTGTGGGTGCTGCAGCGCTTCGTGCTGCGGCCCATGACGGCGCTGACCGGTGGCGCCGAAGCACTGGCTGCGGGGCGGCTGGAGCAGCCGCTGCAGGTCAGCGGCACGGACGAGATCGCCCGTGTGGGGGCAGCGATGGAGCGCATGCGGCAGGCGCTGCTGTCGGCCTTCGAGGCGCTGCGCCAGCACAACCTCAACCTGGAGGCGACGGTGGCCCAGCGCACGGCCGAGCTGACCAGCAGCAACGCCGAGCTGTCGCAGGCGCTGGCCACGCTGCAGACGGCGCAGCGCGAGCTGGTGGAATCGGAGAAGCTGGCCTCGCTGGGCCGGCTGGTGGCCGGCGTGGCACACGAGCTGAACACGCCGCTGGGCAACGCGCTGACGGTGGTGTCGGCGCTGGACGATCGCTACAAGCAGCTGGAGGCCATGCTGGCCGGCGCGGTGCAGATGCGACGCAGCACGCTGGAGGAGCTGGCGCGCGACACGCGGCGCGGCCAGGACATCCTGCAGCGCAATGTGCAGAAGGCGGCCGACCTGGTGCGCGACTTCAAGCAGGTGGCCATCGACCAGACCGCCGACCTGCGGCGCGACTTCGACCTCGGCAAGGTGGTGGAGGACGTGCTGGTGATGGTGGAGCCCAGCTTCAAGCACACGCCCTTCGTCATCGAGACCCAGCTGTCCCACGACCTGCAGATGAACAGCTACCCCGGCGCGCTGGGCCAGGTGCTGACCAACCTGCTGATGAACGCACTGCTGCACGCGTTTGACGGCGCCGACCAGGGGCGCGTGATGGTGAGCTGCACGGCCCTGAACGACACCGAGGCGGAACTAATCGTCAGCGACGACGGCCGGGGCATGGACGACGCCGTGCGGCGGCGCATCTTCGACCCGTTCTTCACGACCAAGCTGGGCACCGGCGGCTCGGGCCTGGGCATGCACATCGTGCACAGCATCGTGACCAACGTGCTGGGCGGGCAGATCGAGGTCAGGTCGACGCCCGGCCAGGGCACGCAGATGCTGATGCGGCTGCCGCGCGTGGCGCCGCTGCGCGGCAGCGGCGTCGGCGGCAGCGACTCAAAGACTCACTGAGAAGCGGCCGAGGCCGGGACGGAGGCGGCCTCGACGGCAGCCGAGGCTGCAGGTGCGGAGGCGGCCGTGTCATGGCCACCGGCCGCGACATCGTGCTTCTCGCCGGTCAGGTCGATGTCGCCACCGCTCTTGGTCAGGATGAACAGCGCCAGCGCGGCAAAGGCGATGAAGCCAACGATCAACTTCCACATGCTCGGGATCTCCGGAGGTTAGAAAACGGTCGGATTCTTGCCCCCCAGCCTGACGCTCAACTGAAGGCGAACGCCTGCGGCGCGCCGGCCGTGTCGCTGTAGCTCAGTTCGTGGGACTGCGTGGCGAAGTCGATGCGCAACGCCGCCCAGGCATTGCCCTGCTGCCAGCGCAGGTACAGCTCCTGGTCGCCGCCGGGCTCGACACGGAACTCGCCGCCGAAGGCCGGGTGGCGGTTGCGCAGCTTGATGAGCTCGATGAGGCGCCTCACAACGGGGCGCGCGCAGTCGCGGGCGATCTCGGCCTCGCCGTAATAGTGGCGGTTGATATCGCGGCCGACCTGGCTGCGGGCCAGCAGGTCCATGTCGTTGTGGCCGGCCAGCAGGCCCACGTAGTAGACCTGGGGCACGCCCGGCAGGAAGAACTGGATGGCGCGCGCCAGCAGGTAGGCCGTCTCGTCACGGCCCATCGCATCGAAGAAGGTGCAGTTGACCTGGTACAGGTCCAGGTTGCTGGCGGCCGCGCCCGTGGCCTTGCGGCTCTGGCCCTGGCTGGCGGCGTGGATGCGTTCCACCAGTTCGTCCAGCTCCTCGGGCGGTACGAGGCCGGGGTGGGCGGCGCGGTCGCTGGCATTCGCGCCGATGTCGATGATGCCGATGCCGTCATGGGTGTCCAGCACCGTCAGCGCATTGGTCGGGCGGATGGCGATCCAGCGCTTGAGCGCGGCCGCCGTGCGGAAGTTGAACGCGTGCAGCACCAGCGGCGGTAGCGCGAAGTCGTAGACCCAGTCAACGCGCGCAGCGATCTCGATCTGGCGCTGGAAGTAGGCGTGGATCTCCACCAGCACCTCGATGCCCAGTGCGCGCGCCTCAGCGGCGAACTCGCCGATGAACTCGAAGGTCTCCGGCATCATGAAGCAGCTGTCGCCGGCCTTCTTGATGGCATAGCCCACCGCGTCCAGCCGCACCATGCGGATGCCGTTGTCGGCAAAGGTGCGCAGGATGCTGGCGAGGTAGGCACGGCCCTGCGGGTGGTGCACGGCGATGTCGATCTGCGCCGCCGTGAACGTGGTCCACAGAATGCGGCGTTCGCCGGACTGAAGCGTGGCGTAGGTCAGCGGCAGGCCCGGGCGCGGGCGGTAGACGCTGAGCAACTCGCGCTCGCTGGCGCCCTGCGGGAAGACGGCGTCCAGCGTCAGGAACAACCCGGCGTAGGCGGAGGCCTCGCCCTTCTCGGAGTAGTCCAGGAACTGCGGCGACTCGCTGGACATGTGGTTGACGATGACGTCGCCCATCACGTCCAGGTCCTCGGTCAACGCCTTGATGTCGGCCCAGCCGCCCAAGCGCGGGTCGACCTGCGTGTGATCGATGGGGTCGAAGCCGGCATCCGCGCCGTCGATGGCGTGGAAGAACGGCAGCAGGTGCACGCCGCCGAATACGCCCGCCAGCGGTGCGCTGGGTTCGCTCAGCAGACGCTTCAGGCGGGCCAGGTCGCGGCCGTCGCGGCAGCCGCCCAGGCGGTCGACGTAGGTGATGAGCTGGACTTGGTTCTTCATGATGTTTTCTCGGTACGCACGCGCAGCACGCAGACGGCGGCCAGCGCCAACAACACGCCGGCAAGGCGAATGACGTTCTCGGGGCGACCGCCCAGCAGGCTGTCGTAGATCAGCGGCAGCGTGACCGCCTGGATCAGCATGGGGATCACGATGAACATGTTGAAGATGCCCATGTAGACCCCGGCCCGCTCCGGCGGGATGCTGCCGGCCAGCAGCACGTAGGGGTTGCCCATGATGGAGCCCCAGGCCAGGCCGATGCCCACCATGGGCAGGAACAGCAGCCAGCCCTCGCTGCGGATGCCTGGCAGCAGCCACATGCCGGCGGCTGCGGCAAACAGCGCGAACGCGTGCACCCATTTCGCACCGAGCCGCTTCGTGAATGGAACCATCGCGAAGGCGGCGACGAAGGCGACCGCGTTGTAGAAGCCGCCGACCTGGCCGTTCAGCAGCACCGCGTCGCGAAAGCCCGCGCTGTGCGGGTCGTCCGTGCCGAAGACGGTCGCGGCCAGCGTGGGCACGATGTAGATCCAGTAGCACATCATTCCGTACCACTGGAACAGCGCCATCCACCCCAGCTGTCGCATCGTCGGCGGCATCTCACGCAAGGCGCTCCAGATCTCGGCCAGCGCCGGGCCGACACCGCGCGGCAGCGCGCGCAGCCGGGCCAGTTCCTCGGCCGGCAGCGGCAGCTCGGGCACCTTGCGCACCGACCACCACACCGTCGTGAACGACAGCAGCGCGCCGACGATGAAGGCCAGCGTCGTGACGACCGGGATGCCATTGGCCCCCAGCGCGTCCTTGTTCATGCCGAAGAACACCAGCAGACTGGGCGTCAGGTAGGCCAGCGTCTGGGCCAGGCCCGTGAACGAAGCCTGCGTCAGGAAGCCGCTGGCATGCTGCTCCGGCCGCAACCGGTCGCTGACGTAGGCGCGGTAGGGCTCCATGGTCACGTTGTTGGCCGCGTCCAGGATCCACAGCAGGCCGGCGGCGAACCACAGCGCCGGGCTGAACGGCATGGCCAGCAGGCCCAGCGAACACAGCAGCGCGCCGATGAGGAAGTACGGCGTGCGCCGCCCCCAGCGGTGGGTGGTGCGGTCACTCAGCGCGCCGATCAGGGGTTGCACCAGCAGGCCGGTGACGGGCCCGGCCAGCCACAGCAGCGGCAGGTCCTTGCCCTCGGCGCCCAGCATCTGGTAGACCGGGCTCATGTTGGCCTGCTGCAAGCCGAAGCTGAACTGGATGCCGAGGAAGCCGACATTCATGTTCACGATCTGCGTGAACGACAGGTGGGGCTTGTGCATGGTCAGGCCTGTGTAGCGAGGGCGTGCAGTTCAGCGCGCCAGGATGCCAGTGCGGCGGGGTCGGCCGGCAGCGGGCCGCGCACGCCGCAGACCATGGCGGCGTAGCGGTTGGCCAGCGCGAGCGTGGCGGCGAGGTCGCGGCCCAGCGACAGGCCCGCCAGCAGCATGGCCGTGAAGCTGTCGCCGGCACCCACGCTGTCGACGAAAGCGGGCTGGGCCGCGCCCGCGCCGCTCGCCAGCAATCGACCCTGATCGCCGTAGAGCGCATAGCCGGCCTCGCCGCGCGTCAGCACCAGCCGGTGCAGCGCGAAGCGCGCCATCAGCCCGGCCAGCGTGGGCTCGAACCAGGCCTGCAGTTGGCGCAGTTCGTCCTCGTTGATCTTGACCCAGTCGGCCAGCATCAGCGATTCGGCCGCCAGCGCCGGGGTGTCGGTGCCGGGGCGCAGGTTCAGGTCCAGCAGGCGGGGGCCGGCGAAAGTCTTGAGCACGGCTCGCATCGCCGCACGCGACACCGGGTGACGCTGCGCGAGGCTGCCGAAGTAGGCGATGCCGCGCACGACGGTGACAGGCGGGGCGAGGTGGTCCCAGGCCGCATCGGCATGGATCTCGAACCGATGGCTGCCTTCCGTCTCATGCACGCTGACGCGGCCGGTGGGGCGCTGCAGGTCGCGCTGCACGTCGTCGACCGCGAGGCCGAAGCGCGCCGCACTGTCCAGCACCAGGCGGCCGGCGGCGTCGTCGGCGCCGATGCGGCTGACGAAGCGCACCGGCGTGCCCAGCGCCGCCAGCGAGCGCGCCACGTTGAAGGGCGCGCCGCCAGCCACGGAGCCGTCGTGGAACTCGTCCACCAAGGCCTCGCCGAGCACGAGAAGAGGCGTGGCCTGGGCCATGGCGCTCAGAAGCTGTAGCGCAGGCTGGCCTTGACGGTGCGGCCCGTGTAGGCCCGCGCCGCGCCGCGGCCGTCGTTGCTTTCGGTGTAGGCGATCTCGTTGAACAGGTTGTTCGCCGCCAGCGTCACCGTGGCCTTGGGCGTGAGGCTGTAGGTGACGAAGGCGTTCACCACCGTGTAGGCCGGCAGCGTGATGCTCAGCGGGCCGGCGGGGCCGTCGTCACGGCTCTTGCCGGTGCCGACGATGCCCATGCCGGCAGTCAGCTCGTCGCTGAAGTTCAGCGTCGGCGTGAGCTGGTAGACCACCTTGGCCTGGCGCTTGGGCGCGCGACCGTCGGGCTGCTTGGCATCGGTGTAGGTCAGCCCACCGATCAGGCCCACCAGGCCGAAGCGCGCCGAGCCCTCCAGCTCCAGGCCCTTGCTGCGGTAGCTGTTGGCCTTGGCGACGATGGGCGTGGTCGTCACGTCCACGTTGACCTCGTCGGTCCTGGCGTGGAAGAACGTGGCAAACAGGCTCATGCCGTTGCCGCGCAGCTTCACGCCCGCCTCGGTCTGCTTGACCTTGTTGGAGGGGATGGTCGGGCTCTTGCCGTTGACGAGGTTGGGATTGTTGAAGAAGGTGATGCGGTCGGCGTTGTACGCAGCGCCATCGGAGTAACGGGCGAAGACGGACAGGTCCTTGCTGAGCGCGTAGTTGGCGCCCAGCGAGTAGGACGTGCGGCCTAGGCGATAGTCGATGGCGTTGGGCTTGGTGAGGTCGTAGCTGACGCCGGCGTTGGACTGGAAGTAGGCGCCGCTGGCCTTCTGGTGGTCGCGGCGCACGCCGATGTCGGCCGACAGTGGGCCGGCCTCGTAGTTCAGCACCACATAGGGCGCGTTGGTCGTGTACTTGCTGTCCTGCGTGTTGCTGCAGCAGCCGCCGAAGCCGGGTGCGCCGTTGACGACGCCGGGCACGTTCAGCACCCGCGCACCCTCGCCGCTGGCCGACAGCGAGTACTGGTTGAAGTTCCACGTCAGGTCCAACTCCTGCACCGAGGTGTACAGGCCCGCCACGGCGCTGACGCGGGCGCCGCCGCCCAGCTCGAAGTCACGCGAGAACTTCAGGTCGTTGGCCATCAGGCCGGCGTTGTCCACACGGGTGTTGAAGACCACCGCCGTGAACTTGTTGCCGGTGTAGGCGGCACCGGCGTCCGGCCCGGTGGCCAGCGTCGTGCCGGCAGGCGCGGCGGACACGTCGTCGCCCGGGAAGATGCCGATGAAGCGGCCCGAGTTGCGACTCCACGAGAACTTGTTCTGCAGCCGGAAGCCGGCGCCGGCATCCAGGTCCAGCTCCACCCCGAAGGCATCACTGCGGGCGGACAGGCCGTCGCGGATGTTGCTGGCGGCGCGGCCGTTGGCCCTGGTCAGCGTGTTGTCCAGCGGCCAGGCGACGTCGTAGAAGGCCGCGCGGCGCGGGTCCAGGCCCGGGAGTTCCTGGATGCTGCCGTTCACGTACTTGACCGGCGTGGGCATGTAGGTGGGGCTGTGGTCGTCCAGGTGCTTGACGCTGAAGCGCACGTAGCTCTTGCCTTCCAGCTCGAAGGTCACGTTGCCGCGCACCTGGCCGCCGTTCTCGGTGCCGTCAGCGCCGCTGCGGCCGCCATCGCCCACGCGGTAGAAGCCGCCCACGTAGAAGCGCGTCTTGGGCGCCAGGCGGCCGCCGTAGCCGAAGTCGATGCGGGTCTGGTCGTAGTCCACCCCCTTGGTGAGCTGCACCATGCCGCCCGGCTCCTGACCGGTCTTGCTGATGAAGTTGATGATGCCGCCGGGCGCGCCCGTGGCCAGCAACGCCGCCGAGCCGCCGCGCACCACTTCCAGCCGCTCGAAGCCGGCATCGGCGCGCATCCAGGTGTCGGGCGTCGCGAACGCGATGTCGCCGAACTGCAGCACGGGCAGGCCGTCCTCCTGGAACTGGATGTAGCGCGCACCACCGGCCGACACGGGAATACCACGCACGGCGACGTTGGCATTGGATTCGCCACCACTGGCCTCGGCACGGATGCCCGGCACGCCGCGCAGCAGATCAGTGGAGCTGGCGGCGGTGACGGCGGCCACGCCCTCGCTCTCGATGGTCGAGACCGCGACGCTGGACTTCATCTTGGACTTGGCCGACGACGAGCCCGTCACGACGACCGCGTTGAGCTTGAGGCCATCTGCCGCTTCCGTGGCGGCCTGGGCTGCCTTTTGAGCCTGGGCCCCCACGCTGGCCAGCGCGAGTGCCACAGCGGCGGCAAGCGGTTGCAGGGAGGGGTTGCGGCGGGAATGCAGGGCGCTGAGGCGGGTGCTGGGCATGTTGTCTCCTGGTTGTCGGCATTCGATCGCCCTCTGCGGGGCGCGGCTGACCGCACACAGCGCGGCATGGTCAGTCCGTGCCGAGATTTTGCGCGCGCCTCAATCGCTTTGCAAACGATTGCATCATGGTGAAAACCACTATTTATTGAACATATCAAATATGTGACCCACGAAAATGACAAACGTTTGCTTTATGCCGCAAAACCCCGTTATGCCACGCCCGCCGCCGGGGCACCCGGGTGTTTCAGGCGATGACGTCGGGCGCACTCGCGCGCCGCATCAGGTGGACGGGCATGGTGCGCAGCGTGGGCCGCTCGCCGGCGAGCTGCGCCAGCAGGGCCTCCACCAGCGCCACGCCGGCCTCGGCCACTGGCTGGTGCACGGTGGTCAGCGGCGGATCGCAGTAGGCGGCCAGCGGCATGTCGTCATAGCCCACGACGGCCACGTCGGTGGGCACACTGCGCCCGGCGGCCCGCAGGGCCTGGCTGGCCAGCAGGGCCAGCACGTCGCTGCAGCAGAACACCGCGTCGAAGTCGCGCCGCGACTGGCAGAACTGGCGCACAACGTCGGTGGCCACGCCGGGCTCGAACGGCGCCGCCAGCTCCAGGGCCGCGTCCACCTCCAGCCCTACCTCGCGCAAGGCCTGGGCATAGCCCTGGCGACGCAGCCACACCTCCGGCAGCTTGGCATCGCCGAAGAACGCGATGCGCCGGCGGCCCAGCTGCAGCAGGTGCCGCGTGGCCAGCGTGCCGCCCAGCACGTTGTCGCCGCCCACGCTGGCGTACAGCTGCTGGGGCATCTCGCCGCCCCACACCACCAGCGGCAGCTTGCGGGCGGCCATGTCGTTGAGCTGGTCATGCTGGCGCCACTGGCCGATGAGGATGACACCGATGGCCTTGCCGGAATCCACCCAGTGCGCCGCCTGATCCAGCCGCTCGGCATCGACGCGGGACAGCAGCATGTCGTAGCCGCGATCGGTCAGCGCATCGGCGATGGCGCCGACGATGGACAGGAAGAACGGGTCTGAGATGTGCTGGCGTGAGCGCGCGTCGTACGGCACCACCACGGCCACCGTCTTGTTCTCCTGCAAGCGGAGATTGCGCGCACCGAAATTGATGGAGTAGTTCAGCGAACGAGCCAGCTCGGCCACCCGCTGGCGGGTCTCGGCGTTGACGAGCTCGCTGCCGTTCAGCGCACGCGACACCGTCGAGACGGACACGCCCGCCAGGCGCGCGATGTCCACCATCTGCAGGCGGCGCTGCTCGCTGCCTGCGGACTCCGGCGATTCTTTGGACTTGGTCATCTGCAGGATCGTCGCAGGGCCGCCACCAATCGACAACCGGAGCAACCCAACGAAAAAGGCCGGCAGGTGCCGGCCTTTGATCGGGGTGTGCAACGCTGCACGGCGGCAGCGTCACACAGCGCTGGGCATCAGTCCTTGGCGTAGATGTCCACGTCCTTGGTTTCACGCACGAACAGCAGGCCGATCACCAGGCTCATCAGCGCGATGACGATCGGGTACCACAGGCCGTGATAGATGTTGCCGTTCTGCGCCACCATCGCGAACGTGATGGACGGCAGCAGGCCACCGAACCAGCCGTTGCCGATGTGGTACGGCAGGCTCATCGAGGTGTAGCGGATGCGGGTCGGGAACATCTCCACCAGCATGGCGGCGATCGGGCCGTACACCATGGTCACGTAGACCACCAGCACGAACAGGATGGCGATGATCATGGGCACGTTGGCCTTGGCCAGGTCAGCCTTGGCCGGGTAGCCGGCGGCCTTCATCGCTTCGCCCAACTCCTTCGTGAAGGCAGCGATGGCCTTGGTGCTGGCTTCGTCGAACTTGTGCTCGGTCAGGCGGGTCGCGGTCGGGACGGCGATTTCCTTGTCACCCACCTTGACCGTGGTCGGCGCGCCGGCGGCGGCCTCGACGGTCTCGGAGCTGGCCGAGGACTGGGCCAGGGCACGCTTGGCGATGTCGCAGGCGCTGGTGAAGTCCACCGGACGTGCCAGCGGGCTGCCCTGGAAGGAGCAGCTGGCCGTGTTGGTGGTCAGGATGATCTTCTGGGTCTCCTGAGCCTTGGCCAGATCCGGATTGGCAGCCTTGGTCAGCGCGTTGAACAGCGGGAAGTAAGTGACGGCAGCCAGCAGCAGGCCAGCCATGATGATGGGCTTGCGGCCGATCTTGTCCGACAGCGTGCCGAAGATGACGAAGAACGGCGTGCCCAGGATCAGCGAGATCGCGATCCAGATGTTGGCGCTGGACGCGTCCACCTTCAGCACCGACGTCAGGAAGAACAGCGCGTAGAACTGGCCCGTGTACCAGACCACGCCCTGGCCGGCGACCAGGCCGAACAGCGCCAGCAGCACGATCTTCAGGTTCTTCCACTCACCGAAAGACTCGGACAGCGGCGCCTTGGAAGTCTTGCCCTCGGCCTTCATCTTCTGGAAAGCAGGAGACTCGTTCATCGCCAGGCGGATCCAGACGCTGATGGCCAGCAGCAGGATGGAGACGATGAAGGGAATGCGCCAGCCCCAATCAGCGAAGTCCTTCTCGCCCAGCGTGGTGCGCACGCCCAGGATCACCATCAGCGACAGGAACAGGCCCAACGTCGCCGTGGTCTGGATCCACGAGGTGTAGGCGCCGCGCTTGCCGTGCGGTGCGTGCTCGGCCACGTAGGTGGCCGCGCCGCCGTACTCACCGCCCAGCGCCAGGCCTTGCAGCAGACGCAGGATGATCAGGATCACCGGCGCCGCAGCACCGATGGTGGCGTAGGTGGGCAGCACGCCGACGATGAAGGTCGACAGACCCATGATCAGGATGGTGACCAGGAAGGTGTACTTGCGGCCGATCATGTCGCCGAGTCGGCCGAACACCAGCGCGCCGAACGGACGCACGATGAAGCCGGCGGCGAACGCCATCAGCGAGGCGATGAACGCCGCGCTCGGGTCCAGGCCCGCGAAGAACTGCTTCGCGATGATGGCCGCGAGCGAACCGTAGAGATAGAAGTCGTACCACTCGAACACCGTACCCAGGGAGGACGCGAAGATGACCTTCTTCTCCTCTTTGGTCATCGGCGCCGCGGCTGCTGCAGTTGCCATGAAAGTCTCCGTCTGTTGTCGGGGTGCTCCACAACGGAGCTTCCCTTGCGGCCGGACTATTCAGGCTGCCTCTGACCGTGTTCTGACGCCAGTCTGAATCGAGGCTGACAAACCCCGCAGCAACCCGGATGAAACATTTCTCAATGCGGGAACAGCGGGGGCTCGCGGGTAAATCCCGAGCCGCTCAATGACGCCGCGTGAGGCCCGGGCGGGGCTGCGCGGCCAACTCCCAGGCCCCGCTGCGAAACCACGGATCGTCGTCCAGCGCAGCACGCAGCATGGGCAGCGCGTCCTGGCCCCAGAACAGCCGCCCGTCCAGCTCGATGGTGGGCACGCCGAACACCCCCAGCGTCAGCGCGGCCTCGGTCTCGCTGCGCAGCCGCTGCTTGACCGCCTCGCTGCCCGGGTCCTGGCCCGGGGCCAGGAGTTGCGTCAACGCCGCCAGGCGTGCCGGCTCGTTCGCATCGGCGCCGCCGCCGCGCCAGACATGATGAAACAGCTGCTCCACAGCCCAGCGCCCCGGCGTGTCGCCCGGCTGGCCCGCAGGCGCAGCGCAGGCCCAGGCCAGCCGCAGCAGCGGCAGCGGGTTGAAGGGGTGTTGGGCCGGCGCGTCCAACACCACGCCCTGGCGGTGCGCCAGCCAGGCCACCTGGCGGAAGGTCCAGCGCCGCTTGGCCTCGATCTCGGCCGGCCCCTTCTGCCCCATCGCATGCAGCAGCGCCGCCAGCAGGATGGGCCGGTACACCACCTCCACGCTGTGGCCCGCCAGCGTCTCGGGCAGGGCCTCGAAGCCCAGCGCCGCGTAGGGCGAGAGGGGATCGAAATAGAACGTGAGCCGCTTCATGGGTGTTGCTCCTCGGTGATGGCTTCGGGGCCCAGCCACAGGCCGTCGCGCTGCAAGGCCGCTCGGCGCGCCGGCAGCAGCGCCAGCACCTCGCGCTGCCGCTGCGCAGGTGCGCTGCCCCAGCCGGCGATCTCGTCCAGACGGCGCGCGCAGCCGCAGCACCAGCCGCTGGCCTCGTCCATGCGGCACAAGCGCACGCAGGGCGAAGCGGGCTGCGGCGTCACGCCTGGACGACGTCGATCACCGGGGCCCCGGTGATACGCGCCAACTCGGCAGGCGTCAGCTTGAAAACGCCGTTCGGGTGGCCGGCGGCCGCCCAAAGGATGTCGAAGCGGAACAGCTCGCGGTCAATGAACAGCTGCGGCGGCGCACCGGAATCAGCCGGCGCGAAACCCGCCGGCGAGACCCCGCCTATGGAGAAGCCCGTGCGCGCCTTGACGAACTCGGCATCGGCCCGCCCAAGCGCGCCGGTGCGCAGCTTGAGCTTGGCCTCGTCCACACGCTTGTCGCCCGAGGTGACGACGAGCACGGCGCTGTCGTCGGACTTGCGCCGGAACACGACGGACTTGGCGATCTGCCCCAGCGTCACGCCCAGCGCATCTGCCGCCTCCTGCGCCGTGCGCGCGGCGACGTCCAGCCACAGCGGCCGGTGCGGGTGCTGCAGCGCTGCCAGCGCGGCACCGACACGCTGGAAACCTTCGGGACGGGCGCCGTGATCACTCATGCCGCGATTGTGGCGTCCGTCGGCCCGGCCGCCGCCGACTCGTTCCGCCTTCGCTCACTGCACGCCGACCGCTGCAACCAGCGGCTGGAACAGGGGGCTGGCCACGCGCACGGGCATCACGTCCAGCCGGGCGTTCAGCACCGTGTAGTCGTCCCCGCCCGCACCGGCGTCGCGCCAACCGACCAGGCCCGGCCCGCGGTGCAGCCAGAACTCGAAGCCGATGTCGGCCTGCGGCTCGTCAGGTCGTGAGTCGGCACGGAACGCCAGCCCGCCGACGCGCGCCGCCGGGCCGTCCAGCAGTTGCACCAGTGCCTCCCGCAGGCAGCCATCGCCGAGGATGTCGAGGAAGTAACGCCCGCTGCCCAGGCGCGGCGAAAAGTGCGCGGCGTGCGGCGCGATGCGCGGCACGCCGCGCTTGCGCGCAGCCGGCGTGGTGACGCCGCTGGCCAGGTCGTGGCAGTCACCGGCGCCCAGGTAGGAGAGGCGCGCCCCCCGCAGGTTGAACGCCGGCAGCGCGGCATCACGCGTGGCCTCGCCCATGTCCACCAGCACGGCGCCGCTACCGCCGATCACCTCCAGCACCGAGCCGCGGACCAGCACGGCCGCATCCTCGTCCACGCCCAGCCCGAGCCGGCAGCCCAGCGCCTGCAGCGCCGGCAGCATGCGCCCGATGCGGCCGCGTTTCAAGAAGTGCTGGTCCACCAGCAGCCCGGGCGGCAGCAGGCCCAGGCCGCGGTCGTACTCCTGGCCGGCCCGCCAACGCCCCCGCAGTACGGCGAGGTTGTCCATCGCGTCGCGGAACATCCACTGGCTCATCACCGCCGCGCCCGCGCTGGTGCCGGCCACCACGCCGCCGGCCGCGAAGACCGACTGCACCGCCTGCAGCATGGGCGTGGCCTGGCCCTGCGGCTGCAGGGTGTCGACGATGTACTCCTGAGCGCCACCGGAGAAGAACACCGCGCGGCTGGCCGCCACGCGGGCGATCAGCGCGGGGTCGTGCAGACGGGCATGCAGGTCCACGCCGGCCAGGTGGGGCGCGACAGGGATGACCTCGGGCCGCGCGCCGCAACGGCCCAGCGCCGCGACGATCTGCTCGGAGATACGCTCGGGCTCGTAGGCTGCGGTCGGGAACACGGCGACGGACGCGCCGGGGCCGCCCGCCTCGTCGACGAGGCGCTGCCAGACGGCATCGCTGCCGGCGCGCAGCGCGCCGCCGATGACGACGACCGTGCCGGCTTGGGAAGAGGTGTGCAAGATCAGCAGGCTAGCCCGGCACGGCAGCCGTGCGGGCGCAGATTCATGAAGACGACATGGTGGCAGGCCCCGGCGGGCGCCGGCAATGGGTCAAGCCCGCAACGGGCGGCGCGGGGAACGCGCGCTAGGGCGGCGGCACGCCTGCCGGCGCTGAGGCTGGCACTGCGGCCTTGGCCGGCCCGCTCCACCCGCCGTACAGCGGCATGGGCAGCCGCACAGGGCTGATGTCCAGGTAGAGGTTGGTCACCGTGAACTGCTCGCCGCCGAACTCCTCGGTGCTCCAGCCCAGCGAGTCCGAGCCCTTGTAGATGCGGAACAGGAAGCCCAGCTCCGCCAGCGGATCGTTGGTGCGGGGCAGCACATCGAAGGCCAGGCCCTTGACCTCCTTGCGCACGCTGTCGATGAGGCGGCTCATCGCGTTGGAGACGGTGGAGTCGCCCAGCATGTCGAGGTGGAACACGTCCTCGGTGTAGTAGGGCTTGAAGTTGGGCGACTCGGCGTCGTGCTGCTCGCCGCGCAGCTTGGGGGCCGAGGGCGTCGTCGAGCGCGCGCGCATGTGGTAACGGTCGCCATGCTCCAGGTAGGACAGCCGCGCGCCCTGCACGTTGAACGCGCCGAGCGTGGCATCGCTGCCGGCCTCGGTCAGGTCCACGATGAGGCAGCCCCGGTCGCCGATGACCTCGATCTCGTCGCCGCGGATGATGGCTGCCGTGTTCTCGTCCACGCCCAGGCCCAGCTTGTAGCCCTTGGCCATCATCAGCGGGATCATGCGGCCGAAGCGGCCGCGCTTCAGGAAGTGCTGGTCCACGAACAGGTGCGGGCCGACGAAGCCCAGGCCGCGGTCCACCTGCTTGCCATCGGCGAAGCGGCCCTTCAGCACGTTCATCACGCTGGGCGCGTCGCGGAACATGATGGTGCTCATGATGGCCGCGCCGGCCGAGGTGCCAGCCACGACACCGCCCTTGCGGTAGACGTCCCAGATGGCCTCCAGCATGGGCGTGCTCTGGCCGCCGGGCTGCAGCACGTCGACGATGCGCTCCTGCACGCCACCGGTGAAGAAGATGCCCTTGGCGGCCTTGACCTTGGCGATCAGCGCGGGGTCACGCACCACTTTGTTCAGGTCCACCCACAAGAACTTGGGCGCCACCGGTAGCGCCTCGGCCACCGCGCCGCGGCGCTGCAGCAGGTCCACCACCTGCTTGGCGCTGGCCTCGGGGTCTTCGCTGGCCGTGCCGAAGACGACGAAGCGCGCCCCCTTGCCGCCAGCCAGCTGCACGATGCGCTGCCAGACCTCGTCGTTGTCCGCCTTCAGCGCGCCGCCGATGGGCACCGCGTAGCCGCGAATGGGCGGCTCGGCCTCGACCGCCGCAGGCAGCGGCGCCAGGGCAGACGAAGGCGCGGGCGCAGACACTGCCGCCGGCGTGGCCCGGGCCGGCGCCGGCTGCGCCGCGCGCGGCGGCGTCGCGGCCGCGCGCTGCGTGCGCGCCGCCTGGGCCACCGTCACCGCAGCAGGCGCCTCGGCCGCCGCCTGCACGGCCGTCTGCGCGCTCGCGGCCGTCATCACCACCATTGCCCAACCCGCCGCTATCCATGCCCTCATGCGCGCAACCCTCCTTGGTCCAGGACGTGGATCATGACAGAGCCTCGTGGCGACTCCTGTCCCCCAAAACGCCAACGCCGGCGTGGCGTGCAAGAGACGTTTGACGTCCTGGGGAGGCTGGCCCTGCCGCCACCGTGCCTAGACTGCACCAGCACCCCGTACAGGAGAGACCCCGATGAACGCACCCCGCCCCTCCCGCCTCGCCGCAGCCGTGGCGCTGCTGGTTCTGTCCCAGATGGCTCAGTCGCAATCGCAGCTGCAGCGCGTCGAGGTCACCGGCACCGCCATCAAGCGCATCGAGGGCGAGACAGCGCTGCCGGTGCAGGTCATCACGCGGGACGAGATCGACAAGGCCGGCGTGACGACGGCGGCAGAGATCATTGCGCGGCTCAGCGCCGGCGCGAACAACCTGACCGACGGCGGCAGCGTTGCCTTCGGTGGCTTCCGCGACCAGATGGGCCTGAACGCCGCCAACCTGCGCGGGCTGGGCGTGTCGTCCACGCTCGTGCTGCTCAACGGCCGGCGCATGGCCAACTTCGCTTCACCCGGTGACGCCGCAGGCGTGGACCTGAACAGCATCCCCGCCGCCGCCATCCAGCGCGTGGAGGTGCTGCTGGACGGCGCCTCGTCGCTGTACGGCTCGGACGCCATCGGCGGCGTCATCAACTTCATCACCCGCAAGGACTTCGCCGGCGTGGACGTCAATGTGCTGGCCGGCAAGACCTCGGAAGGCGGAGGCGGTAAGCGCTCGGCCACGCTGGCCGGCGGCATTGGCGACTACGGCCGCGACGGCTTCAACATCATCGGCGTGCTGGACGTGCAGCACACCAGCAGCCTGAACGCCTCGCAACGCAAGTTCATCAAGGAGCTGGACATCCCCGGACGGCTGCCCGACCTGCTCTCCAGCGCCGGCTTTCCCGGCAACATCCTGCTCGACCAGAACCTGCCAGGCTCCGAGCAGCGCGACCTGTTGATCGCCGAGGGCTTCAAGGCAAACGGCAAGGACGTGATCAGCAAGTACACGATCAACCCCGCTGCAGCCACCGGCTGCAACGCGCCGGCCACGCTGTACCTGCCAGCCGGCATCGGCGGTGTGGACGGTTGCACCTTCGACTACATGCGCGACATCGAGCTGTACCCGAAGTCCAACAAGAGCAGCCTGTTCGGCCGGGGCTCGTTCAACCTGGGTGGCGGCCACCAGCTGTTTGTCGAAGCCTCGCTGGCCCGCGCCCGCACCTACTACACCGGCACGCCCAACCGCGTCGACGCCGAGATGGACGTCTCGCTGGTGCCGGCCCTCAAAGGCACCGGCATCGCCGCCTTCCCCGCCAACGACGAGCGCCGCATCATCGTCGTGCGCACCCGACTGCAGGAGGCCGGCCTGCGCACCAGCGAGCTGGTGTCGTCGACCAACCGCGTCGTCGTCGGCACCAACGGCCAACTGGCCGGCTGGGACTACGAGTGGGCACTGAACCACAGCACCAGCAAGGTCTCGGACCGCGACCACCAGGGCTACCTCGACGAGAAGAAGATCATGGACGGCTTCGCGGCCGGCACGCTCAATGCCTTCGGGCCCTCGGGCGCGGCCGGGCTGAAGCTGTACGAGGAGGCGCAGATCCGCGGCGAGGTGCGCCGCGCCACCGGCACCATGGACAGCCTGGACTTCCGCATGTCCCGTGGCCTGGCCCAGTTGCCCGGCGGCGAGCTGGCCCTGGCGCTTGGCGGCGAACTGCGCCGCGAGAAGCAGAACTACCGCCAGTCCGACGCGCTGAAGAACGACGAGATCCTGGGCGAATCCTCGCAAGGCCCGGACACCGACTTCAGCCGCTCGCGCCGCGTGGGCGCCACCTTCGCCGAGATCAGCGCGCCGGTCACCAAGCAGCTGGAGCTGCAGGCGGCGCTGCGCTACGAGCGCTACCAGGTCAGCGGCGGCGCAGCCAGCCCCAAGCTCGGGCTGAAGTACGTGCCCAGCCCGGAGCTGCTGCTGCGCGCCTCCGTGGGCAAAGGCTTCCGCGCGCCCAGCCTGACCGACCTGTACCGGCCGCTGAAGCAAGGTAAGTCCGCCACCGTGACCGACCCGCTGTGCCTGGCCGACGACCCGGACAACACCGTCACCGACTGCGCCGACCTCTGGACCACGCTGCACTACAGCAACCCCAAGCTCAAGCCCGAGAAGTCCAACCAGTTCTCGGCCGGCGTCGTGTTCGAGCCCAGCCGCGGGGTCACGCTGAACGCGGACTACTGGTACATCCAGAAGAGCAATCTGATCAGCACACTGGGCGTGGATGTCATCCTGTCCAACCCGACCAAGTACGGCGCGCTGGTGCACCGCTACTACGACACCACCAACCTGCCGGCCGACTGCGTCGAAGACTACGACCCTGATGACTACGGCATCTGCGCCATCGACCTCGTCAAGGAGAACCGCGGCAAGCAGCGCATCTCCGGCCTGGACCTGGGCGTCAGCCTGAGCGGCCTGAAGACCGGCTTCGGTGAGTTTGGCCTCAAGCTCAACGGCACGCTGACACTGAAGTCGCAGCAGCAGACGGGCGACGGCGACCCCTTCATCAGCAACCTCGGCCGCTTCGTCAACGATGGCGTCGTGCAGCGCTGGCGACACACGGTCAGCGTGGACTGGGCGCACGGCCCGTTCTCAGCCACGGTGTCCAACAACTTCCTGTCGGGCTACGACGACCACCACATCATCGGCAAGCCCGACCGCAAGGTCGGCGCCTATTCGCTGTGGAACCTGTCGGCCGGCTGGGAAGCCACCAAGTCGCTGACCGTGCGCGCCGGCGTGCAGAACCTCTTCGACAAGGCACCGCCGTTTTCGCAGCAGGCCTGGTTCTTCCTGAGCGGCTACGACCCGAGCTACACCGACCCGCGCGGCCGCTACGGCTACGTGAGCGCGAAGTACACGTTCCGCTGATCGCAGCGGCGTTGTTGCAGCCGCCGAAAGACTGACTTTCGGCCGGCGCGGATTCACGCGCCGGGGCGGGCTGGGCACAGTGAAGGCCTCACCTCACTGCCCTGCCCCGCCATGACAACGCGCCGCCCGATCAAGCTCTATCACCACCCCATCTCCGGCCACGCCCACCGCGCGCAGCTGGCGCTGAGCCTGCTGGGCCTGCCGCATGAGCTGATCCACGTCGACCTCGCCAACCGCGCGCACAAGGCGCCCGAGTTCATCGCGATGAACCCGTTCGGCCAGATCCCGGTGCTGGATGACGACGGCACCGTCGTGCCGGACAGCGGCGCCATCCTGGTCTACCTGGCCGAGCGCTACGACGCGGACGGCAAGTGGATTCCTCGCGACGCCGCGGGCCGCGCCCGCGTGCAGGCATGGCTGTCGGCTGCGGCCGGGCCCATCGCCTACGGCGTGTCGGCGGCGCGGCTCATCCACGTCGTGTCGGCCCGCTTCAACCCGGACGAGGTCATCCCGCGCGCCCACGCGCTGCTGACCGTCGTGGAGCGCGAGCTGCAACAACGGCCTTTCCTCATCGGCGACCAGCCCAGCTTCGCCGACGTGGCGGCCTACAGCTACATCGCCAACGCGCCGGAAGGCAACGTCGACTTGACCGACTACCCGGCGCTGCGCAGTTGGCTGGCCCGCATCGAGGCGCTGCCCGGCTTCGTTCCCTTTGCGCAGAGCCCCGTGGGCCTGCGCGCGGCCTGAGCCATGGGCGCATTCCACGCCGGCGAGCGGGCCATGCACGAACGGCTGGGCATTGCTCAGCGCATGGGCGAGATCGGTTCGCGCGTCATTCGCGACCACATGCCCGACCAGCACCGCCAGTTCTACGCGCAGCTGCCGTTCGTACTCGTCGGCTCGGTGGACGCCGCGCTGCGCCCCTGGGCTTCCCTGCTGGTGGGCCAGCCGGGCTTTCTCGGCACACCGGACGCGCTGCATCTCGCCAGCACGGCGCTGCCCCTCCCCGGCGACCCGCTGGCCCGCAACCTGGCGCCCGGTGCGGCGCTGGGCCTGCTGGGCATCGAGCTGCCCACGCGCCGGCGCAACCGCGTCAACGGCCACGTGGCGCACGTCGACTGCAGCGGCTGGCTGCTGGACGTGGAAGAGACGACCGGCAACTGCCCGCAGTACATCCAGCAGCGCGAGCTGACCTGGCGCCGCGCCCCGGCCGACCTGAATCCCCGCGCTGTGCAGCCGCTGACGGCGCTGGACACCGAGGCACAGGCGCTGATCACGGGTGCGGACACCTTGTTCGTCGCCAGCCACGCGCATGGCCGCAGCGACGTATCGCACCGCGGTGGCCGCGCCGGCTTCGTGCGCGTGGACGGCCCGCGGCGACTGCTGGTGCCCGACTTCAGCGGCAACCAGTTCTTCATGACGCTGGGCAACTTCGTCAGCCATCCGCGCGCCGGCCTGCTGTTCATCGACTTCGAGCGCGGCGACCTGCTGAGCCTGACCGGCCGCGTCGAGCTGGTGTTTGACGGCCCCGACGTCGAGCGGCTGGACGGCGCCGAGCGTGCCTGGCGTTTCATGCTGGACGAAGGGCTGCGGCTGCGCGACGCGCTGCCGCTGGGCTTCGACTTCAAGAGCTGGTCACCGCGCAGCCTGGCGGCCGGGTCGTGGACTACTGCAGCTCCGGGTCAGCCCTGAAGCGCTCTGCCGCCAGCTCGACGAAGGCACGCAGCTTGGCCGTCGCGTGTCGGCCCTCGTGGTGCACGAGGTGGATGGGCAGCGGCGCGGGTTCGAATCCTTGCAGCACGCGCACCAGCCGGCCGTCGCGCAGCAGCGGCGCGGCCTGGTAGCTGAGCAGCCGTGTGAGCCCCAGGCCAGCCTCGGCCGCGGTCATGGCCGCGCCCACCGTCGTCGAGCGCAGCCGCGCCGCGATGCGCTGCACCAGCGGCTTGCCACGCGGGCCGGCAAAGCGCCATTCCGGCGCCGGGCTGGCGCCGGTTGACGCAATCAGCAGGTGGCTGTCCAGCTCGGCCGGCGTGGCCGGCTCGCCATGCGCCTTCAGGTAGGCCGGCGATGCGACGACGACGCGCCGCACCTGGCCCACGCGGCGTGCCTGCAGTGACGAGTCGGGCAGCTCACCGATGCGCACAGCCACGTCCAACCCCTCCTCGACGAGATTGACGATGCGGTCGACGAACACGCAGTGCGCGTCCACCTCCGGGTGGTGCCTCAGGTAGTCCACCAGCACCGGCGTCACGTAGTACTGGCCGAACAGCACCGGCGCCGTCAGGCTCAGCGTGCCGCGCGGCTGCAGGTTCTGCGCGCCGGCCTCGGCTTCGGCGCGGGCGATGTCGGCCAGTATGCGGCGGCACTCGGCGGCGTAGCGCTCGCCGGCCTCGGTCACGCGCACGACGCGCGTGGTGCGCGTCAGCAGCCGCTGGCCGAGGTGCTGCTCCAGGTCCGCCACGGCGCGCGTGACGACCGGCGGCGACAGCGCGAGCTGGCGCGCCGCGCTGGCGAAGCCGCCGTGCTCCACCACGGCGACGAAGATGCCCATGGCCTGCAGCCGGTCCACGCGCCCCTCAGCTGACGAGTCCGCGCACCCGGTCCGGCAGCGCGATGGCCTTGTCGGTCTGCGCGTCGAACCACAGCGTCGTCGCACCACCCTCGGCATAGATGACACCAGGCTCGTCAACGCGCTCCAGCGTGATCCAGGTCTCGAAGCTGGTGCGGCCCGGGTCGCTGACGTAGTGCTTCGCCAGCACCTCGCCAGGGCACTTGAGCTGCCGGTAGAAGTTGCAGAACGCGTTGACGATGACCGGCCCCTGCCCACCCGGGTTGGGTGGCGCGCCGATGCTCGTCAGCCAGTCCACGCGCGCCATCTCCAGATAGCGGAAGTACAGCGTGTTGTTGACATGGCCCATCGCGTCCATGTCGCCCCAGCGCATCTGAATGCGCAACTCGAAGGTCAGCTTCTTGGTCGCCGGGACGGTGTATCTCATGGTTCGATGCCGAGCTCGGCGGCCATGCGATGGACGAGCTGGCGCAGTGATGCCACCTCGGCGCGCAGCGCGGCCAGTTCCGCCTTCTGCACGGCGACCTCCTCGTCGCGCGGCTGCGCGGCGGCCACGGCATGGTCCACCGACGCGACTGGCCCGCACAGCAGCTGCGCCCAGCGCGCCTCGCGGGCGCCCGGCGCCTTCGGCAACTTGATGGCGAAAGCCGGCTCGCGCTCGGCCAGTTCCTCCAGGAAGCCTTCCACCGACGACACGTCGGCAAAGCGGTGCAGTCGTTCCGTGTTCTGGCGCAGCTCGGCCGCAGTCTGCGGGCCGCGCAGCATCAGCTGCGTCAACAGGGCCATCGCCGCGCCGGGCACGCCCAGGCCGCGTGCGAAGTTGTGCTCGTAGCGCAGAACACGGCTGCCGCTGACGGTGTTGACCAGCGACAGCGTCTTCAGCTCCTCCACGGTGGCCAGCACCTCGGCCTCGGACACGTCCATGACCGGGTCACGCGCCGTCTTCTGGTTGCAACCCGCGGTCAGCGAGTTGGACGACAGCGGGTAGCTGTCCGGCACGGTGGATTCCTTCTCGACGAGGACGGCGAGGACGCGGGCTTCGAGTGGGGTCAGGTCACGTTTCAACATCGGCGCTCAGACTCCAAACCCATCATCGGCCTGAATGACGGCGCCATTGATGAAATGGCTCTCGTTGGCGCACAGCATCAGCAGCGCCGTGTCCAGGTCCTGGGGCTGGCCCACACGCTTGCGCGGCAGCAGGTCGATGAGCTTCTTGCCCTGCTCGGTGCTCCAGTGGTGATGGTTGATCTCGGTGTCGATGTAGCCGGGGCAGATCGCATTCACGTTGATGCCGTACTTGCCCCATTCCAGCGCCATTGCGCGCGTCATGTGGATGACGGCGGCCTTGCTCATCGCGTAGACGCCGATCTGGCCCAGCACACGCAGCCCCGCCATCGACGCCACATTGACGATGCGCCCGCCAACGAACGAGCCCGGCGCTGCGCCGCGCGCACGCGCCAGCATGCGCTTACCCACCTCCTGCGCGACGAAGAACGCGCCGCGCGTGTTGGTGTCCATCACGAAGTCGTAGTCGTTTTCGGTCACGTCGGTGAGCCGCTGCGTGGTGCTGACGCCGGAGTTGTTGATGAGGATGTCCAGCGTGCCGACCTCGGTCTCGGCGTGCGCCACGGCAGCCCTGATGCTGGCGACGTCGGTGACGTCCAGCTGCACGACGTGGGCGTCGCCGCCGTTGCCTTCGATCTCGGCGCGCAAATCCTTCAGCCGCTCGATGCGGCGACCGGCCAGCACGACGCAGGCGCCGGCCTGCGACAGCGTGCGCGCGAACTGCGCACCCAGCCCGCTGGACGCCCCGGTGACGAGGGCCACACGGCCTTCGAGATTGATGGAGTAACTCATGAGACTGCCTTGTGAGTGAGCTGCGGCCATCCTACCGGTCTAGAGATCGGCCACTAGAAAAGCACGACCGTTCTATTTTCAACTCCACCTCCTTAGAATCGCGCCCAATTTCAAAGTCCGGAGACTCGGCATGACCTCAGAAGAAATCCTCGCCCAGTTCGGCCCGCGCGAGTCCATGGAGTACGACGTTGTCGTCGTCGGTGGCGGCCCGGCCGGCCTGGCCACGGCCATCCGCCTCAAGCAGATCAAGCCCGACGCCAACATCGTCGTTCTCGAGAAGGGCTCGGAGCCCGGCGCCCACATCCTGTCAGGCGCCGTGATGGACCCGCGCGCCATCACCGAGCTGTTCCCGAACTGGCAGGAGCTGGGCGCCCCGCTGAACCAGCAGGTCACCGGCGACGATGTGCTGTTCCTCAGCGAGACCGGCAGCACGCGCACGCCCAACGCCCTGGTGCCGCGCAACTTCCACAACGACGGCTGCTACGTCATCAGCCTGAGCGACGTCGTCAAGTGGATGGCGCAGCAGGCCGAAAGCCTGGGCATCGAGATCTTCCCCGGCTTCGCTGCAGCCGAGGTGGTCTACGACGAGCAGGGCCGCGTGAAGGGCGTGGCCACGGGCAACATGGGCATCACCAAGGAAGGCGAGCCCGGCGACAACTTCCAGCTCGGCATGGAACTGCTGGGCAAGTACACCGTCTTCGCCGAAGGCGCGCGCGGCCACCTGGGCAAGCAGCTGCTGGCCAAGTACGACCTGACCGCGGGCAAGGACACGCAGACCTTTGCCATCGGCATCAAGGAACTGTGGGAGATCCCGGCTGACAAGGCGCAGCCCGGCAAGGTCGTGCACACGGCCGGCTGGCCGATGGAAGGCGACACCTTCGGCGGCGGCTTCCTGTACCACCTGGACGGCAACAAGGTCACGCTGGGCTTCGTCATCGGCCTGGACTACGACAACCCCTACCTGAGCCCCTTCGAGGAGATGCAGCGCTGGAAGACCCACCCGGCCATCCGCGCCCACATCGAAGGCGGCAAGCGCATCGGCTACGGTGCACGTGCCATCAACAACGGCACGCCGCAGGCCCTGCCCAAGACGGTGTTCCCAGGCGGCTGCCTGATCGGCTGCGACGCCGGCTACCTGAACGCCGCCCGCATCAAGGGCAGCCATGCAGCCATCAAGAGCGGCATGCTGGCCGCCGAAGCGCTGGCCCCGGCGCTGGACGCCGGTCGCGCGCAGGACGAGCTGACGGCCTACCCCGAAGCCTTCGAGAAGAGCTGGTTGAACGAGGAGCTGCAGCAGACCCGCAACTTCAAGCTCTGGTTCAAGAAGGGTCAGACGGTGGGCAAGCTGATGACCGGCATCGAGCAGTGGCTGCTGCCCAAGCTGGGCGTCGCCACGCCGCCATGGACGCTGCACAACCACAAGGCCGACCACCTGGCCCTGCGCCCCGCTGCCGAGTGCCAGCCCATCGCCTACCCCAAGCCGGACGGCAAACTGAGCTTCGACCGCCTGTCGTCGGTGTTCATCTCCAACACCAACCACGAGGAGAACCAGCCCGCCCACCTGACGCTGAAGAGCGACGCGGTGCCGGTGCAGATCAACCTCGCGAAGTTCGCCGGCCCGGAGAGCCGGTACTGCCCCGCCGGCGTGTACGAGTACGTGCCCAACGAAGGCGGCAGCGGCGAGCGCCTGCAGATCAACGCGCAGAACTGCGTGCACTGCAAGACCTGCGACATCAAAGACCCGACGCAGAACATCGTCTGGGTCACGCCCGAGGGCGGCGGCGGGCCGAACTACGCGGGTATGTAAGCCCCAATCTCGAAGCCGGCTCAACGCCGGCTTTTTTGTGTCACGCGGCAGCATGCCGATAAACTGGCTTTCCATACAGCCATCGGCGCGGAGGCAGCGTGAGCGAAGGAAAGATCCGGGTCGGCATCGGCGGCTGGAACTTCGAGCCCTGGCGCGACAACTTCTATCCCAAGGGCTGGCCGCAGGCGCGCGAGCTGGAGTACGCCAGCCGCCGGCTCACTGCCATCGAGATCAACAGCACCTACTACGGAGCGCAGAAGCCAGCCACTTTTGCCAAGTGGCGCCAGGAATCGCCCGACAGCTTCCAGTTCTCGCTGAAGGCGATCCGCTTCGCGACGCAGCGCCGCGTGCTGGCGCGGCAGCACCGGGTGGCAACGGTGTTCACGGAGTCCGACGACTACCCGGCCATCGCCGAGCCCACGGCCGACTTCGTCTACACCCGCATCATGCGCACGGTCTCCAACGAGCCGTTGGGCTGCCAGCCCGAGGTCTTCCCCGCGCTGGCCGCCGCAGCGCAAACCTGGGCGGCGGGTGGCGAGCCCGCGGGCCTGCCGCGCATCGAACTACCGGCACCGATGACAGCGCCACGCGACGTGTTCCTGTTCTTCATCAGCGGCGCCAAGGAACGCGCACCGCACGCCGCCATGGCTTTGCGGCGTGCGCTGGGCGAGGCGGTCCAGCCTTGAGCTAAGACCCGGCAGCGCGGGCGAGCACCTCGACGGGCGCGCGCGCCGCGATGTGATCCCGGAAGTAGGCCTGCACGCTGGCCGCCGTCACGGCACGCAGGCCTGCGACCTCGTCCTGCATCGCGGCCTTCATGCGCGGGTCGGCCTGGATACGGGCCAACCAGTTGACCCAGTACGCCGGGTTCTCGGGCTCTTTCAACGCGCTCTCCAGCCGGGGCTGCAACGCGCGTTGCAGCTCGTCGGCGCTAACAGGCTGGCTGGCCAGCTCCTGCAGTTGCGCGCGGAGCCAATCGCGCACAGCGTCAAACTTCTCGGGCGCCAATTCGAGGCTCACGAAAAAGCGCCCCGCGCCCGGCACGTCCATCGATGCAAAGCCCCCCGCCAGCGGCGAGTAGGTGAGGCCGAGTCGGGCGCGCACGCTGTCCGTCAGGCGGGCCCGCAGCAGCGCGCCGGCCACTTGGCCGGTGTAGGCGAGTGCCGGGTCGGCCCAGTGGTCCGGCATGGCCCAGTACCAGCCCAGCACCGCCTGGTCAGCCCGACCGCGATGCGTGACCACGTAGGGCGCGCCGCCGCCCGCCACGGGATCGGCCTTCAGCACGGCACGCGGCAGCCTCGGCCGCTCGTCGCCCGCGCCGAAGGTGGCCTGCACGGCGGCGATGGCGGCCTCTGCCGTCACGTCGCCGACGATGACGATGTCAGGGGCGCTGTCCAGCGCCGGCTTCAGCAGGGCGGGCAACTGGTCGGCCCGCGTGGCCCTCACATCGGCGGCGCGAGGCGAGAGGCCCAGACGCGCATCGCCCCGGTTCATGACGCGCGCCACCTCGCGCGCATGCACGGCGGCGGGCTGATCCTCCAGCGACGCCACCTGCGAGCCGCCGAGCGCGGCCAGCTTCTCACCAAACTCCGGCCGGAAGCCGGGCTCGCGCACATGCGCGGCCAGCAGCTGCAGCTGGCTCATCAGGTCAGCGGGGCGGGTCGTGCCCGACAGCGTGAAGGCGTGCTGCCCCACACCGGCGCTGAGTTCCGTGCGCTGGCCGCTGCGCTGCCGCCACTGCCGGATCTCCGCGGCCGACCGCTGCGCGGTGCCGCCCATGGGCAGCGCATAGCCCAGCGCCCAGATAGCGTGCCAATCCTTGGCCGCGATGCCGGCGCGCCCCTGGCCCAGCTGCACCCGCACGTCCACCCGGTCCTTATGCACCGAGCTGCTCTTGATGACCAGGCGCGTGCCGTTGGCGAACTGGACATGGGTCGTGCCCAGTTCGGCGTCCTGCGCGCGGGTCACGATGGCGCTGGGCGGGCCGAAGTCCGTGTAGGGCCAGTCCGCGACCGCGGCGAGCGCCGGTTCGGCGATCGGCCGCGTCATCGCCTCGGTCAGCCGCTGCGCCACCTTCTCCACCCCGAAGGCACCGGACTTGTCGCTGCGGAACAGCAGCGGCCCGGCGCCCCCGAAGCAGCGTTGCAGCGCGGCGGTCAGCTCCTCTGGCTGCAGCGTCACCAGCAGAGGCTCCGTCTCGGCCAGCGCCTGCTGCGCGCTCAGGTAGGGTACTTGCGGGTGGACCGCGTTGAGCAGCCGGTCCGCAATGGCCGCATGCGGCCGCGTCGGCTCCTGCGCCAGCCGGGTCTGCATCTGGCTGCGCAAGCCCGGCAGCAGGCGCTGCATGTCGGCCGCCGTCACGCCATGGGCCAGCAGTTGCCGCAACTCGGCCACGGCCGCGTCCAGCGCGTCAGTCCAGCGCCCCGGCTGGGCCCGCACCGACAGCTGGGCCAGACCCGTGACGCCGTAGACGGACGCCTGCACGCTGGCCACAGCACCGAGCAGCGGGCTGCCCGGCTGCTGCGCGCGATCGCTCAGGCGCTGGTTGAGCGCGCTGACGGCCAGCCCCTGCACGAGGAACTCGCGCGACACCGCCGGCGTGTGCGGCCGCACGTCCAGCGGCAGCAGCCAGCTGAGCGTGAGCGCACCAGGCGCGTCTGCGGCCACGTACTCGACGACGGGCCGCGTCGGCGTGGCCACGCCCAGGTCGGGCGCGTCGGGCGGCGTGGCGTTGCGCCAATCGGCAAAGTGCTCGCGGATCTGGCGCTCCACCGCGTCCACGTCGATGTTGCCCACGACGATCAACGTGGCGTTGTCGGGCCGGTAGTTGGCCGTGTAGTAGCGGCGCAGGCGCTCGGCGGTGGCCGCCTGGACGGTCTCGGTGCGGCCCATGGGCAGGCGCTGCGCCACGCGCGTGCCTTCTAACTGCTGCTGCGCTTGCGCGAGTGCTGCGCGGCGCATGGGCACGTCGCGCACCCGCTCCTCGGCCAGGATGACGCCCTTCTCCTGCTCGATGAGCTGCGGGTCCAGCGTCAGCCGGTCGCCGATCTCGCGGAACAGCATCAGCCCCGTCTCCAGCGCGGCGGCGTCGGCCTTGGGAAAGTTGAAGTGGTAGATCGTCTGGTCCAGCCCTGTGGAGGCGTTGGTGTCGGCCCCGAAACGCAGACCCTGGCGCTCCAGCTTGCGCACCACCTCGCCGTCCGGCACGAATGCACTGCCGCGAAAGGCCATGTGCTCCAGGAAGTGGGACAGCCCGCGCTCCTCGTCGCGCTCCTGCAGCGCGCCCGAGCCGATGCGCAGGCGCATGGCCACACCGTCCTTGGGCGTCTCGTTGTGCTGCAGGGCGTAGCGCAGCCCGTTAGGCAGGCGGCCGAAACGCACGGCCGGGTCGGGCGTGCGATGCGACAGCTCGAAGCCCCAGCGCGGCCCGGTGTCTGCCAGGGCGGCCGCCGGCGCAGCGACCGCGCCGGCGGCCCTCACAAACGGCACCGGCAAGGCCAGGGCCAGTGCGGCGGCCAGCACCAAGCTGCGGCAACGCAGGGCCTGTGGGCGGGCGGTCTCGTTCATGCGCGTTCTCGTTCGTCCTGCCAGATGGCGAGCGGACGGTAGCGCCCCGGCCGGCCAGCATCGGCTCAGGCCGCTGAGCGATTGCCGGGCACTATTCCCTCGGGCAGCTGCCGGCTCAGCCCGCCAGCCGCGCCATCCACTCGGCGACCCGCCTGTCGTCCGCAGACGCCGACGCCCCCAGCGCCTCGCGGATGCGCTGGCGCTCCGTGGCCGCGCGGTTCTGACTCATCTTCAGCTTCAGCTCCCAGCGCGTCACGCGGAGGCGAAAGCCCACGATGGCGCCCAGCAGCTGGTGCTGGTAGGCCTCGGGCAAGCCCCGCCACTGCTCGGCGTAGTCGGGCTCGAAGCGGGCGATCAGCCGCTTCAGCAGGGCGTCCTTGTCGGCAGCACCGTCGATCAACTCGATGTCGCCGTAAGCATGCAAAGCTGCGTAGTTCCATGTCGGCACATTCTTCAGTGCGTCGTAGTGACAGGGGCTCACGTAGGCGCTGGGGCCGCTGAACACGGCCAGCAGCGAGCGCTGCTGCGACAGCCAGCCCCAGTGCGGGTTGGCACGCGCCATGTGGCCCTCCAGCACCAGGCCGTCGTCGGCGGGCACGGCCACCAGCGGCAGATGGCTGCCAAAGCTCTCTCCCGCCGCATCCGGGCCGACGATCAGCGCCAGCGGGTGCTCCGCGACGAGGCGCAGCGCGTGATCGAGATCGGCAGAGGCGAAGTGCTGGGGTAGGTACACGGCGTCGAGCAGTCGGAGCGATGGGCCCGCCCATCATCGCAGCGCATCCGCGCCTCCTATCATGGCGGCCATGCACACCCCCGCCCTGCTCCGCCTGCGCCCCGCCGGCGCCGCGGACAACGAGGACGTGGCGGTGGAAATGCCCGTGGCACTGACGGTCAACGGCATCTCCCAGGCCGTCATGCTCGCCACACCGGCCGACCTGGAAGACTTCGCGCTGGGCTTCGGCATCGCCGAGGGCTGGTTCGCGTCGCGCCACGAGTTGCTGGAACTGGAGGTCAGCCCGCAGCCCGAGGGCCTCGAACTGGCGATGACCGTGACGGCAGCCTGCGAGCAGCGCCTGAAACAGCGCCGCCGCACCCTGGCGGGCCGCACCGGCTGCGGCCTGTGCGGCATAGAGAGCCTGGCGCAGCTGACTGCGGTGCGCCCCGGCCCGGTCACGCCACCGCTACTGGCTGACGACGCCCTCGCCCGCGCATGGGCTGCCCTGCCGGCGGCACAACCCCTGAACGCACGCTGCGGCGGCCTGCATGCGGCGGCCTGGTGCCTGCCGGATGGCGAAATGGTGCTGGCCCGCGAGGACATCGGCCGGCACAACGCGCTGGACAAGCTCTGCGGGGCGCTCGCCCGGCGCGGCGAGCCAGCACAGCGCGGCTTCGTGCTGACGTCCAGCCGCGCCAGCTTCGAGCTGGTGCACAAGGCCGCCATGGCGGGGATCGGGCTGCTGGCGTGCACATCGGCCCCGAGCAGCCTGGCCATCGAGACCGCCCGACGCTTGGGCCTGCAGCTGTGGGCCTTTGTTCGCGAAGGCCGCGCGACGCGCTACGCCTGAGGCCAGGCAGGAAAAGCCACCCGGAAAAGACAAAGCCCGTCACGAGGACGGGCTTTGGGGTTTTGGCGGAGTCGGAGGGATTCGAACCCTCGATGCAGGTTTTGCCCACATACTCCCTTAGCAGGGGAGCACCTTCGGCCACTCGGTCACGACTCCGGCGAAGCCCTGCATTCTATATCAGGATTTCGGGCTCGCTCGGAAAACTCAGGCGTTCGCCGCGTCCTGATCCAGATCGAAGGCCTTGTGCAGCGCGCGCACGGCGAGCTCCATGTACTTCTCGTCGATGACGACGCTGGTCTTGATCTCGCTGGTGGAGATCATCTGGATGTTGATGCCCTCCTCCGACAGCGCGCGGAACATCTTGCTGGCCACGCCGACATGCGAGCGCATGCCGATGCCGACGATGGAGACCTTGCAGATCTTCGGATCGCCCGCGACCTTGGCCGCGTTGGTCGCCGGGCCCACGGTGCCCTGCAGCAGCTCCATCGTGCGCGCGTAGTCGTTGCGGTGCACGGTGAACGAGAAGTCGGTCTTCCCGTCATGGGAGACGTTCTGGATGATGACGTCGATGTCGATGTTGGCCTCGGCCACGGGGCCCAGGATCTGGAAGGCGATGCCAGGCTTGTCGGGCACGCCCAGCAGCGTCACCTTGGCCTCGTCACGGTTGAAGGCAATGCCCGAAACGACGGCTTGTTCCATGTTCTCGTCCTCTTCGAAAGTGATCAGCGTGCCGGATGCGGCCTCTTCATTGATGTCGATATCCCAGGGCGTGAAGCTGGACAGCACGCGCAGCGGCACCTTGTACTTCCCGGCGAATTCCACCGAGCGGATCTGCAGGATCTTGGAGCCCAGCGAGGCCATTTCCAGCATTTCCTCGAACGTGATGGTGCTGAGGCGGCGCGCCTCGGGCACCACGCGCGGGTCGGTGGTGTAAACGCCGTCCACGTCGGTGTAGATCAGGCATTCGGCGGCCTTCATCGCCGCGGCGATCGCCACGGCCGACGTGTCGGAGCCGCCGCGGCCCAGCGTGGTGACGTTGCCTTCGGGGTCGATGCCCTGGAAGCCCGTGATGACGACGACCTTGCCCGCGGCCAGATCGGCACGCACGCGCTTGTCGTCGATGCTCTCGATACGGGCCTTGGTATAGGACGAATCGGTAGCCACTGGCACCTGCCAGCCGGCGTAACTCACCGATTCCAGACCCTCGGCCTGCAGCGCGATGGCCAACAGCCCGACGGACACCTGCTCGCCGGTCGCGGCGATCGCATCGAGCTCACGGGCCAGGGCCGGCGTGTGCTTGGCAGGCGACAGCTCCTTGGCCAGGCCCAGCAGTCGGTTTGTCTCGCCGCTCATGGCCGAGGGCACGACCACCATCTGGTGGCCGGCACGCACCCATTTGGCGACGCGCTTGGCGACGTTGCGGATGCGATCGGTGGACCCCATCGAGGTGCCGCCGTACTTGTGGACGATCAGAGCCATGTTTTTCGCGAAGGCTGAAGAAGGAGCGGCCGGGACGGCACACTCGCAAACCCCTGATTTTATGCGGCTGATTCGCGCACGCCTTCGCGCTGAGGCAAGGCGGAGTCGTCCAGCCAGCGTAGAGACAGCGCCGGCTCATCTTTTTCGGCGAAGGCACGCGCGTCCATGCCCAGCCCGGACACGGCGATGAGTTGCTCCGCCGTGTCAAACAGCAGCGGCCCTCCCCGCCGCCAGGGCGGCAGGCCGGCCTCCTGGCAGGCTTTCTTCAGGCTGCGCAACGCGGAGTCCGGCGCACGCTGGAACTGCTCGGCGCCTGCGCGCGCCCGCTGCGTCAACCGCGCCAGCCGCAGGGGCGCGATGCCCGGCTCGCCGGCCTGTACCAGCCAGGCGCCACCCCAGCCGGGCTGCGGATGCAGCCCCGGACGGCTCAGGTCCACAGTCCCAGGTGCCGGCGGCTGCGCGGTCGGGGTCGCCCAAAAAAGACCGTCTCGGTAGGCATGCAGCGCTCCGCCCGGGGCGGGCCAGGCCTGTGTCGCACCCGGCTGCCATTCGGCCAACAGGCGCTCGACCAGGCTCGCGGGCGCGTCCGTGTGCGTCGCGAGCCAGGCCCGCAACGCATTGCTGGCGCGGGCCGGCGACAGCTGGGCCAGCGCCGCCAGATCCAGCCTGTCGGCGCGGACCAGCCGCGCCAGATCCTCAGTGGCGATCTCGGCCACCAACGCGTTGGCCTGCTGGGCCCAGCGCGCGGCCTGGACCAGGCCCGCCTCCGCGGCCGGAAATGCCGGCCACACCGCCTGGCGCAAACGGTTGCGCGCAAAACGGCCGTCGTCGTTGCTGGGGTCCTCGATCCAGCGCAGCCCGTGGTGAGCGGCGTATGCATGGATCAGCGCGCGCGGCTGATCCAGCCACGGCCGCGCCCAGCACAGGCCGTCACGCCACTGCGCCCGGGGCATGCCCGCGAGGCCGGCAAGACCTGCCCCCCGCATGGCCTGCAGCAGAAAGGTCTCGGCCTGGTCCTGGCGATGGTGGGCGAGCAGCAGCAGGTCACCGCCGGCCTCGACGGTCATGTCATGCAGTGCGCGGTGTCGCCCGTCGCGGGCCCAGGCCTCGATGCTGTCGCCCACTGCGGGCGCGCCGCTCAACCGCATGCAGGCAAAGGCAGCCCCGAAATCACGCGCGACCTGCTCGCAATGCGCAACCCAGTGATCCGCCTGTGGCTGCAGGCTGTGGTGCACATGCAGCGCCAGCACGCGCGCCCCCGAGCGGGTGGCGGTGTGCAACAGAGCCGTGGAGTCGAGGCCGCCACTGAAGGCGACCGCGACGAGGTCGTTCTCAGCGATTCTTGGTGTCGCTGTAGCGGCCATAAGCCTGGACGCGCTCGTAGCGGCGGTCCAGCAGCTCGCGAGTCTTGAGGTCACTGACCTGACGCAGCGCATCACTGAGCGCGCGCTTCAGGTTGGACGCCATCTGCTTGCCGTCACGGTGGGCACCGCCAACCGGTTCGCTGACGATCTTGTCGATCAGGCCCATGGCCTTCAGGCGGTGGGCCGTGATGCCCAGGGCCTCGGCCGCGTCGGACGCACGCTCGCTGCTCTTCCACAGGATGGAGGCGCAGCCTTCGGGCGAGATGACGGAGTAGGCCGCGAACTGCAGCATCAGCACCTGGTCGGCCACGCCGATGGCCAGTGCACCGCCGGAGCCGCCCTCGCCGATGACGGTGGCGATGATAGGCACTTCCAGCTGCGCCATCTCGAGGATGTTGCGGCCGATCGCCTCGGACTGGCCGCGCTCCTCAGCACCGATGCCGGGATAGGCGCCCATGGTGTCGATAAACGTGAACACGGGCAGGCCGAACTTCTCGGCCAGCTTCATCAGGCGCAGCGCCTTGCGATAGCCCTCGGGGCGCGGCATGCCGAAGTTGCGCAGCGTGCGCTCCTTGGCGTCGCTGCCGCGCTGGTGGCCGATGACCATGCAGGCCTGGCCGTTGAAGCGCGCGATGCCGCCAACGATGGCGGCGTCGTCCGCGAAGTGCCGGTCGCCGTGCAGCTCCTGGAACTCGGTGAAGACCTCCGAGCAGTAATCCAGCGTCTGCGGGCGCTGCGGGTGGCGGGCGATCTGGTAGACCTGCCAGGGCGCGACGTTGGAGTAGACCTCCTTGGTCAGCTGCTGGCTTTTCTTGGAGAGGCGGTCGATCTCCTCGGAGATGTCGACGGCCGACTCGCTCTGCACATAGCGCAGTTCTTCGATCTTGGTCTCGAGTTCAGCGATGGGCTGCTCAAATTCCAGGAAGTGTTTTTTGCTCATCAGTAGTCCACAGGTAGCGGATCGAGGCTGCGCCAAATGTACCAAACGGCGACGGAACGGTAGGGCGCCCAGGCGTCCCCGACCTCGCGCGCCTCGGCCCGGGAGACAGGCTCTCCGGAGAAGTAATTTTCGCTGATGCCCTTCAGAAGGCCGACGTCGTCCAGCGGCATCACGTTGGGACGCATCAGGTGAAAGATGAGGAACATCTCGGCCGTCCAGCGGCCGATGCCACGGATGGCGACAAGTTCCTCGACGATGGCCTCGTCGTCCATCTGCGCCCACTGGCGCACATGGACCTGGCCCGAGCTGAAATGCTCCGCCAGGTCGCGCAGGTAGTCGACCTTGCGCGCCGACAGGCCGGCGCCGCGCTGCGCCTCGACGTCCAGCGCCAGCACGGCGGCCGGCTGCAGCCTGGGCATCAGGGCCGACCAGCGATGCCATACCGACTGCGCCGACTTGACCGAGATCTGCTGGCCGACGATGGAACGGGCCAGCGTCGCGAAGGCGTCGCCGCGGCTCTGCAGGCGGGCCTCGCCGAACTGCGGGATGAGTTTCTTCAAGACCCGGTCGCGCTTGACCAGGTGCTTGCAGGCCTCGTCCCAATAGTCGGGCGTGACCTCGGCGGGGGTCTTGGTGGCCATCAGCTCTTGACCCAGGTCGTGCCGCCGGCACCATCCTTCAACGTGATGCCCTTGGCCGACAGCTCGGCGCGGATGGCGTCGGCACCGGCAAAGTCCTTCGCGGCCTTGGCGGCGGCGCGCGCGGCGATGCGCTCGTCGATCCACGCCGTGTCATCGCCGCCGGACCCGCCCTGCAGATAGGCGCGCGGCGCCTGCTGCAGCACGCCCAGCACGCCGGCCAGCGCCTTCAGCAGCCCAGCCTTCTGCGGCGAGCGGTCGCGGTTGACCTCGTTGACGAGGTCGAACAGCACGGCCACGGCGCCCGGGGTACCGAAGTCCTCGTCCATCGCGGCCTTGAAGGTGGCAGCGCTGGGCTCGTTCCAGTCGATGACGACGTCGGCGGGCGGCACCGCGTCCAGCGCCGTGTACAGGCGCGTCAGCGCGGTGCGCGCGTCTTCCAGGTGCGAGTCGCTGAAGTTGAACGGCCGGCGGTAGTGCGTGCGCAGCATGAAGAAGCGCAGCGTCTCGCCGTCGAACTTATTCAGCACGTCGCGGATGGTGAAGAAATTGCCCAGACTCTTGGACATCTTCTCGCCGTCGACGTTCAGGAAGCCGTTGTGCAGCCAGTAGGTCGCGAAGCCGTAGCCAGCGCCCTCGCTCTGCGCGATCTCATTCTCGTGGTGCGGAAACTGCAGGTCAGCGCCGCCGCCATGGATGTCAAAGCTCTCGCCGAGCAGCGCGCAGCTCATTGCCGAGCACTCGATGTGCCAGCCCGGGCGGCCTTCGCCGAACGAGGCGGCCCACTTCGCGTCGGCCGGTTCCTCGGCCTTGGCGGCCTTCCACAGCACGAAGTCCAGAGGGTCCAGCTTCCCGTCGTCCACGGCCACACGCTCGCCGGCACGCAGGTCGTCGATGCTCTTGCCACTCAGCTTGCCGTAGCCGTCGAACTTGCGCACCGCGTAATTCACGTCGCCGCCTTCGGCGCGATAGGCCAGGCCTCGCTCCTCCAGACGCTCGATCAACGACAGCATCTGCGGCACGTACTCCGTCGCGCGCGGCTCATGGTCGGGGGCAGCCAAGCCAACGGCGGCGAAATCCTCGTGCATCGCGGCCGTCATCTCCTCGGTGAGCTGGCGGATGGTGATGCCGCGCTCGACCGCGCGCTTGATGATTTTGTCGTCGATGTCCGTCACGTTGCGCACATAAGTGACGGCATAGCCGCTGGCGCGCAGCCAGCGGTAGATGACGTCAAACGCCATGTTCATGCGCAGGTGCCCCATGTGGCACAAGTCGTAGACCGTGATGCCGCACACGTACATGCGCACCTGGCCAGGCACGAGCGGCTTGAAGTCTTCGAGAGTGCGGCTGAGGGAGTTGTGGACGCGCAGAGACATGAGACGGAAAACGAGGGGCGACCTCAAGAGCAAGCCACCAACAAGAAGCCCCGCACCGGGGCCGACCAGGCGGGGCTCATAGAATCGTTTCAGTATAGCGGCCACCCCTTTTGCCGCCTCCACCACAACCCTCATGCGCCTGACCCTTCACTCCCTGGTGCTGCTCGCCGCCCTGGCCGCAGCCCCCGCGCACGCCAACGATGTGGCGGCCGCTCAGCGTCTGTGGCTGGCCGGCCAGAAGACGCAGGCCGTCGAGCAGATCGAGCAAGCCCTGACGCGCACGCCGGACGACCTGCAACTGCGCTTCGCGCTCGGCGTCATGCGCATGGAACTGGGCGACAACGCCAAGGCCAAGTCGATCTTCACGCGGCTGACGCAGGACTTCCCCGACCTCGCCGACCCCTACAACAACCTGGCCGTGCTGCATGCAGCGGCCGGCGAGCTGGACCAGGCCCAGGCCGCGCTGGAGCAGGCGCTGCGCCTGCAGCCCGACCATGCGCAGGCCCAGGAGAATCTGGGCGACGTGCTGATGCGCCTGGCGCTGCGCGCCTACCAGCGCGCGCAGAAGCTGGCCCTCGCGCCCAGCGATGCGCTGGCCGGCAAGATCAGCGCTACGCTGGCGCTGACCACCTCCCACAAGACCCGCTGAACTCCCGCATGACCAAGACCGCCCTCCTCCTTGCCGCGCTGCTGGTCGCCGCCAGCGCCTCGGCCCAGACCGTCAAGCTGCAGACCAGCGAAGGCGACATCCGCATCGAGCTCAATGCCGAGAAGGCGCCCAAGTCGGTCGCAAACTTCCTGCAGTACGTGAAGGCCGGCCACTACAACGGCGTCATCTTCCACCGCGTCATTCCGAGCTTCATGGTGCAGACCGGCGGCTACGACGCCAAGCTGAACCAGCGCCCGACCAAGCCGCCCATCCCGCTGGAGGCGAGCAACGGCCTGTCCAACCTGCGCGGCAGCATCGCCATGGCCCGCACAGGCGACCCCAATTCCGCAACGTCGCAGTTCTTCATCAACGTCGTCGACAACCCCTACCTCGACGCCGACCCGGCCAATCCGCGCAGCGGCTACGCGGTGTTCGGCCAGGTGGTCGAGGGCATGGACGTCGTCGACAAGATTCGCACAGCTGAAACAGCGGCCCGCGGCATCCACGAAAATCTGCCCCTCAAGCCCATCTTCATCACCAAGGCTCTCGTCGAGCCTGTCAAAAAATGAGCCAAGTCAAACTCACCACCAACCACGGCGACATCCTCATCGAGCTGGACGCCGAGAAGGCGCCGCTGTCCGTCGCCAACTTCCTGCAGTACGTGCGCGCCGGCCACTACGACGGCACGGTGTTCCACCGCGTCATCAAGGGCTTCATGATCCAGGGCGGCGGCTTCGAGCAGGGCATGAAGCAAAAGCCCACCGAGGCTCCCATCCAGAACGAGGCCAACAACGGCCTGAAGAACGCCCACTACACGCTGGCCATGGCGCGCACCAACGCGCCGCACTCGGCCACGGCGCAGTTCTTCATCAACACGACGAACAACGGCTTCCTGGACTTCAAGTCCGAGAGCCCGTCGGGCTGGGGCTATGCCGTGTTCGGCAAGGTCGTCGAGGGCCAGGACATCGTCGACAAGATCGAGAAGGTCAAGACTGGCCGCTCCGGCTTCCATGATGACGTGCCGGTCGAGGCCGTGGTCATCGAGAAGGCCGTCGAGGTTTGATCCACACGCTGACGGCGCCGGTGCAGTGGCAGCAGGTGGACCTGCTGTCCGACCTGCACCTGGGGCCGGACACGCCGGGCACGCTGGCCCGGCTGGAGGCGCACCTCACCCGGACCACGGCCGATGCCGTGCTGCTGCTGGGCGACATTTTCGAGGTCTGGGTGGGCGATGACGCCCGCCACGACCCCTTTGAGGCCGGTGTCGTGACGATGCTGCGCGCGGCATCGCAGCGGCGGGACCTGTTCTTCATGGCTGGCAACCGCGACTTCCTGGTCGGCACCGAGCTGCTGGCCGACGCCGGCATGACCGCCCTGCCCGACCCCACCGTACTGATCGCCTTCGGCCAGCGCTGGCTGCTGGCGCACGGCGACGCACAGTGCCTGGCTGACGCCGGCTACCAAGCCTGGCGCGCGACGAGCCGCTCGGCCGCCTGGCAAGCGGGCTTTCTCGCCAAGCCGCTGACCGAGCGCCAGGCCTTCGGCCGCCACGCGCGCGAACAGAGCCGGGCTTCGCAGACCACCCAGCTGATGGCCACCGACCTCGATGCCGACGCCTGCCGCGCGCTGCTGCGCGAGGCGGGCGCCACGACGCTGATCCACGGCCACACACACCGCCCGGCCGAGCACGACCTGGGCGACGAGCTGCGCCGCGTCGTGCTGTCGGACTGGGACTTCGAGGCCACGCCGCCTCGCGGCGACGTGATCCGCCTGTCCGCTGCTGGCCTGCAACGGCTGCCGCTGTGATCCTGCGGGTCATCAGGAACTGGCGCGAGCAACGCGCCGTCCAGCGCCATGCCATTCCCGAGGCGCTGTGGCAGCTGACGCTGCTGCGCTATCCCTTCCTGACTCGGCGCAGCGCGAACGATCTCGCCGAGCTGCGTCGGCTGTGCAGCCTGTTCCTTGCGACCAAGGAGTTCCACGGCGTCGACGGCTTCGAGGTCACCGACGAAGTGGCCGTCGCCGTCGCGGCGCAGGCCTGCCTGCCGGTGCTGCGGCTGGGGCTGTCCTGGTACGACGGCTTTGTTGGCATCGTCATGCATGCCGGCGAGGTCGTCGCGCAGCGCAGCTTTCAGGATGAGGACGGCGTCGTCCACGAGTACGACGAGGAACTGGCCGGCGAGGCGATGGAAGGCGGCCCGCTGATGCTCGCCTGGCAGGCCATCGCCGTCAGCGACGACCCCGCCCAGTTCGGGGCTGACGCGGTGTTCAACGTCGTCATCCACGAGTTCGCCCACGTCATCGACATGCGCGACGGCGTGGCCGACGGCGTGCCGCCGCTGGACTCCGCGGCGCGCGAGCGCTGGATCGACGTCATCGACGCCGAGTGGGAGAAGTTCTGTGCCCGCCTCGACGCGGGCGAGGAAACGCTGATCGACCCCTACGGCGGCGAGGCGGTCGAGGAGTTCTTCGCCGTGGCTGTCGAGGCTTTCTTCGTCGCCCCGGCCGCCATGCGCGCCGAGGCGCCGGCGATGTACCGGCTGCTGGCGGACTTCTTCGGGCAGGACCCGGCCGCCTGACAACAAAAGACAAGGACGCCGCGGCGTCCTTTACTTTTGCGCCCCCGGGCTCAGGCCGTGGCCGGCTCTGCCTTGGGCTTGCCGTCCTTGCTGGGCTTGGGCGGCGTGGGCTGGATGTCCAGCACCGTGTCGCCCTGCTCGTTCACGTCCACGCTGAGGCGGCCGCCATCCACCAGCTTGCCAAACAGCAGCTCGTCGGCCAGCGCCCGGCGGATGGTGTCCTGGATGAGGCGCTGCATCGGCCGCGCGCCCATCAGCGGGTCGAAGCCCTTCTTGGCGAGCTGCTTGCGCAGCGCGTCCGAGAAGCTGACCTCGACCTTCTTCTCCTGCAGCTGGCTTTCCAGCTGCAGCAGGAACTTGTCGACCACGCGCAGGATGATTTCCTCGTCCAGCGGGCGGAAGGACACGATGGCGTCCAACCGGTTGCGGAACTCGGGCGTGAACAGGCGCTTGATGTCGGCCATCTCGTCGCCCTGCTGGCGCGAGTTGGTGAAGCCGATGGTGGCCTTGTTCATGATCTCGGCGCCCGCGTTCGTCGTCATGATGATGATGACGTTGCGGAAGTCGGCCTTGCGCCCGTTGTTGTCGGTCAGCGTGCCGTGGTCCATCACCTGCAGCAGCACGTTGAAGACGTCGGGGTGGGCCTTCTCGATCTCGTCGAGCAGCAGCACCGCGTGCGGCTTCTTCGTGACGGCCTCGGTCAGCAGGCCACCCTGGTCGAAGCCGACATAGCCCGGAGGCGCGCCGATCAGGCGGCTGACGGCGTGACGCTCCATGTACTCGGACATGTCGAAGCGGATCAGCTCGATGCCCAGGATGTAGGCGAGCTGCTTGGCCACTTCGGTCTTGCCGACGCCCGTGGGGCCGCTGAACAGGAAGGAGCCGACCGGCTTGTCGGGCCGTCCCAGGCCCGAGCGCGCCATTTTGATGGCGGCAGCCAGCGCGTCGACGGCAGGGTCTTGGCCAAACACGACGCTCTTCAAATCGCGATCCAGCGTCTTGAGCTTGCTGCGGTCGTCGCTGTTGACCGACGCAGGCGGGATGCGCGCGATCTTGGCGACGATGTCCTCCACCTCGGCGCGCGTGATGGTCTTCTTCTGCTTGCTCTTGGGCAGGATGCGCTGCGCGGCACCGGCCTCGTCGATGACGTCGATGGCCTTGTCAGGCAGATGGCGGTCGTTGATGTACTTGGCCGACAGTTCGGCCGCCGCCTGCAGCGCGCCCAGCGCGTACTTGACCGAGTGGTGTTCCTCGAAGCGGCTCTTCAGGCCCTTCAGGATCTCCACGGTCTGCTCGACCGAGGGCTCGGCCACGTCCACCTTCTGGAAGCGCCGGCTCAGCGCCGCGTCCTTCTCGAAGATGCCGCGGTACTCCGTGAAGGTCGTCGCGCCGATGCACTTCATCTGGCCCGACGACAGTGCCGGCTTCAGCAGGTTGCTGGCGTCCAGCGTGCCGCCCGACGCCGCGCCGGCGCCGATCAGCGTGTGGATCTCGTCGATGAACAGCACGGCATGCGGCTGGTCCTTGAGCGCCTTCAGCACGGCCTTCAGGCGTTGCTCGAAGTCGCCACGGTACTTGGTGCCCGCCAGCAGCGCGCCCATGTCCAGCGAGTAGACGATGGCGTCGGCCAGCACCTCCGGCACTTCGCCTTCGGTGATGCGCCAGGCCAGGCCCTCGGCGATGGCGGTCTTGCCCACGCCGGCCTCGCCCACCAGCAGCGGGTTGTTCTTGCGGCGGCGGCACAGCACCTGGACCACGCGCTCGACCTCGCTCTCGCGGCCGATCAGCGGGTCGATCTTGCCGTCCTTGGCCTGCTGGTTGAGGTTCTGCGTGAACTGCTCCAGCGGCGACGCCTTGGCCGCGCCGCCCTCGCCTTCCTCACGCTCCCCCTCTTGCCCCTGTTGCTGGCCTTCCGGCGCCTTGGGCGGCTCGGGGTCGGTCTTCTTGATGCCGTGGGCAATGAAGTTGACGACGTCCAGCCGCGTCACGCCCTGCTGGTGCAGGTAGTAGACGGCGTGCGAGTCCTTCTCGCCGAAGATGGCGACGAGCACGTTGGCGCCGGTCACTTCCTTCTTGCCGCTGCCTGTGCTCTGCACATGCATGATGGCGCGCTGGATGACGCGCTGGAACCCGAGCGTTGGCTGGGTGTCCACCTCGTCGGTGCCGCCCACCATGGGCGTGTTTTCCTTGATGAACTGCGTCAGGCTCTTGCGCAGGTCATCGAGATTGGCAGCGCACGCACGCAGCACCTCGGCGGCGCTGGGGTTATCCAGCAGCGCGAGCAGCAGGTGCTCGACGGTGATGAATTCGTGCCGCTGCTGGCGTGCCTCGACGAACGCCATGTGCAAACTGACTTCAAGCTCTTGCGCAATCATGCGGCCTCCATAGTGCACTGCAGGGGGTGGCCGGCGCGCCGGGAGGCGGCCAGCACCAGCTCCACCTTGGTGGCTGCAACATCCTTGGTGAACACACCGCAGACCCCGCGACCCTCGTGGTGGATTTTGAGCATGATCTGCGTCGCCGTATCCAGGTCATGCCGGAAAAATTCCTGCAGAACCATGACTACAAACTCCATCGGGGTGAAGTCGTCGTTCAGCAGCAGCACCTGGTAGAGCCGGGGTGGCTCGGTCTTCTGCGTCTGGCGCTCGACGACGACCGCCCCGTCGCCCTCGTCCTTGCCCGGCCTGATCGGAGGCACGGGCGGCGGCGGGGCCGACTGGTTCAGCGGTGAAAAAACGGGGAGCACAGGCATGACTCGATTCTATCGACGGGGGTATTTCCCCGAGGATGGCCGGCAGTTGGCGCCATCGCCGCGGAATGCAAGCGCCCTCGGGTGAACCCGGCCGGGAAGGTCCCGAATTGACGCCATTTGTCGCGCTACCAGAATCCGTGTCCGCCTCCCTGGGAGGTGCCTCAAAGAACGGAGACAAGATGATGGCGCTGGGCAAAGTCAAGTGGTTCAACGACGCCAAGGGCTTTGGGTTCATCGAGCCGGAGGCCGGCGGCGATGACGTGTTCGCCCATTTCTCGGCCATCCAGATGGAAGGCTTTCGCACGCTGAAGCAGGGTAGCCAGGTGCAGTTCGATCTGGTCCAGGGCCCCAAGGGCCAGCTGGCGCAGAACATCACGCCGATGGAAGCGGCCCGCAACGGCGCGGAGCAGCTGCAGGCCTCCTGAGCCCGGCGCCAGGCGCCCCGAACGACAAGCCCCGCGGCCCGCAAGCCGGCGGGGCTTTTGCGTTGCAGCCACCCGCGCGACGCCTCGACGAAGGCTGCTTGCGCGCCGACGCGAGACAGCTTGCTAGAGTTCGGGCCTTGCGCGCAGCCGCGTGGCCGCCGCGCTGCCGAGATTCGACATTCACCGGAATACCCTCATGACCGCCGAAACGCCCAAGATTGTCTACACCCTGACCGATGAAGCCCCCCGCCTGGCGACCGCCTCGCTGCTGCCGGTCGTCCAGCGCTTTGCCGCTCAGGCGGGCATCGACGTCGTCACCAGCGACATCTCGGTGGCCGGCCGCATCCTGGGCCAGTTCCCGGAGCTGCTGACCGAGGCGCAGCGCGCTCCCGACAACCTAGCCGCCCTGGGCAAGCTGACGCTCAAGCCCGAGGCCAACATCATCAAGTTGCCCAACATCAGCGCCTCGGTGGCCCAGCTCAAGGCCGCCATCAAGGAACTGCAGGACAAGGGCTACGCGATCCCCAACTTCCCCGAGAAGCCCGAAACGGCCGAAGAGAAGGACATCCGCGCGCGCTACAACAAGTGCATCGGATCGGCCGTGAACCCGGTGCTTCGCGAAGGCAACTCCGACCGCCGCGCGCCCAAGGCCGTCAAGGAATACGCCCGCAAGAACCCGCACCGCATGGACGAGTGGAGCCAGGCGTCGCGCTCGCACGTCTCGCACATGCACGACGGCGACTTCTATCACGGTGAAAAGTCTCTGACGCTGGATCGCGCCCGCAGCGTGAAGATGGAACTGCTCACCAAGAGCGGCAAGACCATCGTCCTGAAGCCCAAGGTCGACCTGCTGGACCGTGAGGTCATCGACTCCATGTTCATGAGCAAGAAGGCCCTGCTGGCCTTCTACGAGCGCGAGATCGAGGACGCCCGCAAGACCGGCGTCATGTTCTCGCTGCACGTGAAGGCCACCATGATGAAGGTGAGCCACCCCATCGTGTTCGGCCACTGCGTGAAGATCTTCTACAAAGAAGCCTTCGAAAAGCACGGCAAGCTCTTCGACGAGCTGGGCGTGAACGTCAACAACGGCATGGTCGACCTGTACACCAAGATCGCCACGCTGCCGGCCAGCAAGCAAGAAGAGATCAAGCGCGACCTGCACGCCTGCCACGAGCACCGCCCCGAGCTGGCGATGGTGGACTCGGCCAAGGGCATCACCAACTTCCACTCGCCCAACGACATCATCGTGGACGCCTCCATGCCGGCCATGATCCGCAGCGGCGGCAAGATGTACGGCGCCGACGGCCGCCTGAAGGACGTGAAGGCCGTGATGCCCGAATCGACCTTCGCCCGCATCTACCAGGAGATCATCAACTTCTGCAAGTGGCACGGCGCCTTCGACCCCAAGACCATGGGCACGGTGCCCAACGTCGGCCTGATGGCCCAGCAAGCCGAGGAATACGGCTCGCACGACAAGACCTTCGAGATCACCGAAGACGGCGTTGCCAACATCACCGACCTCGAAACGGGCGAGGTACTGCTCAGCGAGAACGTCGAGCAGGGTGACATCTGGCGCATGTGCCAGTGCAAGGACGCCGCCATCCGCGACTGGGTCAAGCTGGCCGTCAACCGCGCGCGCAACTCCGGCATGCCGGTGGTCTTCTGGCTGGACAGCTACCGCCCGCACGAGGCGCAGCTGATCCGCAAGGTCAAGATGTACCTGCACGAGCACGACACCACCGGCCTGGACATCCAGATCATGAGCCAGGTTCGCGCGATGCGTTACACGCTGGAGCGCGTCATCCGCGGCCTGGACACCATCAGCGCCACCGGCAACATCCTGCGCGACTACCTGACTGACCTGTTCCCCATCATGGAGCTGGGCACCTCGGCCAAGATGCTGTCCATCGTGCCGCTGATGGCCGGTGGCGGCATGTACGAGACGGGCGCCGGCGGCTCCGCGCCGAAGCACGTGCAGCAGCTGGTGGAAGAGAACCACCTGCGCTGGGACTCGCTGGGCGAGTTCCTGGCCCTGGCCGTCAGCCTGGAAGACCTGGGCCTGAAGAACAAGAACGCCAAGGCCAAGGTGCTGGCCAAGACGCTGGATGCAGCCACCGGCAAGCTGCTGGACAACGGCAAGGGCCCCAGCCCCAAGACCGGCGAGCTGGACAACCGCGGCAGCCACTTCTACCTGACGCTGTACTGGGCGCAGGAGCTGGCCGCGCAGACCGAGGACGCCGACCTGGCCGCGCGCTTCAAGCCGGTGGCCGAGGCGCTGACGGCCAACGAGGCCAAGATCGCCGAAGAGCTGAAGGCCGTGCAGGGCAAGCCGGTGGACATCGGCGGCTACTTCCTGCCGGACGCCGCCAAGCTCGACGTCGTGATGCGCCCCAGCGCCACGTTCAACGCCGCGCTGGACAAGCTGTCGGCCTGACCCGGCACATGACCCGCGGGGCGGCCTTGCCGGCCCGCGGCTCACTGAAACATGGCCTCCCCTGCGGAGGCCATTTGCATGGCGGCGCTGGCCGGCCGCCGCCTTGTCAGGCGCGGACCTGCAGCCCCGGGCGCAGGGCCCGGGCGGCCGCCAGCAGGGCCGCCGAGGGATAGCCCGGCGGCAGCTGCGGCCGGCCATCGGGGCCGGGCAGACGAGCGACCTGCAGCACGTGGTGGGACGCATCGCGCAGCGCTTCGACGAGGCGCAGCACGTCAGCATCGCGGAACCATTGCGGGTGCACGGTGCTGCGCAGCTCGTACGCCACGCCGCTGGCCTGCAGCAGCGCCAAAGATTCGCGCACCCGGCGCGCCCCGCCCGGGGCGCCCGTCAGGCGCTCGTGCAGCGCCGCGTCAGCGGGCGCAGCCTTCACATCCAGGCCAACCCAGTCCAGCAGCGGCAGCAGCCGCGCCAGCCGCCCGGGGGCCAGCCCGGCGCTGTGCAGGCCCAGGCGATAGCCCATCGCGCGCAGCTCGGCGAGGGCGGCGGGCAGTGCCGGGTCGGTACTGGGCTCGCCGCCGCTGAAGACCACGCCGTCCAGCCGCCCGGCCCGGCCTTGCAGCCACGCCCGCAGCGCCGGCCAGCGTGGCCCGTCGCCAGGCCCGCGGGCCTGCAGTTCCGGGTTGTGGCAGTAGGCGCAGCGCCAGGGGCACCCCTGCAGGAACACGACGGCCGCCAGCTGGCCAGGGAAGTCCACCGTGCTGAAGGGCTGCAGGCCCGCCACCGCCAGCTGCGCCGCCGGCACGCCCGGGGCTAGGCGGCTCAAGCCGGCTGGCATGACCGGCGCGCCGGGAGATCGGCGGGTAGGCTGGCCGGGCCGACCGCCGGGCGGGCCGACTCCTCGAACGGCAGGCGCTCGGCGACCTCGCCCTGCTTGCCGATGTTGAACGACGCGACGGGCCGGTGGTAGCCCATCACCCGGGTCCAGACCTCGCAGCGCTGGCGTTCCTCGTCGCGCAGCGTGAGGGGTTCTTGGGGGCGTTCGATGACAGCGATCATGGGGTGCTCCTTTAGGCGGTAGGCAGGGCATGGTGCTTGCGGGCGAGGCGTTCCTCGTCGCAATGCGGGCAAAACTCGTGCGACCCGGCCAGGTAGCCGTGCGTCGGGCAGATCGAGAACGTCGGGGTGACGGTGATGTAGGGCAGGCGATGGTGCGTGAGCGCGCGCCGCACCAGCTCTCGGCAGGCCTGGCTGCTGCTGATGCGCTCGCTCATGTAGAGGTGCAGCACGGTGCCGCCGGTGTACTTGCGCTGCAATTCCTCCTGGCGCTCCAGCGCCTCGAAGGGGTCGTCGGTGAAGCCGACCGGCAGCTGCGAGCTGTTGGTGTAGTACGGGTTGGCCTCGGTACCGGCCTGCAGGATGTCCGGCCAGCGGCGCCGGTCTTCCTTGGCGAAGCGGTAGGTCGTGCCCTCGGCCGGCGTGGCCTCCAGGTTGTAGAGGTGGCCGGTGTGCTCCTGGAACTCCACCATGCGGGCGCGCACGTGGTCCAGCAGTCGCACCGCGAGCGCATGGCCGGCGGGCGCGGTGATGTCGTATTCGCCGCACGTGAAGTTGCGGACCATCTCGTTGATGCCATTCACGCCCAGCGTGGAGAAGTGGTTGCGCAGCGTGCGCAGATAGCGCCGTGTGTAGGGGAACAGGCCCTGGTCGATCAGGCGCTGGATCAGCTTGCGCTTGATCTCCAGGCTGTCACGGCCCAGCACCAGCAGCTCGTCCAGCCGCGCCAGCAGCGCGGGCTCGTCGCCGGCGTGCAGGTAGCCCAGGCGTGCGCAGTTCACCGTGACCACCCCCACCGAGCCGGTCTGCTCCGCCGAGCCGAACAGCCCGTTGCCCCGCTTGAGCAGCTCGCGCAGGTCCAACTGCAGGCGGCAGCACATCGAACGCACCATCTGCGGCTCGAGGTCAGAGTTCAGGAAGTTCTGGAAGTACGGCAGGCCGTACTTCGCCGTCATCTCGAACAGAGCCTCGGTGTTGGGGTTGGCCCAGTCGAAGTCCGGCGTGATGTTGTAGGTCGGGATGGGGAAGGTGAACACCCGGCCACGGGCGTCGCCGGCCGTCATCACCTCGATGTAGGCGCGGTTGATCAGGTCCATCTCGGCCTGCAGCTCGCCATAGGTGAAGGGCTGTTCCTCGCCCGCGATCACCGGCACCTGCTCGCGCAGGTCGGCCGGGCAGCGCCAGTCGAAGGTCAGGTTGGTGAACGGCGTCTGCGTGCCCCAGCGTGAGGGCACGTTGAGGTTGTAGATCAGTTCCTGGATGGACTGACGCACCTGCTCGTAGCTCAGCCGGTCCTTGCGCACATACGGCGCCAGATAGGTGTCGAAGCTGGAGAAGGCCTGCGCGCCGGCCCACTCGTTTTGCAACGTGCCCAGGAAGTTGACGATCTGCCCCACGGCGCTGGACAAGTGCTTGGGCGGCCCGGCCTCGACCTTGCCCGGCACACCGTTCAGGCCCTCGTGCAGCAGCGTGCGCAGGCTCCAGCCGGCGCAATAGCCACTCAGCATGTCGAGGTCGTGGATGTGCAGGTCGGCCTCGCGGTGTGCCTGGCCGACGGCCGGCGGGTAGACGTGATCCAGCCAGTAATTGGCCACCACCTTGCCCGACACGTTCAGGATGAGCCCGCCCAGGCTCCAGCCCTGGTTGGCATTGGCGTTGATGCGCCAATCACGCTGCTGCAGGTATTCGTCCATCGTGGCCTGCACATCCACCAGCGTCTGGCGCGCATCGCGCAGCCGGCGATGCTGTTCGCGGTAGACGGTGTAGGCGCGCAGCGTGCGCCGCCAGCCAGCGTCAAACAGGCTGGCCTCCACCGCGTCCTGGATCTGCTCGATGCCCGGCAGCGGCAGCGCCCGCAGGCGCGGCAGCACGGCGGCCTGCGTCAGCCGCTGCGCCTCGTCGGCACCGAACTCGCCACTGGCCCGCCCGGCGGCGGCCAGGGCCTGCACAATCTTCGAGGCCTCGAAGGCCTGCACGCGGCCGTCGCGCTTCAACACCTGCTGGGGAATGTCCGTCATGACCTACCTGTAGTGTTTGCAGCCCCTGAATGGCGCTACATCTAGTGGTAGGCAGTGTGAGCAGCCGATGCAGCGGCGTCTTTGAACCAGATCAAGGACGCCGCACGCGCAGGCCCAGCGCCAGCATCAGCCCCAGAAAGCCGGCCAGCGCCAGCGCCGATCCCAGCCCCGCGGCGCGCCGCCAGTCGGCCGCCCCGAGCAGCAGCGCCGCATCACGCAGCAACAGGCTGGTATGCAGCAGCGCCAACGGCGCATACAGCAGCGGGCTGAAGACCGGGCGGATGCGCAGCAGGGCCGGTGCGATCAGCGGTGCATGTCCCAGCACCATCGAGAACACGAAGCCCAGCCCCAGCGCATGCAGCGCCGCATCGTGGCTGGCATGCCCAGGCCGCAGGCCGAAGCCCAGCAGCAGCGCGCCAGCCACCAGCAGCTGCCCATAGCCCGCCAGCAGCGCCACGGCGACGAAACGCGTCAGCCCCGGCTGGCGCACGCTGCGCCGCGCCAGATCCCAGGCCAGCAGCCAGCCCGCCAAGGCCAGCAGCCCGGCGCCAAACAGCCGCGCGCCCCATGGCGGCGGCAGCACCAGGGCCGCCAGCAGCAGCGCCAGCACCAGCACAAACAGCGGCGCAGCCACACGGGGGCGCGGCACATAACGCGACAACTCCAGGCGCTCGCCGGCCACGGTCAGCACCAGAAAGCCCAGCAGCGGCAACAACGCATGCGGCACCGGCGCACCCAGCGCCAACTGCACATTGCCCAACAGGCCGGCCGCCGCACCCAGCACCAGCACGCCCAGGAAGGCCTCGGGCTGGCGGCGCGCCGCCGCCAGCGTGGCCAGCAGCAGCACCGCGCTGCCCAGCGCGTAGCCGGCAAAGCCCGCCACCGGCAGGCCGGCCAGCAGCAGGCCCGTGCCGGCGCCGGCCACCAGCGGCGCGGCGAACGCCCAGGGGTGGCCGACCGCCACCGCCCGCTCCAGCCCGATGACGACGACGAACAGGCCGCTCAGCATCAGCGGCCCGTGCCAGGCGACAGCGGCGGGCACGGGCAGCAGCCAGGGCCAGCCGATGCGCACCAGGCCGCCGGCCAGCCCGCCGGCCAGTGCGGCCAGGCCCGGCAGCAACAGCAGCAGGCGCAGCCAGACCGGCGCGGGCGGGGGCCTCACGGCGATGGCCTCATGCGCCCGGTGCCCACCCCAGCTGTGCGCGCGCGGCCGGGCTCATGCGCGCCGGTGTCCAGGCGGGCGTGAACACCAGCGTCAGCGCCGGCGCGAGCGGCGGCGTCAGCAGCGCCTGCAAGGCCTGCTCGATATCGTCCAGCAGCAGCTCGGCCATTGGGCAGGCAGCACTGGTGAGCGTCATGCGCACGCACAGGCCGGGCTCCCGCACCTCGATGGCCTCGATCAGCCCCAGGTCCACGACGTTCACGCCCAGCTCAGGGTCGACGATCCCGCGCAGCGCCGCCCAGGCCTGGGCGAGCAGCGCCTCGTCCTGCGGCGCGGCGGGAGCCTCAGCCACGACCGCCACAGCTGCAGCCGCAGCAGCCCGGCTCCGCCGCCGCGGGCGCCCGCACGCGCGCATCGGCCGCCAGGCGGGCGATGCGAATGTGCCAGGCGCCGTCAGCGGCCTGCGTGGCCTGCCAGTCGAAGCGATCCGGTCGCTGCTCGATGAACTGCAGCAGCAGGCCGCGCGGTTCGTGGTCGTTGAGCAGCTCGAAGGACTCGCCCGCGCCGAGGGCATCGAAGGCCTGGAAAGCCAGGGCATGGCGCTGCGCAGGCTGCAGCGGGCGCAAGTCGTAGACGGTGGTGGTCAGCATGATGGCGCCAGCCTAGGGGCGATGCCGCCGCCGCACCTTGAACTGGATCAAGCCGTGCGCCTTCGCGCCGCCATCTCGGCGCCCATCGCCGCCAGCGCCTGCATGCCCTCGGCGGCCGCGGCGGGCGGGTAGACCTGAGACTCCTCCAGCACGATGTGCTCGCGGTACAGCGCGACAAAGGCCGGCCAAGCCGCCACCACCGGCACCTGCCCATCCTCGGCCAACGCCTGCAGGCCCGGGCGGATCTGCGCGTACGACGCCGCCATCTGCTGGTGCTCGGCCAGCACGCGGTCTGCCAGCGCAGCCTGGCCCAGCGCCCGCAGCCTGGGCAGCACATGGCGCTCCTCGTCCAGGTGGTGGTGAGGGGCGGCAAGATCGAAGTAGCGCAGCACGTCGCGCGCCGCATCGCGCGCCTGGTCATCGGCACCATGCGCCGCGAGGTGGGCCTGCAGTCGCAGCAGCAGCTCCAGCGTGCGCAGCACGCGTTCGTGGCAGGCATGGAGCATCTCGTAGGGCGCCTCGAAGCCCACCGCCGGCGCTGTGTGCAACGGCGTCATGCCAGCCCCCGGCATCGCGCGTGCGGCGGTCGGGGCGCGGCAAGCGCCGCAGGTAGGGGCTGGTGCGAGCAAGGCGTATCCATGGGCCGGCAGCATGCCTCAGGGCGTGGCCGGAGGCGCTTGCGCAAGGTCAATGCCACGGCAAGCAAGCTTGAAGCAGATCAAGGTCTGCCGCGCGCCGTCGTCGCAGCATCAGCACCATGCTCAGGGTTCAAGCTTCCAGCTGCTGCGCCGGCCTGCGCCCCACCCTCACCCAGGGCTGGCGCCAGGGCCTGCCGCTCGCACCATCGCCGTTCCGGCACATGGCGGCGCACAGCGGCAGCACGCAGCAGGAGCTGCTGCGCGCCTGCGCGGAGCTCGTGGCCCGCGGAGCCCTCCAGCCCATCCACGCCCACTGGGGCCCGGCGCTGGGCACCGAGCGCTGGCGCCTGTTCTTCGAACAGGGCGACGCGGCCCTGGTGGCGGCCCTCACCGCCCTGCCAGGCTGCCTGCGGCTGGAGCGCTGTGCCGACGACGCCGGCCCGGCCTGGCTCTGGGCTGAGCTGGAAACACTGGACGAAGTGGCGCTGACCGCACAAATGGCTGGGCTGCCCACGCCCCCCGCCGCGCGCCTGCGCGTGCCACAGGCGCAGCCCGTCTGTGCTGCCAGCGACGCGGCCGACGGCCCGCGCGCTGACCCGGCGCTGGCGGCCAGGCTGGAAGCCGGCCTGCCGCTGTGCGCCCACCCCTTCGCCGACTGCGCCCGACAACTGGGCCGCAGCGAGCGCTGCGTGCTGAGCCGGCTGCTGCGCTGGCAGCAGCGCGGCGAGCTGGGCGGGCTGGTGCTGACACCGCCCCCCGCCCGGCAACCCCGGCCCGGGTGGATCGCGCTGTGGCGGCAGCCCCCCGGGGCGCTCGACACCCACGGCGCGGATCTCGTGCGCGACTGCCCCACGCCATCCCACCACGGCTGGCCCTGGGCTCTGACGCTGGTGACCGCCGGCCTCACGCCGCCCCCGGGCCTGGCCGGCGCGCAATGCCTGCGCGTGCAGGTGCTGGAGCCGCGCGAGCAGGCGCTGTTCTTTCAGGCGCCGGCCTGATGCCCGGCGCCGCGCCTCAACCCGGCCGGCCGTCCACGCGCGGCCGCCCCAACCAGCCGCCGTAGCGCCAGGCCCAGAAGCCGGTGACCACCGCCCAGGCCACGGCCGCAGGCAGCAGGCTGTCCAGCCCCAGCGCGGCCCCGAGGCGGGCCAACACACCCAGTTGCAGCAGGCCGTAGATAGCCCAGGTACCGCGGTCCACAGTCAGCGGCCGGCCGCTGTGGCCGGCGGCCACTCGGGTGATCATTGCGATCAGCGTGCAGCCCAGGTAGCCCAGCGTCAGCGCATGCAGCGGGGCCAATCCCAGGCCCGGCCGGCCAAGCGCCTGCAACGCCTGTGAGACTGCCTGCAACAGCAGCGCCACGCCCAGCCACAGGAAGCCGCCGTGCAGCATGGCCAGCAGCCGCAGCGACTCGCCGCGCAGGCTGCGCAGCAGCCCCCAGCGCAGCGCCACGGTCAGCAGCGCGAGCGCCGCCAGCGCCAGCAACGGCGCCAGCAGCACGGCCGGCAACAGCCCCAGCTCAGCGCACCCGCCCAGCCACAGCCCGCCCACCAGCGGCAGCAGCAGCGCATGGGGCCGCCACGCGTCCAGCTGCGGCAGGGCCGCCGCGCTGAAGAACGGCACCATGCGATGCGAGACGACGGCATACACCGGCGCCACGAAGCCCCACAGCCCCAGCTGGATGGCCGCATGCAGCAGCGCCGCATCGCCCCACAGCAGCGCGGCGCTGGCCAGCGCCATGGCCAGCACACCAACGACGCAGGCCAGCAGCACGGCCTTGGCATGCAGGCGGTCCTCGGCGCGGCTGGCCCGCACCAGCGCGGCAAAGCGCAGCGTCAGGCGCAGCCATGCGGCCGCAGCCAATGCGGCACCCACTGCCGCCAGCCAGGCCGATGCGTGGCTGCCCGTCATCACCAGCAGCCAGCCACCGCCCAGCTGCAGCAGCGGCGTCAGCAGCGGCCCGGCCTCGACACCGGGCACGCCCAGCCAGCGCGGCCCCGCCGTGAACAGGAAGCCCACAATGAACGCCGGCATGAAGCCCAGCGTGAACAGCAGCCCGTGCGCCAGCGTCGGCGCGACGGCCCAAGGCAGCGCGAGACCGGCGCGGGATGCGGCCAGGCCCGCCAGCCACCACAGCGACAGCACGGCCATCAGCGCCGCGCCGCAGGCGAAACCCAGGCGGTGCGGCGCGCTGAGCAGGCGCTGCAACTGCCAGGCCTGCGGGGCGCGCACGGCGCTCATGCCGGCGTGCCCAGTGGCACGCCCGGCGTCAGCAGCCGCTCCAGCAGCTGGCGCACGCTGGCGATCTGGCCGCCGAACGGCAACGCGCCGCGGCCGCGGAAGAACAGGCCCTTGGCCATGTCGCCGCGCAACGCGGCGGCCAGGCGCTGGTCGATGCAGAACTGGCCCCAGCCCTTGAGCCCGTCACGCAGCCCGCACTGTGCCAAGCAGTCGAAGGCCATGGTGCAGTGCTGCTTGAGCTGGGCGACGGCCTGCAGGCGCGGCTCGGCCTTCAGGTAGCGTTCCAGCCAGGGCGTGCGCACCGCGCGGGCCGGCAGCCCGGCTACGCTGGTGAACTCGATCAACTCGTCGTCACGCGCGCCTGCCAGCACCTGCTTGAAGTCGGGATGGGCGTCACATTCGGTGGTGGCCGCGAAGGCCGTGCCCAGCTGGGCGGCATCGGCACCCAGCGACTGCAGGCGCTGGATGTCCTCGCAGCGGCGAACGCCGCCGGCCGCGACCAGCGGCACCTGGCCCTCGACGCCGGCGTCACGGATGAGCTGGCGCACGGCCGGCAGCACCGTCTCAAACGAGAAGCGCTCGTCGTTGACGTCGGCCACGCGGGCCGCGCCGAGGTGGCCGGCCGCGTGGGCCGGGTGCTCGATGACGATGGCGCTGGGCAGGCGGCCCTTGCGCTCCCACTTCTTCCACAACAGCGCGACGCCGCGCGCGTCGGACAAGATGGGCACCAGCGCGGTCTGCGGGTGGTCCTGCGCCAGCTCGGGCAGGTCCAGCGGCAGGCCGGCGCCCACCACCAGCGCGTCCACGCCCTCGGCCAGCGCCGTGCGCACCGAGGCGGCGTAGTCGCTGACGGCGCGCATCACATTGACCGCCAGCAGGCCCTGCCCGCCCGCGATCTGCCGCGCGGCCTGGATCTCGCGGGCCAGCGCCTCCTGGTTGGCCTGCTGGATGGCAGCCTTCTTGGCCTCGCCGTCGGACAGGCCCTCGCTGCGCGCCATCAGGTCGGGGTGGTGGCGCCGCAGGTCCACCGAGGCGATGGTGCCCCAGGCGCCCTGCGCCGCGACGTTACCGGCCAGGCGGTGGGCAGAGATGCCCACGCCCATGCCGCCCTGCACGATGGGCAGCAACGAGCGACCGGCCAGTCGCAGCGGGCGAAGGCCGGCGACGCCGACGCGGTCGAACAGAGAGGAACTGGTCATGGCAGCCTGGATCCGATGAGAAATCGGGGATGCTCAGGCCGCGCCCTGCGGCTGTCTTTGACCTGGTGCAAGGTCGGGCGAGATCGCGGCGCGCGGCCTCCCGGCCGGCGCCGCCGGGGTCAGGCCTTGCTGTCCACCACCTCAGCAGCGGCCCGGAAGGCGTCCACGGCCGCAGGGAAACCGCAGTAGACGCTGGCGTGCAGGAAGATCTCCTGCAGCTCCTGCAGCGTGACGCCGTTGTTAAGCGCCCCGCGCACATGAGTCTTGAGCTCGTGCATGCGGCCCAGCGCCACCAGCATGGCCACGGTGGCGATGCTGCGCGTGCGCAGATCCAGGCCCGGGCGCTGCCACGTGTTGCCCCAGGCATGGCGCGTCACCAGCTCCTGTAGCGGTTCGGTGAACGGCGTGGCGGCGGCCAGCGCCGCGTCCACGTAGGCGTCGCCCAGCACCGCGCGGCGGGTGGCAAGGCCCTGGCTGTCCAGATCCATGGCGGTTCCTCCTGTGCCGGCCTGCTCGCCGTCAGACCATCTGGTCGATCATGACCTGGCCGAAGCCCGAGCACGACACCTGCGTCGCGCCGTCCATCAGCCGCGCGAAGTCGTACGTGACCTTCTTGCTCTGGATGGCCAGCTCCATGGCGCGGATGATGAGGTCGGCCGCCTCGGTCCAGCCCATGTGGCGCAGCATCATTTCTGCCGACAGGATGGAGGAGCCAGGGTTGACGTAGTCCTTGCCGGCGTACTTGGGCGCCGTGCCATGCGTGGCCTCGAACACCGCAATGGAGTCGCTCATGTTGGCACCCGGCGCGATGCCGATGCCGCCCACCTGCGCGGCCAGCGCGTCGGAGATGTAGTCGCCGTTGAGGTTGAGCGTGGCGATGACGCTGTACTCGGCCGGGCGCAGGATGATCTGCTGCAGGAACGCATCGGCGATGACGTCCTTGACCGTGATGATCTTGCCCGTGCGCGGGTTGGTGAGCCGGCACCACGGGCCACCGTCGATGGGCTGGGCGCCGAACTCCCGCTGCGCCAGCGCATAGCCCCAGTCGCGGAAGGCACCTTCCGTGAACTTCATGATGTTGCCCTTGTGCACCAGCGTGACCGAGGGCTTGTCGTGGTCGATGGCGTACTGAATGGCCTTGCGCACCAGGCGCTCCGTGCCCTCGCGCGACACCGGCTTGAGGCCCAGCGCCGAGGTCTCGGGGAAGCGTAGCTTCTTGGCGCCCAGCTCGTCGCGCAGAAAGGCAATCAGCTTCTTGGCGGCGTCGCTGCCGGCCTCGTACTCGATGCCGGCGTAGATGTCCTCCGAGTTCTCCCGGAAGATGGCCATGTTGACCTTGTGCGGCTCCTTCACCGGACTGGGCACGCCCTTGAAGTAGCGCACCGGGCGCAGGCAGACGTAGAGATCCAGTTCCTGCCGCAGCGTGACGTTGAGCGAGCGGATGCCGCCGCCCACCGGCGTGGTCAGCGGGCCCTTGATGGCCACCAGGCAGTCCTTGAGGGCTTGCACCGTCTCGGCCGGCAGCCAGGTGTCGGCGCCGTACAGCCGCGTGCTCTTCTCGCCAGCGTACACCTCCATCCAGTGGATCTGGCGTGCGCCGCCATAGGCCTTGGCGACGGCGGCATCCACCACCTTGAGCATCACCGGCGTGACGTCCGCGCCGACGCCGTCGCCCTCGATGAAGGGAATGATGGGCTGGTCGGGGACGTTCAGCGTGCGGTCGGCGTTGGCGGTGATCTTCTGCCCGCCGGCGGGCACCTGGATGTGTGTGGACATGGCGTGGACGGGCGCGGCAAGGCGCATCGGAAAAACGAAACCGCGCGAGTTTATGGCTGGCGTCAGCAGGCCAGCGCCACGCGCTGCCACACGCCATGCGCCAAGCCCCAGCCGGCGCCGATGGCCAGCGTCAGCCCGGCCAGGCGCAGCGCCAGCACATCGCCGTCAGCGCCACGCTTGAGCAGCCGGGCCCGCCACAGCGGCCCCAGCAGCAGGCCCGGCGTGCTGGCCAGCGCGAAGCCGGCCATCGCAACACCGCCACTCAGCGCCGAGCCGGTGAGGCTGGCCATCAGCAGCGCGCCCTGCAGCAGGCCGCAGGGCATCAGCACCCAGGCCACGCCGGTCACGAGGGCATGGCGCGGCTGCGGCCGCCAACGGATGCTGCCCAGCCAGGCTGGCATGCGGCCACGCACCAGCAGCAGCAGCCCGAACAGCAGCAGCGCCGCCTGCAGCAGCGCCCAGGCAGGCTGCAGCAGCGTGATGCCTTGCGTGGCCTGGGCCAGCAACTGGGCCGAGGCCGCCGCCGCCGCGCCGCCGGCCGCATAGCCCAGCACGCGCCCGGCCAGCAGCTTGAACGGGCGGCGTCCGCCCGCCAGCGCGCACGGCGCGCTGCACATGGCGGCGCAATGCGGCATGCCCGCCAGCCCGAGCAGCGCGACGGACAGGATGAGGGCGAGGTCCACGGGGGTGAATCAGATGATCTTTGAGAAGCGCTCGCGGCTCGCGTCGGCCTGCAGGTGGCGGTCGAACACGGCCGCCACGGCGCGCACGAAGTACCAGCCCAGCGGCGTGACCTGGATGGCACCAGGCTCCAGCGACACCAGGCCCTGTGCGGCCATCGGCGCGAGCCGCGCCAGCTCGGACGCGAAGTAGCTCGGCACGTCAACGAGGTAGGACGCCGCGATGGACTCGAACTCCACGCGCCCCTGGCACATCAGCGCCATGATGACGGCGCGGCGCAGCAGGTCGTCGCGGTTCAGCGCCAAGCCGCGCTGCACGGGCAGCTGCTGCTGGTTCAGCGCGTCCTCGTACTCCTCCAGCGTCTTGGCGTTCTGCGCATAGGTCGCACCCACGCGGCTGATGGACGACACGCCCAGGCCCACGAGGTCGCAGTCCGGCTGCGTGGAGTAGCCCTGGAAGCCGCGGTGCAGCAGGCCCTGGCGCTTGGCGACGGCCAGCGGATCGTCGGGCAGCGCGAAGTGATCCATGCCGATGTAGTCGTAGCCCTCGCCCAGCAGCGCGCTGATGGCGCCGGACAGCATGGCCAGCTTGTCGCCGGCCGGCGGCAGCAGCTCGGCCACGATGCGGCGCTGCGGCTTGAAGCGCTGCGGCAGGTGGGCGTAGGCGTACATCGCGATGCGGTCAGGCCGCAGCTCGGCCACCTGCGCGATGGTGCGGGCGAAGCTGGCCGGCGTCTGCAGCGGCAGGCCGTAGATCAGGTCCACGTTGGTGGACGAGAAGCCCAGCTCGCGGGCATGCTGCATCAGCGCGGCCACCTGTTCCAGCGGCTGCACGCGGTGCACGGCCTTCTGCACGGCGGTGTCGAAGTCCTGCACGCCGAAGGACAGCCGGTTGAAGCCCAGCCCGCGCAGGTGGGTCAGCCGGGTCAGGTCGACGGTGCGCGGATCCACCTCGATGGACAGCTCCGCGCCGGGCAGCAGCTTGAAGCGCTGGCGCAGCCGCGCCATCAGCTCGGTGAGCTCGGCGTCAGACAGGAAGGTCGGCGAGCCGCCGCCAAGGTGCAGCTGCGACACCGGCGCGGGGCCGCCCAGCGCGCCGGCGACGAGATCCATCTCGCGCGTCAGCGTGTCCAGGTAAGGCGCGGCACGCTCGTGGTGCTTGGTGATGATCTTGTTGCAGGCGCAGTAGTAGCAGAGCTGCTCGCAGAACGGGATGTGCACGTACACCGACAGCGGCTGGGCCGTGCCGCGCTGGCGCAGCGCCTGCAGATGCTGGGCACCCTGGTAGGCCTCGACAAAGCGGTCGGCGGTCGGGTAGGACGTGTAGCGCGGGCCTGAGACGTCGTGGCGGCGCAGCAGGTCGGCAAGCTCGAGTTGGGGGGGGCGTTCAGTCACAGCAGCCATGCCGCCACTGTGCCGATGCCGGCGTGCCCGGGCCTTGACGCAGGTCAAGGCCCACGCCGGTGGCGTAGCAAAGAATGCCAGCCATGTTGACGACCCTCCCCCGCCCGATGAGCGTGAATCTCAACGCCGCGCCGTCGGCACCCGCCGCCAACGCATCCCTCGAACCCTTGAAGGTCGCCTGCGCCAGCTGCAACCTGCGCGAGCTGTGTCTGCCGGTGGGCCTGAATTCGGGCGAGCTGCAAAAGCTCGACGGCTTGGTAGCCCAGCGCCGCACGGTACCGCGCGGCGAGCACCTGTTCCACAACGGCGAGCGCTTCGAGGCGCTGTACGCAGTGCGCACCGGTTTCTTCAAAACCTGCGTGGGCAGCGAGGACGGGCGCGACCAGGTGACCGGCTTCCAGATGGCCGGCGAGCTGCTAGGCCTGGACGGCATCAGCAGCGACCGCCACAGCTGCGATGCAGTGGCGCTGGAGGACTCGTCCGTCTGCGTGATCCCCTACACGCAGCTGGAAGGGCTTTCGCGCGAGTTCAGCGTGCTGCAGCACCAGTTCCACAAGATCATGAGCCGCGAGATCGTGCGCGACCACGGCGTGATGCTGCTGCTGGGCAATATGCGCGCCGAGGAACGACTGGCCGCCTTCTTGCTGAACCTGACGCAGCGCCTGCATGCCCGCGGCTTTTCCAGCTCCAGCCTGGTGCTGCGCATGACACGCGAGGAGATCGGCAGCTACCTGGGCCTGAAACTGGAGACGGTGAGCCGCACCTTCTCGCGCTTCCAGGACGAGGGGCTGATGGAGGTCAAGCAGCGCCAGCTGCGCATCCTCGACCTGGCCGGCCTGCAGGCGCTGGTGAACAACAGCCCCTGCTGAGCGCAGCGTCCCAGCGCCACGCTGGGCCATCGCACGCCGGCGACGTGCCTTGCGGCCGGCCGCCTAGGATGGCGGCATGCGTTCTCACGTGCTCATCGTCGGCTGCGGCTTCGGCGGCCTGGAGGCGGCCCGCGCCCTGCGCGGCGCCGATGTCGACATCACCGTCGTCGACAAGACCAACCACCACCTTTTCCAGCCCTTGCTCTACCAGGTAGCGACGGCCGGGCTGTCAGCGCCGTCGATCGCGGCGCCCATCCGCCAGCTGTTCCGCCGCCAGCCCGAGGTCACCACGCTGCTGGGCGAGGTCGTCGCGGTGGACGCTGCCGCGCAGACGGTCACGCTGAGGGACGGCGCCCGACTGCGCTGGGATCACCTCATCGTCGCCGCCGGCGCCACGCACAGCTACTTCGGACGTGATGACTGGGCGCCGCATGCGCCGGGGCTGAAGACGTTGGACGATGCGTTCGAGATCCGCCGCCGCGTGCTGATGGCCTTCGAGGCGGCCGAGCGCGAGGACGACCCGGCGCGGCGCGCGGCCTGGCTGCAGTTCGTCGTCGTCGGCGCCGGGCCCACGGGCGTGGAGCTGGCCGGCACGCTGGCCGAGATCGCCCGCCACACGCTGCCCGGCGAGTTCCGCCGCATCGACCCGCGCCAGGCCCGCATCCTGCTCGTGGAAGGCGGCCCGCGCGTGCTGGCCAGCATGCCCGAGACCCTCAGCGAGCGCGCCCGCGAGCAGTTGGCGGCGCTGGGCGTGGAGGTGCGGCTGTCCACGCGCGTGACCGGCATCGATGAGCAGGGGCTGGACCTGGGCACCGCCGACGGGCCACTGCGCCTGCCCAGCCGCTGCGTGCTGTGGGCGGCCGGTGTGGCGGCGTCTCCGCTAGGCCGGGTGCTGGCCGGCGCCACCGGCTGCGCGCTGGACCGAGCCGGGCGCGTCGTCGTCGAACCCGACCTGAGCGTGCCAGGCCACCCGCGCATCCAGGTCATTGGCGACCTGGCCGCCGCGCACAGCCACGCGCCGGGGCGCGAGCCGCGGCCGGTGCCGGGGGTGTCGCCCGGCGCCAAGCAGATGGGGCGCTGTGCGGCAGCCAACATCCGCCGGCAGCTGCGCGGCGCGGCCACGCAGGCCTTCCGCTACGCGGACTACGGCAACCTCGCCACCATCGGCCGCCACAGCGCCGTGGTGGATCTGGGCACGCCGGCCGGCGCGCTGCGCTTCTCAGGCTACTTCGCGTGGCTGTTCTGGCTGTTCGCCCACGTGTACTTCCTGATTGGCTTCCGCAACCGCTTCGTCGTGCTGCTGGACTGGGCCTGGGCCTACTGGACCTACGACCGCGGTGCGCGCGTCGTGCCCGGCGGCACGCCAGCCGGGCTCAGTGTGGCCAACCCGGTGCGTGACGCGGCACGCGACGACCATCGTCCGGCAGGTTGACCAGCAGCAGCGCGAGGCTGGCGCCGACGGCGATGACGCCCCAGAAGATCAGGAAGCTCAGCGTGTAGACGGCCTGGGGCGACAGATCCACCGGTGCGCCGCCAAACCAGCGCAGGTCCTGCGGGTCGACGACGGAGAACACCAGCGCCTCCATCACACCGGCCGCCAGGAAGGACGCCCAGGCCACGGCCATCGCGAACCGCGCGATACGCGACGGCCCGGGAGCGCCCGTCACCGCGAGGCTCCGGGGGCGCCGGTGGCGGCGTGGTTGCGGCCCATCATGGCAGGCACGGGGTCACCGGCGTTGGCGCGCGGGTCGGCAGCGTCGCTGCCCTCGGCCGCTGCCGGGGCGGTGACGTGCAGCTGCAGCGGCGGGTCGGGGTGGCGGATGGCCAGCGCCAGCGTGATGAAACTGGCCACGACGACCGCGGCCGGACCGCCGGCCACCAGCCAGACCATGGGCTCACGCCAGGCGGATGCGGAGTTGGATGCAGACATCAGGGTCTCCCTGCCGTCAACGCGGCACGACGAAAGTGGATTTCTCGCTCACGGACTCGGCCGCATCGCCGAGGCGCACGATGCGCCAGCGCACCGGGTGCGCGCCGGACTTCAGGCCCTGGGCGATCTCGGGCGGCACACGCAGCCCGACGGCCACCCAGCGCGCATCGGCCGGGCCGATGTCCACCGTGGTGGCCTGGCTCAGCACCAGGCCGGGCAGGCCGTCGGCCTCCAGGCGGTAGCGCTGCGGCGCCTCGGTGGCGTTCATGATCTGCAGGCGGTAGACGTTCTCGACCCAGCCGTCTTCCACCAGCCGCGCCAGCGCGGCACGGTCGCGGACGATGTCGACCCGGAAGCTGTGGCGCGACAGCAGGCTCCACAGCAGCGCAACGCTGATCAGCAGCAGCACGCCGCCATAGATCAGTACGCGCGGCCGCAGCACGCGGCGCCAGCGCTGCGCGCCTTCCAGCCGCTGCTCCAGGCCGTTCTCGGTGTCGTAGCGCACCAGGCCGCGCGGCGTGCCCATCTTGTCCATCACGCCGTTGCACACATCCACACAGGCGGCGCAGCCGATGCATTCGTACTGCAGGCCGTCGCGGATGTCGATGCCGGTGGGGCAGACCTGCACGCACAGGCCGCAGTCGATGCAGTCGCCCAGCGCTGCCGTGCGCTCCTCGCCCTTCTTGCGCTTGGCGTTGTTGCCACGCGGCTCGCCGCGCACGGGGTCGTAGCTGACGATGAGCGTGTCGCGGTCGAACATGGCGCTCTGGAAGCGCGCATACGGGCACATGTACTTGCAGACCTGCTCGCGCATGTAGCCGGCATTGCCGTAAGTGGCAAAGCCGTAGAACAGCACCCAGAACGTCTCCCACGGCCCCAGGCCCAGCGCCAGCACCTCGGCGCCCAGCGTGCGGATGGGCGTGAAGTAGCCGACGAAGGTGAAGCCGGTCCACAGCCCGATGGCGATCCACACGACCTGCTTGCCGCTCTTGCGCCACAGCTTGTTGACGGACCAGGGCGCCTTGTCGAGTTTGAGCCGCGCGTTGCGGTCGCCCTCGAACCAGCGCTCCACCTTCATGAAGATCTCGGTGTAGACCGTCTGCGGGCAGGCGTAGCCGCACCACAGCCGGCCGGCCACGGCGGTGAACAGGAACAGCGCGTAGGCCGAGATCATCAGCAGGGCCGTGAGGTACACGAAGTCCTGCGGATAGAGCACCAGCGCGAAGACGTAGAAACGCCGCGCGTCCAGGTCGAAGAGCACGGCGGGCCGGTCACCCCAGCCCAGCCAGGGCAGACCGTAGAACACCAGCTGCGTCAGCGCGACGATGGCCCAGCGCCAGCGCGCGTAGAAGCCATCCACCGAACGCGGCTGGATCTTGTCCTCCGACCGGTAGAGTCGGATGACCTGCGTGGCATCGCCCGGGCCGGGCGCGGCGGGAGAGGTCATGGGCTCAGCGGGCGGCAGCGACGCCCTGCGACTGCGACAGGCTCCAGACGTAGGCCGCCAGCACGCGGATCTGCTCTGGCGTCAGACGCTCGCCGTGGGCGGGCATCACGTTGTGCTTGCCGTTGTTGACCATCGCGACGATGGCCGCCTCGCCCCAGCCATGCAGCCAGACCTTGTCAGACAGGTTGGGTGCGCCCAGCGCCGGGTTGCCCTTGCCACCCATGCCGTGGCAGGCCGCGCAGGCCGTGAACTTGGGCTTCCCCAACTGCGCATACAGCGGGTTGTGGGCGCTGCCGGACAGCGACATCACGTAGTGCGCGACGTTGCGCACGTCCTCACTGGTGCCCACCGCGGCGGCCATGGGCGGCATCATGCCGTTGCGGCCCTGAGCGATGGTCTGCGTGATGGCCTCAACCTCGCCGCCCCACAGCCAGTCGCTGTCGGTCAGGTTGGGGAAGCCCTTGCTGCCCTTGGCGTCCGCACCGTGGCATTGCGCGCAGTTGTTGGCGAACAGGCGCTCGCCGATGCCGTGGGCCTGCGGGTCCTTCGCCAGTTGCTCGGGCGTCTTGTCGGCAAAGGCGGCATAGACCGGCGCCATCGTGGCGCGGGACTGGGCCGTGTCGGCCGCGTGCTCGCCCAGGCTGGTCCAGCCGAGCTTGCCGGCTTCGCTGCCCAGGCCCGGGTAGAGCGCCAGGTAGATGCCGGAGAACACGATGGTCAGCACGAACAGACCCATCCACCACAGCGGCAGCGGGTTGTTCAGTTCGCGAAGGTCCTCGTCCCACACATGGCCGGTGGTGTTGTCGTTTGCCATCACCTGGCGGCGGCTGGCGATGATGAGCAGCACCACGCAGGCGATCAGGCCGCCCACGGTCGCGGCGGCGATGAAGATCGACCAGCCGCTGCTGAAGAAATCACTCATTGCTCCCCCCCTTCAAACGGCAGACGGGATGCAGCATCGAAGCGGCCACGCCAGGCCCAGACCACGATGCCGATGAAGACGGCCAGCGACACCAGGGTCACGGCCACACGGAGTTCGTTGATGCCCATGATCGGGCTCCTTCACTTCTTGGAGGTGCCAAGCACCTGCAGATAGGCCACCAGCGCGTCCAGCTCGGTCTTGCCGGCCACATCCTTGGACGAGGCCTGCACCTCGGCGTCGGTATAGGGCACGCCCAGCAGCTTCATTGCCGACAGGCGGGCCGGCATGCCGGCGGCATCGACCGGGGCCGTCGCCAGCCACGGGTAGGCGGGCATGTTGGACTCGGGCACCAGGTCACGCGGGTTGATCAAGTGGATGCGGTGCCAGTCGTCGCTGTACTTGCCGCCCACGCGATGCAGGTCGGGGCCGGTGCGCTTGCTGCCCCACTGGAAGGGGTGGTCCCAGACGAATTCGCCCGCGGTGGAGTAGTGGCCATACCGCAGCGTCTCAGCGGCAAGCGGGCGAATCATCTGCGAGTGGCAGTTGTAGCAGCCCTCGCGCAGATAGACGTCACGCCCGGCCAGCTGCAGGGCCGTGTAGGGCTTGAGCCCATCGGCCGGCTGCGTGGTGGAACGCTGGAAGAACAGCGGCACGATCTCGACGATGCCGCCGACCAGCACGGTCAGCAGCACCAGCACGATCATCAGCAGGTTGCTGGTTTCGATGCGCTGATGGCCGGTGACAGCTTGTTGGTGATTGCTCATGTGAATTCCTTCAGGCGTGGGCCAGTTCGACGCTGGGGATGCGCACCGGCTGCGGACGACCGGCCTGCACGGTCTTGATGACGTTCCAGCCCATCAGCACCATGCCCGCGAGGTACATCAGCCCGCCGACGAGACGGATCACGTAGAACGGCCAGGTGGCCTTGACGCTCTCGACGAAGGTGTAGACCAGCGTGCCGTCGGGGTTGACCGCGCGCCACATCAGGCCCTGCATGACGCCGGCAATCCACATCGCGGCGATGTAGAGCACGATGCCCAGCGTCGCAATCCAGAAGTGCAGCTCGATGGCGCTCTTGGAGTACATCTGCGTGCGGCCGTACATGCGCGGGATCAGGTGGTACAGGCAGCCCATGGAGATCAGGCCAACCCAGCCCAGCGCACCGCTGTGCACGTGGCCCACCGTCCAGTCGGTGTAGTGAGACAGCGCGTTGACCGTCTTGATGGACATCATCGGGCCCTCGAAGGTGGACATGCCGTAGAACGACAGCGCCACGATGAGGAACTTCAGGATGGGGTCGTCACGCAGCTTGTGCCAGGCACCCGACAGCGTCATGACGCCGTTGATCATGCCGCCCCAACTGGGTGCCAGCAGCACCAGGCTGAAGATCATGCCCACGCTCTGTGCCCAGTCGGGCAGCGCGGTGTAGTGCAGGTGGTGCGGGCCCGCCCACATGTAGGTGAAGATCAGCGCCCAGAAGTGGACGATGGACAGCCGGTAGCTGTAGACCGGGCGCTCGGCCTGCTTGGGGATGTAGTAGTACATCATCCCCAGGAAGCCGGCGGTCAGGAAGAAGCCGACCGCGTTATGGCCGTACCACCACTGCACCATTGCGTCCTGCACGCCAGCGTAGGCCGAGTAACTCTTGGTCAGGCTCACCGGAATGGCGGCGCTGTTGACGATGTGCAGCAGCGCCACGGCCAGGATGAAGGCGCCGAAGAACCAGTTGGCCACGTAGATGTGACGGATCTTGCGGGTGCCCACCGTGCCGAAGAAGACGACCGCGTAGGCCACCCAGACGACGGCGATCAGCAGGTCGATGGGCCACTCCAGCTCGGCATACTCCTTGCCGCTGGTGAGGCCCAGCGGCAGCGTGATGGCCGCCAGCAGAATGACCAGCTGCCAGCCCCAGAACGTGAACCACGCCAGCTTGGGCAGGAACAGCCGGGCCTGGCCGGTGCGCTGCACCACGTGATAAGACGTGGCGAACAGCGTGCAGCCGCCGAACGCGAAGATCACCGCGTTGGTGTGCAGCGGCCGCAGCCGCCCGTAGCTGAGCCACGGAATGCCGAAGTTCAACTCCGGCCAGGCCAGCTGCGCGGCGATGAACACGCCGACCGCCATGCCCACCACACCCCACAGCACGGCCGCCAGCGCGAAAGCGCGTACCGGTCCGTCCTCATATGTCGCCCCGACTGCTGCCGGGACCTTGTCGTTCGCCATCGCGACTCCTTAAGTCTGATGCGAAACATTCTTCTCGGACGGGCAGCTAGGTGCCTTGATCCTCATCAAGCAGGATGCGTTCGGCCTCGTGTTCGAACCCATCGAGTTGCCCGCTGTGCACAGCCCAGCCGAACACGGCCACGATGAGCAGCACCAACACGACCGAGAAGGGGATGAGCAGGTAGAGGATGTCCATGTCAGCGGGCCAGCCGTTGCGCGTTCAGCACGACCAGCAGGGAACTGGCCGCCATGCCGATGCCGGCCGCCAGCGGCGGCAGCAGGCCGGCCAGCGCCAGCGGCACACAGGCCAGGTTGTAGAGGGCCGACCAGGCGAGGTTCTGGCGCAGCACGCGGCGCGTGCGCAGCGCCAGCGCCAGCGCTAGCGGCAGCGCCGACAGGCGGTTGGAAACCAGCAGCGCATCCGCCGCGCTGCGCGCGAGCATGGCGCCCTGCCCCATCGCGATGCGCACGTCGGCCGCAGCCAGCACGGGCGCGTCGTTGATGCCGTCACCCACCATCAGCACACGCTCGCCATCGGCCTGCCAGCCACGCACGGCGGCCAGCTTGGACGCTGGCGTCGCGCCGGCCGTCCAGTCGGCCATGCCCAACATGTCGGCCATGCGCGCGACGGCGGCCGGCTGATCACCAGACAGCAGACGCACCCGCAGGCCCTGGGCCTGCAAGGCCGCCACGGCCTCGGCGGCATCAGCGCGCGTCACCTCGGCCAGATCCAGCCACAGCATGCAGGCCTCGCCGTCCGGGCCGAACGCCAGACGGGCCTCGGGGTCAGGGCTTGCGCTGACCCAGCCCGGCGCGCCCAGCCGCCACAGCTGGCCGGCCGCGTCGCGCGCCTCCACGCCCCGGCCGGCCACCTCGCGCACGTCGTGCCAGTTGCCAGCCGACGCGCCGTCGGCAATGGCCTGCGCGTGCGGATGGCGCGACAGCGCGGCCAAGCTGCGCGCCACCGGCAGCAGCGCATCGGCATCGGCGCCACGCGCCCAGTGGCGGCGCAGCAGCAGGCGGTCCTCGCTGAGCGTGCCGGTCTTGTCGAACACGACGGTACCGACCTCGCACAGCCGCTCCAGCGCCGACAGGTCGGCCAGCAGCAGGCCACGCCGCGCCAGCGCGCCGCTGGCCGTCAGCCAGGCGGCCGGCGCGGCGAGCGTCAGCGCGCAGGGGCAGGTGACGATCAGCACAGCCACCGCCACCGCGACGGCCCGCGAGGGCTCGATCCACCACCAGGCCAGGCCCGCCCCCAGCGCCAGCAGCAGCACCACGGCCGTGAAGCGGGCCGCCACACGATCGAGCACGCCGCCGGCAAGCGGGCGCTGACTCTGGGCCTGCTGCATGAGACGCACGATGCCCTGGGCGGTCGTGTCGGCGCCAACGCGCTGCACGGACACCACCAGCGACCCGTCCAGGTTGATGCTGCCTGCCACCACCGCATCGCCCGGCGCCTTGGGCACGGGGGCCGACTCGCCGGTCAGCAGGGCCTCGTTGACCAGGCCCTGACCGGCCAGCACCTGGCCGTCCGCCGCGAACGCCTCGCCTGCAGCGACGCGAATGCGGTCCCCCACGCGCAGCGCCTCGGGCGGCACGCGCTCACTGCGGCCGTCGTCCAGCAGGCGCTCGGCCGCACCGGGGAGCGCGCCCGCCACAGCCTCCAGCGCCTCAGCGGCCCGGTGCCGGGCCCCAAGCTCGAACCAGCGCGCCAGCAGCAGCAGCGCGACGAACATGGTCAGCGAGTCGAAATAGACCTCGTGGCCGAGCAGGCCCGCCGGGTCGAACAGCGCGCCGGTGCTGGCGACGAAGGTGACCGCGATGCCCAGCGCCACCGGTACGTCCATGCCCAGACGGCGCGCCTGGAGCTGGCGCCAGGCGCCGCTGAAGAACGGCCCGGCCGCGAATGCCATCACCGGCAGCGTCAGCACCCAGCTGCCCCAGCGCAACAGGCGGTCCAGGTCGGCGGACAGCTCGCCCGCCTCAGCCACGTAGGCTGGCGTGGCCAGCATCATGACCTGCATCATCAGGAAGCCGGCGACGAACAGCCGCCACAGGGCCTGGCGCCGCTCGCGGCGCCGCAACTCGCGCGCCGGGGCGGCGACGTCGGGCGTGACCTCGTAGCCGATGGCACGCAGCGCCGCCAACACGTCGGCCAGCGCCAGCTGAGCCGGCCGCCAGCGCAGCGACAGGCGGGCCGAGGCGGGGTTGACGCTGGCCTGCGCAACACCCGGCAGCTTCAGCAGCGCCGCCTCGATCAGCCCCGAGCAGGCCGCGCAGTGCATACCGGCCACCTGGAACTGCGACAGCGCCGCGCCACCGGTGCCGTCGGGCCAGGTGGTGAAGGGGGCAAGGGCTTGCGCGTCGGCTTGCGCCGCCTGCAGGCCTGGGGGAGGCACGCTCACGGTGCAGATGCTCGCCGCAACGAGCGGTGCAGGCCATGACTTGTGTCAAGCCCGCTGCAATCTCCGCGCCGGGCGGGAATGCGTCTTGCATGAGGCAGGCTCTCCTTCATTCGCCCAGGAGGGCATGCCATGTCGGACCTGTCAGACCCCATCGGCGCTGCGGCCACGCAGTTCTCCCATGTGAAGCCAGGCGACACGCCCTGGCGCAGCGACGGGCTGAGGGACTTCTTCCTCTACCGCGATCTCGGCGTCGCCGCCGCCACCCACGGCCGCGTCATCGCGCACCTGGTGAAGGCGAACCAGGCCCCGGAAAAGGGCACGGGCTGGCACCGCCATGAGGCGGATTTCCAGATCGTGCTGATGACCAAGGGCTGGGCCAAGTTCATGTACGAGGACAAGGTCACGTTGGTGGAAGCCGGCGACTGCGTGCACCAGCGGCCGGGCATCGTGCACTACCTGTTCGATTACTCGCCAGACATGGAATACCTGGAGATCGTGTCGCCCGCCGCCTTCGGCACGGTGGACGCGCCGGCAGCCACCGGGCACGTGCCCCCGCCCACGCCCTGGGCCTAGGAGCCTGTCGGGCTCCTAGAAGTCCATATCCAGGAGCTCGATCTCCTCGGGCTCCAGCTTGGCATCAGCCGTCCAGGCCTGCATCTCCGGCATCGCAAGGACGGTGTTGCAGTAGGCCGCGCAGGATGGGGGCAGTGGCACGTCGTAGGTCATGAAGCGGGTCGCCACCGGCGCGAAGAAGGCATCGGCCGCGCCGCGCTTGGCACCGAACAGGTAGGGCCCGCCGTAGGTTGCCAGGCAGTCGCTCCAGATGTCGACGATGCGCTCGATGTCCGGCTTGGCGCCAGCCCAGATCTTGTGCTTGGGGAAGCGCCCCTTCAGGTTCATCGGCAGCGCAGAGCGCAGATTGGCGAAGCCCGAGTTCATCTCGCCGCAGACGGCCCGCGCGTGGGCCCGCGCGACGCGATCCGCGGGCCACAGGCCGGCCTTGGGGAAGCTCTCGTTCAGGTACTCGGCGATCGCCATGTTGTTCCACACCGTGACACCGTCATGGCGCAGGCAGGGCACGCGGATGGACGGGGCCAGCAACAGCAGCTCCTTGCGCGCGTCCTCGTCGTCGAGCGAGACCATGACCTCCTCAAAGGCCAGGCCCACAAAGCGGGTCAGCAGCCAGCCGCGCAGCGACCAGGACGAGTAGTTCTTGCTGCTCAGCGTGAGCGTGGCAGCAACGGGCGCAGGCCGGGCGCTTTTGCGTGCCGGGGTCTTGGCCGGTTTCCGGGTCGGCGTGGCAACGGGCATGGGGCGTCTCCTGTCGGTCATGCACCCGTTCGACGCAAGCCCCATGCCATGTTGGCGCGCTCCTTGCGTTGTTCACGACGGAGACCCCCACGGAGCGCGCCATGTATACCGCCTACCAAGTCCACACCGACCTGCTGTGGCCGCTGCGCGAGGCCACGCGGCTGTCGCTGCCGCTGCTGCAAGACCCGCATGTCGTCGCCCACCACTGGTGGGCCAGGCCGGCGGCCGCCGCAGGCCAGGTGTTCGAGCTGGCGCAGGTCACGCATGCCCGGCCAGATTGGCGCATCGACGAGATCACGAGCGGCGGCGAGCGCTGGCCGGTGGCCGAGGAGGTCGCGCTGACGACGCCGTTCGCGACGCTGCGGCGCTTCGCCAAGACAGGCGCGCCGGCCCAGCCCAAAGTACTGGTGGTCGCACCGATGTCCGGCCACTTCGCGACGCTGCTGCGCGAGACGGTGCGCACGCTGCTGCAGGACCACGACGTCTACATCACCGACTGGCTCAATGTGCGCGATGTGCCGCTGGCCGCCGGCCGTTTCGGGCTGGACGAGTACACCCAGCACTTGATCGACTTTCTGGCCCACCTGGGCCCGAACTCGAACGTCGTCGCTGTCTGCCAGCCCTGCGTCAGCGCGCTGTGTGCCGTCGCGCTGATGGCCGAGGACGAGCACCCTGCCACACCGGCAAGCCTGACACTGATGGCCGGCCCCATTGACTGCCGTGTAAGCCCCACGGCCGTGAATGCGCTAGCCACGAGCAAGCCCATCGGCTGGTTCAGGAAGAACCTCATCAGCGTCGTGCCGTGGCAGCACGCCGGCGCCGGGCGACGCGTCTACCCGGGCTTTGTGCAGCTGTCGGCGTTCATGAGCATGAACCAGGACCGGCACGCCAATGCGTTCAAGGACCACTACAAGCACCTGGTCGCCGGCGAGTTCGACAAGGCGCGGATCACGCGCAACTTCTACGAGGAGTACATGGCGGTCGCCGACCTGTCGGCGGACTTCTACCTGGAGACGGTCGAGCGCGTCTTCCAGACCTTCGACCTGCCGCGCGGCGAGATGATGTTCAAGGGCCGACGGGTCAACCCAGCAGCCATCCGCCGCACGGCGCTGCTCACCATCGAGGGCGAGCGCGACGACATCTGCTCAGTGGGCCAGACGCTGGCCGCGCAGGACCTGGCGAGCAGCCTGAAGCTCTACATGCGCACTCACTACATCCAGCCCAATGTGGGCCACTACGGCGTGTTCAGCGGGCGGCGCTGGCAGCACCAGGTCTACCCGCTGGTGCGACACGTCATCCAGGTGTCGCAGTAGCGCCCGCTGGGATCAGACTGCCACGGCGTCCACGAGGCGCTGCGCACAGCGCTGCGCCAGGCCGGCGTCCGAGGCTTCCACCATGATGCGCAGCAGCGGCTCGGTGCCCGATGCGCGGATCAGGATGCGGCCGCGGTCACCCAGCTCAGCGGTCACGGCGGCCTGCTCATCGGCCAGGCGCGGGCTGCTCTTCCAGTCCTGGCCGGCCTGCAGGCGCACGTTGATCAGCGTCTGCGGGAACAGGTTGACGTCGGCCAGTTGCTCGGCCAGCGTGCGGCCACTGCGGCTGACGGACTGCAGCACCAGCAGCGCGCTGACGATGCCGTCGCCCGTCGTGTGCTTGTCCAGCGCCAGCAGGTGACCCGAGCCTTCGCCCCCCAGTTGCCAGCCGCGCGCGACCAGTTCCTCCATGACGTAGCGGTCGCCCACCTTGGCGCGCACGAACTCGACATCGCGCGCGCGCAACGCCAGCTCCACAGCCATGTTGGTCATCAACGTGCCGACGGTGCCCGGCACACGCTGGCCCTGGGCCAGGCGGTCCGTGACCATCGCGTACAGCAGTTCGTCACCGTTGTAGAGGCGGCCGTTGCCGTCCACCAGCTGCAACCGGTCGGCGTCGCCGTCAAGCGCCACGCCGTAGTGGGCCCCATGAGACTTGACGGCCTCGACCAGCGCGCCCGGCGCCGTCGCGCCGAAGCCGGCGTTGATGTTGAAGCCATCGGGCTTGCAGCCGATGGAGATGACCTCGGCGCCCAGCTCGTGAAACACATCAGGCGCGACGTGATAGGCCGCGCCATGGGCAGCGTCGACGACGATCTTCAGGCCCTTGAGCGTGAGATCCGAGCCGAAGCTGTTCTTGCAGAACTCGATGTAGCGGCCGCGCGCATCCTCCAGGCGCTTGGCCCGGCCCAGGCTGGCCGAGTCCACCCATTGCGGCGCCTCGTCCAGCGCGGCCTCAACGTCCAGCTCCCAGGCGTCGGGCAGCTTCTCACCCTTGGCGGAGAAGAACTTGATGCCGTTGTCCTGGAAAGGGTTGTGTGAGGCGCTGATCACCACGCCCAGATCCTGGCGCAGCGCGCGCGTCAGGTAGGCCACGCCCGGCGTGGGCAGCGGCCCCGTCAGCAACACGTTGACGCCGGCGGACGCAAAGCCTGCCTCCAGCGCCGACTCGATCATGTAACCGGAGATGCGCGTGTCCTTGCCGATCAGCACGGTGGGGCGCTGGCTGGTCCTGCGAAGCACACGCCCCACGGCGTGGCCCAGGCGCAGCATGAAGTCAGGGGTGATTGGGCTTTGGCCGACGGTGCCACGCATGCCGTCAGTTCCGAAATACTTGCGGCTCATCGAGCGCTTCCTTCTCGTGCGGAGGGCGGCATTTTCGCCGCATCGACGGCCGCCCAGACCTTGAGCGCGTCCACGGTCGCAGCGACATCGTGCACACGAACAACATTTGCGCCGGCGCTGACGGCCCGAAGCGCCGCTGCCAGGCTGGCCGGCAGCCGCTCGCCCACCGGACGGCCGGTGATATCGCCCAACGTGCGCTTGCGCGACCAGCCCACCAGCAGTGGATACCCCAGCGCCGTCAGCTGTTGCTGGCCGGCCAGCAGGCACAGGTTGTGTTCGGCCGTCTTGGCGAAGCCGTAACCGGGGTCCAGCGCGATGCAGTCGGCCGGCAGGCCCGCAGCCTGCGCCGCCTGCGCGCGCTGGGCCAGGAAGCCCTCGACCTCTGCCACGACATCGTCGTAAACCGCCAGGTCCATCATGGATGCCGGCTCGCCGCGCATGTGCATCAGGCACACGCCCGCGCCGCTGCCGGCCACGGCCGCCAACGCGCCGGGCAACTGCAGCGCCTGAACGTCGTTGATGACGTCGGCGCCGGCATCCAGTGCGCGGCGCATGACCTCGGGCTTGTAGGTGTCCACCGAGACCGGCACGCCCATCGTCACGGCGGCGGTCAGCACATCGGCGATGCGGGCCCACTCGCCGTCGGCATCCACCCTGGGCGCGCCTGGCCGCGTGGACTCGCCGCCGATGTCCAGGATGTCGGCGCCTTCGGCCAGCAGCCGCTCGCAGTGGGCAATCGCCGCACGGCGGTCATCGTGCCGGCCGCCGTCGGAGAAGGAGTCCGGCGTCACATTGACGATGCCCATGACCAGGGGGCGGCTCAGGTCGAGGCGGAAGCGGCGGGTCTGCCAGTGCATGGTCGTCTATTGAAAGAAAAACGGGCCCTCGCGGGGCCCGTCTTGTGGGTGTGGCGGTCTCAGGCCGCAGCGGGAGCGCCGTCGGTGCTGACCGGCGGCGTGCCGCCGGAGGGGCCGCTGCTGGGCGCCGAAGTACCGGCACCCGGCTCACGCGGCGGGCGGCCGGCCATGATGTCGAGGATCTGGTCGCGGTCGATGGTTTCCCACTTCATCAGCGCGGCCGTCATCACCTCGACCTTGTCACGGTTGTCTTCCAAGATCTTCTGGGCCACGGCGTACTGCTCGTCGAGGATGCGGCGGATCTCGCCGTCGACCTTCTGCTGCGTGCTCTCGCTGATGTTGGCCGTCTTGGTCATGCTGCGGCCAAGGAAGACCTCGCCCTCGTTCTCGGCATAGACCATGGGGCCCAGCGCCTCGCTCATGCCGTAGCGCGTGACCATGTCGCGGGCCATGCGGGTGGCGCGCTCGTAGTCGTTGGAGGCGCCGGTGGAGATGTCGTGGACAAACAGATCCTCGGCAATGCGGCCACCGAACAGGATGCTGATGCTGTTGAGCATCTGCTTGAAGTACAGGCTGTGCTGATCACGCTCGGGCAGCTGCCAGGTCACGCCCAGCGCACGGCCGCGCGGCATGATGGTGACCTTGTGAACCGGGTCGGTACCCGGCAGGCACTCGGCGACGATGGCGTGGCCGGACTCGTGGTAGGCCGTGGCACGCTTCTCGTCCTCGGTCATGACCATGCTCTTGCGCTCGGGGCCCATGTAGAGCTTGTCCTTGGCGCGCTCGAAGTCGATCATTTCCACGAGACGGCCGCCGCGGCGCGCCGCGAACAGCGCAGCCTCGTTGACCAGGTTGGCCAGATCGGCGCCGCTCATGCCCGGCGTGCCGCGGGCCAGGATGGACGCGTTGACGTCCTGGCCGATGGGCACCTTGCGCATGTGCACGTTCAGGATCTGCTCGCGGCCGCGGATGTCGGGCAGCGTCACGTAGACCTGGCGGTCGAAGCGGCCTGGGCGCAGCAGCGCGGGGTCCAGGATGTCCGGGCGGTTGGTGGCTGCGATGACGATGACGCCGAGGTTGGTGTCGAAGCCGTCCATCTCGACCAGCATCTGGTTCAGCGTCTGCTCGCGCTCATCGTTGCCGCCGCCCAGGCCGGCGCCACGGTGGCGACCGACAGCGTCGATTTCGTCGATGAAGATGATGCAGGGCGCGCTCTTCTTGGCCTGCTCGAACATGTCGCGCACGCGGGCGGCGCCCACGCCGACGAACATCTCAACGAAGTCGGAGCCCGAGATCGTGAAGAACGGCACCTTGGCTTCGCCGGCGATGGACTTGGCCAGCAGGGTCTTGCCGGTACCCGGGGGGCCGACCATCAGCACGCCGCGCGGGATGCGGCCACCGAGCTTCTGGAACTTCTGCGGGTCTTTCAGGAAATCGACGAGTTCCTTCACCTCTTCCTTGGCCTCGTCGCAACCGGCGACATCGGCGAAGGTGATGGTGTTGTTGTTCTCGTCCAGCATGCGGGCCTTGGACTTGCCGAAGCTGAACGCCCCGCCTTTTCCACCGCCCTGCATCTGCCGCATGAAGTACACCCACACGCCGATCAGCAGCAGCATGGGCGCCCAGTTGATGAGCATGCTGACGAGGAAGCTCTGCTCCTCGCGGGGCTTGATGTCGAACTTGACGCCGTTGTTGCGCAGGTCACCCACCAGACCACGGTCCTGGTAGGTGGCCAGCGTGCGCAACTTGTTGCCTTCTGTGTCCTCGGCGTAGATGTCACCGGTGATGCCGTCAGGCAGCGTCACGGACTTGATGCGGCGCGCCTGGACGAGGTCCAGGAACTCCGAGTACGTCACCTGCTTGCCCGGTGCCGTGGTGCCGCCGAACTGCTTGACGACCGTGAACAGCACCAGTGCGATCACGATCCAGACGGCGAACTTAGAAAACCATTGATTGTTCACTGCGACTCCTTGGCCCTGATGGCCCAGCGCGGGTTTCAGGACAGTGGGGGCGATTTTAGGGGCGGCAAGGGGGCAACCCCTGTAATCAGCGGTTTTTCACCCCGATGCCGACCAAGAATGTCTCGGATGAGCGCTCACGGGAGGCCTTGGGCTTCACGACCTTGACGATCTTGAACTGGGCGCGAAACAGCTGCACCAGCTGGTCGTAGCCGCTGCCATGGAAGACCTTGGCCACCAGCGCGCCGTCCGGCTTGAGATGCTGGCTGGAGAAATCCACGGCCAGCTCGATGAGGTTGGAGATGCGCGCACCGTCAGTGGACGCAATGCCCGACAGGTTGGGCGCCATGTCAGACACGACGACATCCACCGGCCGCCCCGCCAGCGCAGCCTCCAGTTCCGCCAGCACGGCGTCCTCCTGGAAGTCGCCCTGGATGAACTGCACGCCCTCGATGGGCTCGAAGTCCAGCAGGTCCAGCGCAATGATGGTGCCGTTGAGCTGGCCCACCGCCGCCCCACCCTGCCCCGCCTCCTTGGGCGCAAACTTGCGGCGTAGGTACTGGCTCCAGGCGCCGGGCGTTGCACCCAGGTCGACGACGACCTGGCCCGGGCGGATCAGCTTGAGCTCCTCGTCGATTTCCTTCAGCTTGTAGGCCGCTCGGGAGCGGTAGCCGTCCTTCTGCGCCTGCTGCACATAGGGGTCGGACACATGGTTGTTCAACCACGCCTTGTTGAGCTTCTTGCTTTTTGTCTGCGTTTTCATGCCTACGGGATAATACGGTGATGCCTCAAATCAATCTCACACCCGCCCAGCGCAAGGACAAGCGCGCCGACGCCCACCATCTCGACCCGGTCGTGATGATCGGCGGCGACGGCCTCACCCCTGCCGTCGTGAAGGAAACCGACGCCGCGCTGAAGGCCCATGGCCTGATCAAGGTGCGGGTGCTGGGCGACGACCGCACGGCCCGCGAGGCAATGTTCGTGCAGCTCTGCGACGAGCTGAACGCGGCGCCCATCCAGCACATCGGCAAGCTGCTGGTGCTGTGGCGGCCGATTCCGGAAAAAGCAGTGGTCGAACGTACCGATGCCCGGCCCGGCCCGCGCGTCGTCAAGATCGTCAAGTTCTCCAAGAACGGCAACGGCCGTCCTCAGGTGGCCAAGCTCAAGGTGCTGGGCAACGAGCGCGTGGCGCAGGGTGGCGAGATCAAGCGCGCCAAGCGGCGCATGACCAGCGTCAAGAAGAACGTCGCTGACTGATCCACGCAAGGGCCAGCACCGCCAGGCCCTTCACGCCGAACAGCGCCAGCGAGGCGCCATGCAGCGCACCGAAGGACGCGACGCCCACGCCGGCCTTCGCGTCCGCCATCAGCGGCTGCAGGCCGTAGTAGCCGGCGATCGTGCAGAACAGCGCGACACCCGGCAGCGCCAGCCGCATCGAGAACGGATGGGCTTGTTCGCCGGCATCCGCCAGGTCGCGCGTGATGCGTCGCTCAATCATCATCAACACCAGCCCGAGCGCCAGACTGATCTGCGCCTCCAGCGCGAACACGCGAGCGACATAGGCGCCCGCCTGTGCGCGCTCCAGCACGGCGAACGCGCTGGGCGTCGCGACAACGGCAATGCACAGCAAAAGGCCGCCCCAGAGGGCGGCCAGCAGGGCCTGAAGCCGGCCGAACATCAGACGTAGCGAACTTCGATGATCTCGTAGCGGCGCACGCCGCCCGGGGCCTGCACCTCGGCCGTGTCGCCGGCTTCCTTGCCGATCAACGCGCGCGCGATAGGCGAGCCGATGGAGATGCGGCCCAGCTTGATGTCGGCCTCGTCGTCGCCGGTAATCTGGTAGGTCACGGCGTTGCCGCTGTCCTCGTCTTCCAGGTCTACGGTGGCACCGAAGACCACGCGGCCGCCAGCATCCAGCGTGGACGGATCAATGATCTGCGCGACGGACAGCTTGCCCTCGACTTCCAGGATGCGGCCTTCGATGAAGCCCTGCTTGTCCTTGGCCGCGTCGTACTCGGCGTTCTCGCTCAGGTCGCCCTGCGCACGCGCCTCGGCGATGGCCAGGATGACGGCCGGACGCTCCACCGTCTTCAGGCGGTGCAGCTCTTCCTTCAGCGCCTCGGCGCCGCGCTTGGTCAGGGGAATGGTGCTCATAGCTCTATCTGGGTCAGGCAAAAAAGAGACCGCCGCTGCGATCCGGAGGGCCCGGACGGCGGCGGCGGAATCAATGGACGCGAAGTTTAGGCGAGTTCGGCGTGCAGCTCTTGCAGGGATTGCACGAGCAGGCCGTCCTGGTGCTTCATGCCTTCCACGGCGGCTTCGCAGCCGGCCATCGTCGTGTAGTAGGTGACGCGGTTGGCCAGCGCGGCCTGGCGGATGTAGCGGCTGTCGGCAATGGCCGTACGGGTTTCGTCCACCGTCGTGAAGACGAGCTGGATGTCGCCGCCCTTCAACGCGTCGACGATGTGCGGGCGGCCGTCCTTGATCTTGTTGATCAGCTTGACCGGCACGCCGGCGTCCGCGATGGCGGCCGCCGTGCCCTTGGTCGCGACGATGCCGAAGCCCAGCGCATGCAGGTCCTTGGCGATGGCGACGGCGCGGTCCTTGTCGTTGTTCTTCACCGTGATCAGCACGTTGCCCGAACGCGGCAGGCGCGAGCCGGCCCCGATCTGGCTCTTCAGCATCGCTTCGCCGAAGGTCTTTGCGGCGCCCATTACCTCGCCGGTCGAACGCATCTCGGGACTAAGGATGGGGTCCACGCCCGGGAACTTGTTGAACGGGAAGACGGCTTCCTTCACGCTGAAATACGGCGGCACCACTTCAGCGGGCACGCGCCCCTTGCGGTCGCGCTGGTCCTGCAGCTTCTGGCCGGCCATGCAGCGGGCAGCGATCTTGGCGAGCTGCTGGCCGGTGGCCTTGCTCACGTAAGGCACCGTGCGCGACGCGCGCGGATTCACTTCCAGCACGTAGATCGTGCAGGCCGACAGGCCCTTCGTCACGTCGCCCTGGATCGCGAACTGCACGTTCATCAGGCCGACGACCTTCAGCGCTTTGGCCATCGCGGCGGTCTGGCGGCGCAGCTCGTCCTGCACGTCGGCGGCCAGCGTGTAAGGCGGCAACGAGCAAGCCGAGTCGCCGGAGTGGATGCCGGCCGCCTCGATGTGCTCCATGATGCCGCCGATCATCGTGTCGACACCGTCGCTGATGCAGTCCACGTCGACTTCGACGGCGTCTTGCAGGAAATGATCCAGCAGCACCGGTGACTTCTCGGACACGCGCACGGCCTCGCGCATGTAGCGCTCCAGGTCCTTGTCGCCGTGCACGATTTCCATCGCGCGGCCGCCCAGCACGTAGCTCGGACGCACGACCAGCGGGTAGCCGATTTCGTTGGCCAGCACGACGGCCTGTTCTTCAGTACGGGCGGTGCGGTTCGGCGGCTGCTTCAGGCCCAGCTCATGCAGCAGCTTCTGAAAGCGTTCGCGGTCTTCGGCGATGTCGATGGAATCAGGCGTCGTGCCGATGATGGGCACGCCGGCGCGCTCCAGGTCCAGCGCCAGCTTCAGCGGCGTCTGGCCGCCGTACTGCACGATGACGCCGACCGGCTTTTCCTTGTCGACGATCTCCAGCACGTCTTCCAGCGTGACGGGCTCGAAGTACAGGCGGTCGGACGTGTCGTAGTCGGTGGAGACGGTCTCGGGGTTGCAGTTGACCATCAGCGTCTCGTAGCCGTCCTCGCGCATCGCGAGGGCCGCGTGCACGCAGCAGTAGTCGAACTCGATGCCCTGGCCAATGCGGTTCGGGCCACCGCCCAGCACCATGATCTTCTTCTTGTCCGTCGGGGCGGCCTCGCACTCGGCATCGGCACCTTCGTACGTGGAGTACATGTAGGCCGTCTGCGTCGAGAACTCGGCGGCGCAGGTGTCCACGCGTTTGTAGACCGGACGCACGTTCAACGCGACGCGGCGCTCGCGAACGGCGTGCTGGTTGGTGCCCAGCAGCTTGGCCAGGCGCTTGTCCGAGAAGCCCTTGGTCTTCAGCAGGCGCAGCTCGGCCTCACTGATGGACTCGAGGCTGCGGCCCTTCAGCTCGCCCTCGATCTGCACGAGTTGCTCGATCTGCGCGAGGAACCACGGATCCACCGCAGTCTCTTCATAAATCTCGTCCAGAGTCATGCCGATGCGGAAGGCGTCGGCCAGGAACAGGATGCGCTCGGGGCCGGCTTCGCCGATCTCCTGCACGATCTCTTCGCGATCGGTCGAGCGCTCGGTCAGGCCGTCGATGCCAGTCTCCAGGCCGCGCAGCGCCTTCTGGAACGACTCCTGGAAGGTGCGGCCCATGGCCATCACTTCGCCGACCGACTTCATCTGGGTCGTCAGGCGCGAGTCGGCCATCGGGAACTTCTCGAACGCGAAGCGCGGGATCTTGGTGACGACGTAGTCGATGCTGGGCTCGAACGACGCCGGCGTGGCGCCGCCAGTGATGTCGTTCTTCAGTTCGTCCAGCGTGTAGCCCACGGCCAGCTTGGCCGCGACCTTGGCAATGGGGAAGCCCGTGGCCTTGGAGGCCAAAGCGGACGAACGCGACACGCGCGGGTTCATCTCGATGACGACCATGCGGCCGTCCTTCGGGTTGATGGAGAACTGCACGTTGGAGCCGCCGGTATCCACGCCGATCTCGCGCAGCACCGCCAGCGACGCGTTGCGAAGCAGCTGGTATTCCTTGTCCGACAGCGTCTGGCTCGGCGCCACGGTGATGGAGTCACCCGTGTGGATGCCCATCGGGTCCAGGTTCTCAATGGAGCAGACGATGATGCAGTTGTCCGCCTTGTCGCGGACGACCTCCATCTCGTATTCCTTCCAGCCGATCAGGCTCTCCTCGATGAGCAGCTCGTTGGTGGGCGAGAGGTCGATGCCGCGCTTGCAGATGGTCTCGAATTCTTCCGGGTTGTAGGCGATGCCGCCGCCCGTGCCGCCCAGCGTGAAGCTGGGGCGGATGACCATCGGGAAGCCACTGCCGCCGATCTCGGCATGGATCTGCTTCTGCACCGCCCACGCCTCTTCCAGCGTGTGCGCGATGCCCGACTTGGCCGAGCCCAGGCCGATCTTGGTCATCGCATCCTTGAACTTCAGGCGGTCCTCGGCCTTCTCGATGGCGACCTCGTTGGCGCCGATCATCTCGACGTTGTACTTGGCCAGCACGCCGTGCTTGTGCAGGTCCAGCGCGCAGTTCAGCGCCGTCTGGCCGCCCATCGTCGGCAGCACCGCGTCAGGCCGCTCCTTGGCGATGATCTTCTCGACGACCTGCCAGGTGATGGGCTCGATATAGGTGACGTCGGCCGTGTCCGGGTCCGTCATGATCGTCGCCGGGTTGCTGTTGACGAGGATGACCTTGTAGCCCTCCTCGCGCAGCGCCTTGCAGGCCTGGGCGCCGGAGTAGTCGAACTCGCAGGCCTGGCCGATGATGATCGGGCCGGCGCCGATGATGAGGATGCTCTTGAGGTCTGTACGTTTCGGCATGGCGGTCTGCGCTCTTGGAACTTTTTAGAGGGTGGCCGTGGCCAGCTTGGCCCCGAATCCAACGAAAAGGGCTCCGACGCCCGCGTTGGCGGCGCCGGAGAGTCGACGCCGCGCACGGAAGGCCGCCGCGAGGCGGGCGCCGGCAAAGATCAGCGTCGAGAGATAGACAAAGCTCAGCACCTGGATGATGGAACCCAGGATCAGGAAGGTCAGCGCGGGATGCGGGTAGGCCGGATCGACGAACTGGATGAAGAAGGACAGCAAGAAGGCGATGGCCTTGGGGTTCAGCAGGCTGACGACCAGCGCTTTCTTGAACGGCTGGTTGGCATCGACGGCGCGCGGCGCCTCAGCGGCCTGCGCTTCACCGCGCCAGCTCTTCACGCCACCGCGCAGCAACTCCAGGCCCAGCCAGCCGAGGTAGGCCGCGCCAACCATCTTCACGACGAAGAAGATCTGCGGGCTGGCCATCAGCAGCGACGCGCCACCGGCCGCGGCCGCCGTCATCAGCACCGTGTCGCCCACGAACACGCCGCACGCAGCCGTGTAGCCGGCGCGCACGCCGCGCTGCGCCGCCACGGACAGCACGTACAGCGAGTTGGGCCCCGGCAGCAGGATGATGAAGATCGCTGCCGCGAGGTAGGTACCGAGGTCGGTGATGCCGAACATGCGAGGCTCCCGATCAGGCCTTGCTCATCAGGCCAATGAAGCGGTCGAACAGATAGGCGATGTCGTGCGGACCGGGGCTGGCTTCCGGGTGACCCTGGAAGCTGAAAGCCGGCTTGTCGGTGCGGGCGATGCCCTGCAGCGTGCCGTCGAAAAGGCTGATGTGCGTGGCGCGCAAGTTGGCCGGCAGCGTATCGGCATCGACCGCGAAGCCGTGGTTCTGGCTGGTGATGCCGACACGGCCACTGTCCAGGTCCTTGACCGGGTGGTTGGCACCGTGGTGGCCGAACTTCATCTTGAAGGTCTTGGCACCCGAGGCCAGCGCCAGGATCTGATGGCCCAGGCAGATGCCGAAGACAGGAATGCCGGTCTCGACCAGTTCCGCCGTGGCCTTGATCGCGTAGTCGCAGGGCTCCGGGTCGCCAGGGCCGTTGGACAGGAACACGCCGTCCGGCTTCAGCGCGAGCACGGCGCTGGCGGGCGTCTGTGCCGGCACGACGGTGATCTTGCAGCCGCGTTCGGCCAGCATGCGCAGGATGTTGTTCTTGGCGCCGAAGTCATAGGCGACGACATGGAACTTCGGCGCGGTCTGCGTGCCGTAGCCGCTGCCGAGCTTCCATTCGGTCTGCGTCCAGGTTTCGTTCGCAGTGCGGCTGACGACCTTGGCCAGGTCGAGGCCCGCCATGGACGGTGCAGCCTTGGCGGCAGCAACGGCCGTGTCGATGTGGGCCTGCGTCAGCGCCTCGCCGGCGGGCAGCGCCAGGATGCAGCCGTTCTGCGCCCCCGTCGTGCGCAACACGCGCGTCAGGCGGCGAGTGTCCAGGCCGGCGATGGCCACCGTGCCCTGCTCGCGCAGGTAGGCATCCAGCGTCTTACCAGCACGGAAGTTGGACGCGCGGATCGGCAGGTCCTTGATGACCAGACCGGCAGCGAACACCTTGCTCGCCTCGACGTCTTCCTCGGCGACGCCGTAACTACCAATGTGCGGATACGTCAGCGTGACGATCTGGCGGCAGTAGCTGGGGTCGGTCAGGATTTCCTGGTAGCCGGTCAGCGAGGTGTTGAACACGACTTCGCCGACCGTCTGGCCGGTCGCGCCGATGGACTGGCCTCGGAACACCGTCCCATCCGCCAGAGCCAGGATTGCTTGAGGGGGATGGAGCAGGTCGGTCAGCACAAAGGGTCTCCGCAAGTGGATCGCGTGCCCAGCATCAACCCGTCGGGCGACAGGTCAACTTGTAGAAACCGAGGGGTAGGTTTTCTAGAAACCTTACAGGTTTCCGCCGGGCAGCGTAGGGTTCAGGTAAACCCATCGAGTATAGCCGACCCGGGTTAGTACGGAGGCTTCGTGTCCGCTCCGCGACGGCTTCGTGACACCTCAAAGTGCCGCGATGCCCGCCTTGGCGATCTCTGCGTCCTCGCTGGACTTGACGCCGCTGACGCCCACCGCACCGACGACCTGCCCGTCGACGAGAATGGGCACACCGCCCTCCAGCGTGCCGTACATGCCGGGCACACTCAGGAAGGACACGCGGCCGCCGTTGATCATGTCCTCGTAGACCTTGGATTCGCGGCGACCCAGCGCCGACGTGTGCGCCTTGGCCGGTGCGAACATGGCGGAACTGGGCGAGGCGCCATCCAGGCGCTGCAGCCACAGCAGGTGGCCGCCGGCATCGACGATAGCGATGGACACGGCCCAGCCCTTGGCCAGGGCATGGGCTTCGGCAGCGGCGGCGATGCGCTTGACGTCGGAGAGTTCGAGTTGGGCTTGCTGTTTCATGGCCTTGCTTTCAAAGGGTCAGCCCCCAATGTAGCCCCCAAGGAGCGCCCTAGAATCTTCGCGGTTTCCCATTTGCTCCTCGGAGGACTCACATGAACGAAAGCATGCAAACCCACTACGGCTACGCCGCCCAGGGCCTCGCCGTCGACCGTCAGCGCGTGCTGCGCAACACGTACTGGCTGCTGGCCCTGTCCATGGTCCCGACCGTGCTGGGCGCCTGGATCGGGGTCAGCACCGGCTTCATGGCCAGCCTGGGCTTCGGCATCAGCACCCTCGTGTTCTTCGTCGGCGCCTTCGGCCTGATGTTCCTGGTCGAGAAGACCAAGAACAGCGCCATGGGCGTGGTGTCGCTGCTGGGCTTCACGTTCTTCATGGGCCTGATGCTGTCGCGCCTGATCGCCCAGATCCTGGGCTATCGCAACGGCGCCAGCCTGATCATGACCGCGTTTGGCGGCACTGGAGCCATCTTCTTCGCGATGGCCACGCTGGCCACCGTCATCAAGCGCGACCTGTCGAGCATGGGCAAGTTCCTGTTCGTCGGCGCGATCATCCTGATGGTGGCCGGCATCGCCAACATCTTCCTTCAGTCCTCGGCCCTGCTGCTGACGCTGCTGGTGATGTCCATGGCGATCTTCTCGGCCTTCATGCTCTACGACATCAAGCGCGTACTGGACGGCGGCGAGACCAACTACATCAGCGCCACGCTGGCCATCTACCTGGACATCTACAACGTGTTCCAGAGCCTGCTGTCGCTGCTGGGCATCTTCGGCGGCGAGCGCGACTGATTGAATCGCCCCGAAGGGGCTGTCCGTGGGCCGGCAACGCCGGCACCACGGCAGTCGCTGGATGAAGGAGCTCCGCTGACGGGCTCCTTTTTTTATGGCGCGGCCGGCTTGTAGTTCTTCAGCACGAAAGGCGCGCTGAGCACCACCGGCTGGCCCACCTGGCCCAGTTGCAGCGCCAAGTTGACGGTGCCGGCCGCGAAGTTCTCGGTGGCCACGCCGCCGATGGCAACCGCCTCCAGCTTGCTCGTCAGCGTGACGGCACCCGAGACGACCGCCGTGTACGGCGGCGCACCGATCTGCAGCAGCATGGGCACGACGGCCCTGGCCTTGGGATCTTCGCTATCCAGCCGCGCCCAGGCGATGACCTGCAGCTTGTCGCCTTTCGCGATCCCGCCCTGCACCGGCGCGACCGCACCGATGTCCCAGGGGTTGGGCTTGCCACCGGCCAGTGCCACGCGCAGGCAGACCTTGCCCGTGGCGGCGCAGGGCACCTGCCCGCTGGACTGGCCATCGCCATAGACCGACCAGGCGCTGGCCCGGGGCGTGTTGATCAGGTAGTCCAGTGCCGGGTCCGTCGCACGGGCCGGCGCGGCTGCCGTCGCCTTCTCCGGCACCAGCACACCGTGAATGGGCTTGACGAAGCCGTCGGCCTTCATGTCCCACAGCACGAAGTCCGAATCGAACTGCCAGTACGACCAGCCGAAGCCCCGCGCCTCGGCTGCACGCGCCACGGCCCCCGTCCAGGCCACGCGCTGCGCCATGCCGGCCGTCTCCAGCGCGCCGAACTCCCCCAGCAGGATGGGCCGCTGATGCTTGTCCGCCCACGCCTTGACCTTGTCCATGTCCGCCCTGAGTTGCTGCTGCTCGGCGGCCGTGCCCCAGGTCACGCCTGAGAGCTTCTGGAACTGCGGCGTCCACGACGCCCCCTGGTGCGTGAACTCCATCGGCGTGTAGTAGTGGAAAGTCACGATGAGGCGGCGGTCGCTCTCGGGCAGACGCAGGCTGTCCAGGTGGTCCAGCGAGTTCCAGAACTTCGGGCCGACGACGACGCGCCGCGTCGGGTTGGTCGCACGGATGATGGCCAGGTTCTCGGCCAGCATGTCGTTCCAGACCGCATCTGCCGCGCCGTTGGGCTCGTTCAGGATTTCGAACACCACGGCGTCCGGCGCCTTCTGGTAGCGCGCGGCGATCTGGCGCCAGAAGGCCTGCAGCTTCACGCGGCAGGCCGTGAGGTCGGCCTCCTTGGCGCACTCGTTGAAGTTGTGCTCGTCCAGGATGACCTGCAGCCCCGCCTTGAGACCAGCCTCCACCAACTCGTCCAGCGTCTTGAGCCACCCCGCGGAGAGTTGCCCCTGGTCGTCCATGTGCGCGAAGGCATGCAGGTTCAGCCGCACATGGTCGAAGCCGCCGTCACGGATGGCCTGCATGTGTCGAGACTGGAAGCGTGCCTTGGCGGGATCGGCCCACAGTGGGTCGTAACCCACGATGTTGACGCCACGCTTGGGCACGGCCAGGTCGGCCTGGGCCAGCGCGGCCCCTGCCAGGCCCAATGCCAGGCACGCCAGGCCCAGCGCACGCGCGATTCGGGAACGGATGTCCATGGATGTCCTCTGTCTCCGGTGAGATAGGTTCAGTTTGAAAACAAACTAAACAACGTTGTTTATTTATTTTGTCTACACCCTGACGCAGCGGACTCCGGACTTACACGGACGCAAAAAAGCCCACCCGCCGGGCCAGCGGCGGGTGGGCTGTGGGCAGGGAGAGCCTGCTGCGGGCTAGCGGTCGAAGACGGCGATGCTCTCGACGTGCGCCGTGTGCGGGAACATGTTCACCGCGCTAGCCGCCGTGCAGCGGTAGCCCGCCACGTTGACCAGCAGCCCGGCATCGCGCGCCAGCGTTGCCGGGTTGCAGCTGACGTAGACGATGCGCTTGGGCGCCGTCCAGCCCGGCGCCAGCGACGGATCCTGCGCGATGTCGGCCACAGCCTTGGCCAGCGCGAACGCGCCCTCGCGCGGCGGGTCGATGAGCCAGCGGTCGGCCGTGCCATCCAGCGCCAGCAGCTCGGGCGTCATGTCGAAAAGGTTGCGCGCGACGAAGCTCGTCTTGTGGGCCAGGCCATTGGCCGCGGCGTTCTCGCGCGAGCGCTGCACCAGCGTCTCGCTGCCCTCGATGCCCAGCACCTCGCGCGCCTGCGTGGCCAGCGGCAACGTGAAGTTGCCCAGGCCGCAGAACCAGTCGATGACACGGTCGTCCTTCTGCACCGCCAGCAGCCGCAGCGCGCGACCGACCAGCGCCGCGTTGATGTGCGGGTTCACCTGCGTGAAGTCGGTCGGCTTGAACGGCATCGTCACGCCGAACTCGGGCAGGCGGTAGGCCAGTTGCGCGCCGCCTTCGTCCAGCAGCTTGACGGTGTCCGGCCCCTTGGGTTGCAGCCACCACTGCACGCCATGCTCGGCGGCGAACGCGCGCAGCAGCGCGATGTCGCCATCAGGCAGCGGGTTCAGGTGGCGCAGCACCAGCGCAATGACCTCGTCGCCCATCGCCAGCTCGATCTGCGGCAGCCGGTCCCGCTCGGCCATGCTAGCGATCAGCTCGCGCAGCGGCATCAGCAGGTCGCTGACGACCTTGGGCACGACCTTGCAGACCTGCATGTCGGCCACGTAGCGGCTCTTGCGCTCGTGGAAGCCGATCAGCACCACGCCCTTCTTCTGCACATAGCGCACCGAGAAGCGCGCGCGGTAGCGGTAGCCCCAGGTCGGACCCTCGATGGGCCTCAGCAGCACCTCGGGCTTGACCTTGCCGAGATGCCACAGCTGGTCTTCCACGACACGCTGCTTCACCGCCACCTGCGCGCCGGCCTGCAGGTGCTGCATCTTGCAACCGCCGCAGGCGCCCGCGTGCAGGCCGAAATGCGGGCAGCCCGGCGTCACGCGCAGCGGGCTTTCCTTCTTGATCTCGATGAGCTGGCCCTGCTCCCAGTTGTTTTTGCGGCGGGCGATCTGCGCCTTGACGATCTCGCCCGGCAAGGCGCCGTCGATGAACACCACCTTGCCTTCGGCGTTGTGCGCCACGCCCTGCGCTTCAAGCTCGATGCTCTCGACCTTGAGCCAATCCGTTGTCTGAGTCATAGGGCCGGGATTATCCCGGCAGAGCTCGATGGCGCTAGAAGATGCTGTCGCGGTCGACACCGTGCCGCATCATGTTGCGCTTGAGCTTGGCCAGCGCCTCGATCTGGATCTGGCGGATGCGCTCGCGCGTCAGCTTCAGGCGGATGGCCAGCACGTCCAGCGTCTCGGGTTCGCGGTCGGACAAACCGTAGCGCCCGGCCAGCACCTCGCGCTCGCGATCGTTCAGGCTGGCCAAGCCGTGCTGCAGCAACGCCTCGACCTCGTGCGACAGCCGAAGACCCATCGGGTCGATGGCCTGGTCATCGGCAACGAGATCCAGCATCGACTCGCCACCCTCGCCATTGCGGTCAACCGGCGAATCCAGCGAGCTGGGCTGCTCCGCATAGGCCAACAGCTCGGCCACCTCGTCGACGGGCCGGCCCAGCGCCTGTGCCACGTCCTCGGCGCGCACACGGCTTTCCACCCCCTGCGCGCTCTGCAACGCCTCCAGCGCGCGGCGCGCCCTCAGCACCTGGTTGAGCTCGCGCACGATGTGCACGGGCAGCCGCACAAGACGGGCCTGGTGCATCAGCGCGCGCTCGATGCTCTGGCGAATCCACCAGCTGGAATAAGTGGAGAAGCGGAAGCCCCGCTCCGGCTCGAACTTGCCGATGGCGTGCATCAGGCCGAGGTTGCCTTCCTCAATGAGGTCGCTCATCGGCAATCCGCGTCCCAGGTAGTTCTTGGCGATGCTGACGACGAGCCGCAGGTTGTGCTCGATCATGGACTGGCGCGCCTGGAAATCACCGGCACGTGCTGCCGTGGCCGTCTCGAACTCCTCCTGCGGTGTCAGCAGTGGCGTGCGACGGATGTCGCGCAGGTAGGCCTGCAGCGCATTGCCCAGCTCGACCTCATGGCCGCTCCCGTTGCGCAGCGCCTGCGCGTCCTCGTCGGGGGCCTCGGCGCCGGGCTCGGTGTCGCCATTCATCGCGAGCATGACGGCGGGCTCGTGGGCCGCGCCAGCATGGCCCTGGTGACCGTTCGGCAGGGTGGGCGCAGCGCGTTTCATGACGTGGTCGCTGGCCCGGAGTACTGGGATGCTAACCGGCCGACTCAGCGCGCCGGCAGCAGCTTGGCCGGGTCGACGGGCTTGCCGAGCTTACGCACCTCGAAGTGCAGCTTGACGGTATCGCTCTCTGTAGAACCCATCTCGGCAATCCTCTGACCCTTGCGAACCACTTGGTCCTGCTCGACCAGCATCGCCCGGTTGTGGGCATACGCCGTCAGGTAGGTGTTGTTGTGCTTGATGATGACCAAGTTGCCGTAGCCACGCAAGCCCGAACCTGCGTAAACCACGCGCCCGTCGGCCACGGCCAGCACCGGGTCACCAGGCTTGCCGGCGAAGTCCAGGCCCTTGTTGCGCTGCTCGTCAAAGCCCGCCGTGACGGGGTGCGAGACCGGCCATCCCCAGGCCAGCGCGTCATCGTCAGCCGCGGCACCATCCTTGTCCTTGACCACCGGCTCCTTCGCCGCCGTGGCCGCGGCGGCCGATGCCGCGCTGGCCGACGCCGCAGCTGGCTTCGCATCCAGCGGACGGGCCTCGACCCGGGGGGCGCTCGCGATCGGGCGGGCGGCAACCGCGGCCGCATCCACGCCGGGCGGCACCACGCGCAACACCTGACCCACCTCGATGCGGTTGGGGTTCTCCAGGCTATTCCACTTGGCGACGTCGCGCCAGCTCTGGCCGTTGTCCAGCGCGATGCGGATCAGCGCGTCACCCGGCTTGACCGTGTAGTAGCCGGGCTTGCCGGCGTTCTCGGCGCCGGGGGCTGGCTTGGGTTCAGGGGTCGTGGGTGCCGGCGGCACAGGAGCGGATGCGGGCGCGGCCGTGCGTGCCGGCTGCGGATTGCGATCCTCGACGGGAGCCGGCTTCTTGGGCGACGAGACGCAGGCGCTGAGCAGCAGCGAGGAGGCGAGGACAGACAGGAGGCGCAGGCGTGAGGACATCGTGTGGGCACGTTGGGGGCCACCCGGATTGTGTGGCGCGGTGCGCCAGCGGCCCCGTCAGACGATGCCGGATTTTAGGGGGACGAACAGCACGGCCTCGTGCTCAGTGCGCAGCCAGCGGCTGACGCCCCCGTCCACCACATGGTCCAGCACCACCAGCACCTGGCCGCGGCCGCTGGATGCCGTCGGCGCGATGAGCCGGCCGCCGGGCGCAAGCTGCTCGGTCCAGGCGGGCGGGATGTCCTCGCCGCCAGCGGCGGCGATGATGCTGTCAAACGGTCCGCTGGGCGCATGGCCCACCCGCCCGTCGCCCCAGACCAGTCGCGGCGCACGCGGCAGCGCGATGCGCTGCAGGTTGAGCCTGGCCTTGTCGTGCAGCCCCTGAAGGCGCTCGATGGAGGTCAGCTGCCGCGCCAACATCGCGATGACGGCAGCCTGGTAGCCGCAGCCGGTGCCGATTTCCATCGCCCGCCCCAGCGAGCCGCGCTCGCGCGCCGAATGGCCGGCCATCAGCAGGCCCAACATGTGGGCCACGACGGAGGGCTTGGAGATGGTCTGTCCATGGCCGATGGGCAGTGCCGTGTCTTCATAGGCCTGCGCGGCCAGCGCGCTGTCGACGAATTCGTGGCGTGGCACGGCGGCCATCGCGGCCAACACGCGCTCATCGAACTGGCCCTCGGCGCGCAGCCGCTCCACCATGCGCCGCCGCACCGCACCGCCGTCCAGGCCGGTGCCACTGGGCCGTGCCAACCGGGCCGCGTCGCGCGTGGCCTGGTGCAGGTGGCGCTGCGGCATCAGCAGCTCCCGCTGCGGCGCGGCCGCCGGCTTCAGGCTGGCCGGGAAACGCTTGGGCGTGGACATCGGGTCAGAGACCCAGGCGCTGCGCCCAGGCGCCCAGCGACGCATGTTCGGTCAGGTCCACCTGCAATGGCGTGATGGACACCTGGCCGTTGGCGGTGGCGTGGAAGTCTGTGCCCTCGGCGGCATCTTTCGCGTCACCGGCCGGGCCTATCCAGTAGATGGTCTCGCCGCGCGGGTTGACCTGTTCGATGATGGCCTCGGCCGAATGACGGCGCCCCAGCCGCGTGATCTTGCGCGGCAGGCTGTCGGCATCGGGCCGATTGGGGATGTTGACGTTGAGCAGGAAGCTCTGACCCAGGCCGCCGGCAATGACCTGCTCAACGATGCTGCGGGCCGCGCGCGCGGCTGCATCGAGCTCCACCCAACCCTTCTCGGCCTGCGAGAACGCGATGGACGGGATGCCGAACAGGTAGCCCTCGGTGGCGGCGGCCACGGTGCCGGAATACAGCGTGTCGTCGCCCATATTGGCGCCGTTGTTGATGCCCGACAGCACCAGGTCGGGCCGGTAGCCCAGCAGGCCGCTCAGCGCGAGATGAACACCGTCCGACGGTGTGCCGCTGACATAGCGGAAGCCATTGGCGGCGCGGTACACATTCAGCGGGCGGTTCAGCGTCAGCGAGTTGGACGTGCCGCTGGCGTTCTGCTCGGGCGCGATGACATCGATCTCGCCCAGCCCTTCGCACGCCTTGACGAGCGCCGCCAGGCCCGGAGCAAGGTAGCCATCGTCGTTGGAAATCAGGATTCGCATGGGCTGCGATTGTAGGGAGCGCGTCACCTGCGAGACCGGGTGTAACCCCCTTGATTCCTATCATGGCTGCTCCATTCCACGAGGAGACAGAAGATGAAGGCATGGGTCTGCGAGAACCCGGTGGGCGTCGAGGCGCTGCAGTGGCGCGAGCTACCCGCCCCGGCGCTGGCGGCGGGCCAGCTGCGGGTGAGCGTGCGCGCCGCCAGCCTGAACTTCCCCGACCTGCTCATCGTGCAGAACAAGTACCAGATGAAACCGCCGCTGCCCTTCGTGCCGGGCACGGAGTTCTCGGGCGTCGTCACCGAGGTGGGCGACGGCGTCAAGGGCTTCGCCGTGGGCCAGCGCGTGGCTGCGTTCGGCGGGCTGGGCGGCTTTGCCACCGAGGTGTGCATCCCGGCCATGCTGGCCATGCCGCTGCCCGATGCGTTCAGCTTCGAGGACGCTGCCGCCTTCATCTGCACCTACGGCACCAGCCACCATGCGCTGCTGGACCGCGGCGCGCTGCAGGCCGGCGAGACCGTTCTCATCCTCGGCGCGGCGGGCGGCGTCGGCACGGCGGCCATCCAGATCGCCAAGGCGGCTGGCGCCCATGTCATCGCCGCTGCCAGCAGCGATGCCAAGTGCGCCGCCTGCCGGTCGCTGGGCGCCGACGCCACCATCAACTACACGACGCAGAACCTGCGTGACGAGCTCAAGGCCCTCACCGAGGGCCGTGGCCCCGACGTGATCTACGACCCGGTCGGCGGGGATCTGGCCGAGGCTGCCTTCCGCTCCATCGCCTGGCGTGGCCGCTACCTCGTCATCGGCTTTGCGCAGGGCGCCATTCCGGCGCTACCGCTGAACCTGGCGCTGCTCAAAGGCGCCTCGCTGGTGGGCGTGTTCTGGGGCGAGTTTGCCAAGCGCGAGCCAGGCCGCAACGCGAAGATGCTGGGCGAACTCGCCGCCTGGTATGCGGCCGGCAAGATCAAGCCAGTGCTCGACAGCGTGCTGCCGCTGGAGCAGTTGCCCGCAGCCTTCGCGCGCATGGCGGCGCGCGAGGTGGTCGGCAAGTTGGTTCTTACCCACGCTTGAAGCCTGAACCGGGGGCGTTGCCCCCCGCAGTCTCGGCCCGTTGCGGCCAGGGGGCTGCGCTACATTGCCCGGTCGACACGACTGCCGCTGTTGCTCCGCCATGACCGTCAAAGTCCTCATCATCGAAGACAACCCCGTTGCCCGCAGCTTCCTGTGCCGCGTCGTGCGCGAGAGCTTCAGCGATGCGATGGAAATCACCGAAGTCGGCGACCTGGAGAACGCACGCCGCCAGGTCGCCAAGCTCGCCGGCAGTTCGCCGGATGCGGGCTTCAAGCTCATCCTCGTGGATCTGGAACTCCCCGACGGCAACGGCATGGAGTTCCTGACGGAGCTCTCCGGCTCGCCGTCGCTGAAGATCGTCACGACGCTGTACTCCGACGACGACCACCTCTTCCCCGCGCTGCAATGCGGCGCCGACGGCTACCTGCTGAAGGAAGACCGCTTCGAGGTGCTGGTGGAAGAGCTGCAGCGCATCGTGCGCGGCCAGCCGCCGCTGTCGCCCGCCATCGCGCGTCGGCTGCTGTCGCACTTCCGTCCCTCGTCGTCGGGCGACAGCGGCACCATGCCACTGAACTCCGGCTTCGGCTCGCTGTCGTCGTCGCATGCGCCGTTCAACAACAGCCGCAGCGTCGCGCTGGACCCGCCGCCCGAGTGGGAACGCCTGACGCCGCGCGAAAGCGAAGTGCTGACCTACCTGAGCAAGGGCTTCACGATCAAGGAGATCGCGAACCTGATGGGCATCAAGTGGTTCACCGTCAACGACCACATCAAGTCGATCTACAAGAAGCTCAACGTCAGCAGCCGCGCCGAAGCGGCGGTGCTGGCGTCAAAGCAGGGCTTGGTCTAGCCAGCGCTGCATGAACCGCTCCAAGGCCTCGGCAAGTCCGGGGCCTTGTTGTTTGGCGGCGTCGCGAAGCAATTGGGGCTGGATGCCGGCCGCTGCCAGTTCGCCCGCGTGGCCGATCAGCCATTGCTCGATGCGCGCCGGGTCGACCTCCGGGTGGAACTGCAGCGCCAACGCCCGTTCGTGCGGCGCAAAAGCCTGGTGCGGGCATACAACCGTCGCGGCAAGCGACGGCAGGCCGGCAGGCAGCGCAAACTGGTCGCCATGCCAGTGCAGCACCGGCTGGCAACCCAGTTCGGCCAACACCGTGCCCTGCCCCACCTCGGTCAAGGCCAGTGGGGCGAAGCCGATCTCCTTGACGCCCATGGGCCGCACCTCCGCACCCAGTGCCCGCGCCATCAGCTGCGCACCCAGGCAGACGCCCAGCAACGGCCGACCCGAGTCCAGCCGGCGCCGCACCAGCGCCACCTCATCGAGCAACCACGGGTAGTTCGCATCGTCCTCGACGCTGATCGGCCCGCCGAGCGCAACCAGCAGGTCGACCGCATCGAGGTCGATGGCCGAGACATCCTCGACACCGGCTTCGACATAGCGCACCTCGAAGCCGCGCCTGCGCAGCAGCGGCTCGATGAGGCCCAGGTCTTCGAATGCGAGATGGCGCAGCGCGACGGCGGTCTGGGTCAAGGCAATCATCATCGCTGCACCACCTCGGCTATCAAGCGACCGAACGCAGCTTCACGCCGGGGAAATCCACCGGCACGGCGAACGCGACGTTCACGTAGTTGGTGAACAGGTTCAACGCGACGTGCGCCAGGATCTCGACGATCTGGCCGTCGCCGAAGCCCGCAGCGCGCAGCGCCGCGACATCGGCATCGCCGACCTGGCCGCGCTGCTCGACGAGCTTCAGCGCAAAACGCAGCGCAGCGGCCGTCGCCGGGTCGGCCGATTCGCCGACCTGGGCGGCGCTCATCTCGGCGGCCGACGCGCCGGCCTTGCGGCCCAGCGCCGTGTGCGCGGCCAGGCAGTACTCGCAGGCGTTGCGGTCGGCCACGGCAACGGCGATCTGCTCGCCCAGCGTGGCCGGGATGCTGCCGCCGCCTTGATCCGAAAGAGCGCCGAAGAAGCCCCACATCGCTTGCAGTGCGGCCGGCGAGTTGGCGACGGCGCGGAACATCGCGGGCGTGGCGCCGAAGGCTCCGTGCACGGCATCCAGCAGCGGGCGGCTGGCAGCGGGGGCATCGGCGGCGGAGACGAGAGGAATGCGGGAGGTCATGGAGTCACCTTTCGGTTGCACTGAAGGAAGGCCCCCACTGTGCGCGCCGAATCAGGCCGATAGGTATCATAAAGTCCAAACAAAATATCTATTCATCCCAATGCCCGACGTCATGCCGCTGGACCGCCTCAGCCCGCTGCTGGAGCGCTTCCGCGTGCGCGCCAGCCTGTTCCACACCGGGCCGCTGTGCGGCGTGACGCATTTCGACGCACAGCCCGGGCGCGGCTTCCTGCACGTCATGCGCAACGGCGAGATGGCCGTGCGACATGCCGCCGGCAGCGGGCTGGTGGAGCAGCTGGTGGTGAGCGAACCCAGCCTGGTGTTCTACCCGCGCCCGCTGGCGCACGACTTCCACAACGCGCCCACCGAGGGCGCGGACTTCGTCTGCGCGACGCTGGACTTCGACCAGGGCGACGCCCACCCGCTGGTGCGCGCGTTGCCGCCGCTGGTGGTGTTGCCGCTGGCCCGCGTGGACGGCCTCAACGAGACGCTGACGCTGCTATTCGGCGAGGCCGAGCGCGTGCGCTGCGGCCAGCGGCTGCTGGCGGACCGGCTGTTCGAGGTCCTGCTGCTGCAACTGCTGCGCTGGATGCTGGACCAGCGCGACAACCCGCTGCCAGTGGGCCTGCTGAACGGCTTGGCCGACGCGCGCCTAGCCCGCGCGCTGACCGCCGTGCACGCGCGCCCCGGCGAGGCCTGGACGCTGGAGCGCCTGGCCGCCGAGGCCGGCATGTCGCGCAGCCGTTTTGCCGAGGCCTTCCGCGACGCCGTCGGCACGACGCCTGCCGACTACGTGGCCGACTCGCGCCTGGCCATCGCCCGCGCCGAACTGCGGGCGGGCAAGTCGCTGAAGACGCTGGCCGCCGAACTGGGCTACGCCAACGCGTCAGCGCTGAGCCGGCTGTTCACGCAGCGGCACGGCGGGCTGTCGGCGCGGACCTGGCGACAGCAAGGCGGTTAAAGTGTTGCCCATGCGTCGCCCCGGCCGCTTCCTCGTCCTCTGCCTGCTGCTCGTGCTGCTGCCCTTGCGCAGTCTGCTGGCGGCCACGCAGCTGGAATGCGGGCCGGCGCAGCCGACGCCGGTCGTGATGGCCCATGCGGAGCATGAGCATCACGAGCACCATGACGCCGATCCAGCCGCCGATGCCCAGGCTGATGCCCACAGCCAGACCTGCAAGCTCTGCGCGCCCTGCTGCCTGGCCGCCGCGCCACCACCGGCGTTGACACTGACCGTGACGAGCACGCCGGCCGAGCAGGCCGCGCTGGCGCCAGCCGAGAGCTGGTCGGGCGTCGTGCCGCCCCTGCCCGACCCGCCGCCTCGGGCCTGAGCCCCTCCCAACGCTGCCCTCCCGCCGCGCGCTTAGTTGCGCCTGGTGGGTCGATCACCCGTTCCGAGAGGCTGTCATGCCCAAGTTATTTCCCCGCACGGGGGCGCTGTTCGCCGCCTGGCTGGCGTTGAACGCCACCAGCGCTGCTGCCCAGACTCCCCGCCCCGACCCTGCCGACGCGCACGCCAAGGTGCCGTCCGCTGTCGCCAGGAAGGCAATGCCGCTGCCGTCTGCCGATGACCCACCCCGCGTCGACTGGCGCGCAGCCAACGACCGCGTCGAACGCGTCGGCGGCTGGCGCACGTACGCCAGAGAGACGCTGCCGGCGGAGAAACCGCTATGAAGCGCACGCTGTCCCTGACGACACTGGCCCTGGCACTCGCCGGCTGCGCCAGCCTGAAGCCCGGCGACGAGGTCTCCGACGTCAACCGGCTGACCCAACACCACACGGGCCAGGCGCTGGCTGCCGAGCCGCTGCCGCCCGATGCGTTGACCGCCCGCCTGCGCGAGCCGCTGAGCGCTGACGCCGCCGTACAGCTGGCGCTGCAGAACAGCCGCGCGCTGCAGGCCCGCCTGGCCCGCCTGGGCGTGACGGCGGCCGAGGTGGACGAAGCCGGCCGGCTGCCCAACCCCGGCTTCAGCTTCAGCCGCCTCACGCGCGGCGACGAGGTGGAGCTGGAGCGCGGCTGGCACGTCAACCTGGCCCGGTTGCTGACGCTGCCGCTGGTGCGCCAAGCCGAGCAGCGCCGCCTGCAGGCCGAGCAGCGGCAGACCGCCGCCGACGTGCTGGCGCTGGCCGCGGACACGCGCCGCGCGTGGGTAGCCGCCGTGGCCGCCGAGGAAACGCTGACCTACCGCCGCCAGGTGCTGGAGGCCGCCGACGCCGGCGCCGAGCTGGCGCGGCGCATGCAGGCCGTCGGCAACTTCAACGCGCTAGCCCGTGCACGCGAGCAAGGCTTTGCGGCCGAAGCACGGCTGGCATTGGCCCGAGCCGAGGGGCAACGCCTCGCGAGCCGCGAGCGCCTCGTGCGCCTGCTGGGTCTGTGGGGCGACGATGCCGCCGCGCTGCGCGTGCCCGAGCGCCTGCCGGCGCTGCCGACGACCGCACGCGAGCAGCCCGACATCGAGACGCTGGCGCTCGCGCAGCGCCTGGACGTGCAGGCCGCGCGGCTGCGACTGGAGCAGGCTGCACGCCAACTGGATGCCGGCCGCATCAACCGCTTCGTGTCGATGCTGGAGCTGGGCGTCGTTCACAACACGTCCAACGAGGCGCCGGTGCAGCGCGGCTGGGAGGTCACGTTGGAGCTGCCGCTGTTTGGCCCCGGCCCGCTGCCGCGCGCGCAGGCGCTGGCCCGCGAGGCGGCGCACGATGCTGCCGACACGGCCATCCGCGCGCGCTCCGAGGTGCGCGAGGCCTACGGCCTGTACCGCGGCGCGTGGGACATCGCCCGCCAGCACCGCGACGAGTTGCTGCCGCTGGCCCAGCGCATCTCCGACGAGCAATTGCTGCGCTACAACGGCATGCTGATCGGCGTGTTCGAGCTGCTGGCCGATGCCCGCGCACAGGTAGCCGCCGTGGCCGCCGCGCAGGACGCGCTGCGCGACTTCTGGCTGGCCAAGGCCGACCTGGACCAGACGCTGCTTGGCCGCGCTGCGCCCGCCCTGCCCTCCGCCGGCGCCGCGCCGGCTGCCGCCGCTGCGGCGCCCCACTGAACCCCGAGGACACCCCATGTTCAACCGACGTTCCCTGCTAGCGGGGTCGACGCTGGCGTCGCTGGCCGCCGTCTCCAAGGCGGCGATGGCCGCCTTGCCCGAGCCAGTCATCCAGACCTCACCCGACACGCAAGCCCCACTGGTGCCCCCCACCGGACGCCCCTACAACCCCGTCGTCACGCTGAACGGCTGGACGGCCCCCTGGCGCATGAACAACGGCGTCAAGGAGTTCCACCTTGTGGCCGAGCCCGTCGTGCGCGAGATGGCGCCCGGCTTCAAGGCTCATCTGTGGGGCTACAACGGCCAGAGCCCCGGGCCCACCATCGAGGTCGTCGAGGGCGACCGCGTGCGCATCTACGTGACCAACCGGCTGCCCGAGGTGACCAGCATGCACTGGCACGGCCAGCGCCTGCCCAACGGCATGGACGGTGTCAGCGGCCTGACTCAGCCGCCCATCCCGCCGGGAAAAACCTGGGTCTACGAGTTCGTCGCGCGCCGGCCGGGCACCTTCATGTACCACCCGCACGCCGACGAGATGGTGCAGATGGCCATGGGCATGATGGGCCTGTGGATCACGCATCCCAAGGCGAAGCATCCGCACATCGCCGACGTCGACCGTGACTACGCCTTCCTGCTGAACGCCTACGACATCGAGCCCGGCAGCGCGACGCCCAAGGTCATGACGATGCTGGACTTCAACCTGTGGAGCTGGAACAGCCGCGTGTTCCCGGGCATCGCGCCTCTGGTGGCCCGCCAGGGCGACCGCGTGCGCATCCGCGTGGGCAACCTGACGATGACCAACCACCCCATCCACATCCACGGCCACGAGTTCGAGGTGACCGGCACGGATGGCGGCCCGGTGCCCAGGACCGCGCGCTGGCCCGAAGTGACGACGGACATCGCCGTGGGCCAGATGCGGCAACTCGAGTTCATCGCCGACGAGGAGGGCGACTGGGCCTTCCACTGCCACAAGGCGCACCACACGATGAACGCGATGGGCCACAACGTGCCGACGATGATCGGCGTAGATCACAGCGGCCTGGCCGCCAAGATCCGCAAGCTAGTGCCGGACTACATGGTCATGGGCGAGCGCGGCATGCACGACATGACCGAGATGAGCATGCCGCTACCCGACAACACGGCGCCCATGATGGCGGGCGAAGGCCCGTTCGGACCGGTGGCGATGGGCGGCATGTTCAGCATGCTGAAGGTGCGGCGCGGGCTCAAGCGCAGCGACTACACGGACCCTGGCTGGTTCCAGCATCCACCCGGCACCGTGGCGCGCGAGGTGGGAGACGCACCGCCCGCGACAAGCGCACCGACACCGGCCGCGCGCTCGTCGGACGTCGAGGTGCAGGTGCGCAAGCCGCATGGCCACCACAACCATTGAGGCCTACATGAAGACGCTACTCACTACCGTCACTCTGGCCCTCGCCGCCGTGGCAGCACAGGCGCATGGCGATCACGCCGCCAGCGCGCCGACTGCGGTCAAGAAGGAACAAAAAGCCTGGGGAATCTCTGGAGACCGCCGAAAGGCGCAGCGCACTGTCGAGATCCGCATGAGCGACGACATGCGCTTCACACCGTCGCGCATCGACGTGCGCCAGGGCGAGACCGTGCGCCTAGTGCTGCGCAACACCGGCACCGTGCTGCACGAACTCGTCATCGGTACGCCGCAGGAACTGGAAGCGCACGCGGCGCTGATGCTCAAGTTCCCTGGCATGGAGCACGACGAGCCCTACATGGCCCATGTGAAACCGGGCCAGAAGGGCGAAATCGTCTGGACCTTCAACCGTGCGGGCGAGTTCGACTTCGCCTGCCTCATCGCCGGCCACTTCCAGGCCGGCATGCGCGGCAAGATCGTCGTCCGCGCGCGCTGAACCCCGTCAAGGAAATTCCATGAAAAAGCTATTCCTTTGCGCCGCGCTGCTGGCACAGACCCTGCTGGCCGTGGCGGCCGAAGCGCCGGCCACGCCGGCCTCCGCTGCGGACGCGATGACCGATGCCGAGGTCCGCAAGATCGACGCAGCCGCAGCCAAGGTCACGCTGCGCCACGCCGAGATCAGATCGCTGGACATGCCGGCGATGACCATGGTGTTCCAGGCCCACGACAAGCGGCTGCTGGACGGCCTCAAGGTCGGCGACAAGGTGCGCTTCAAGGCGGCACACGAGGGCGGCCAGTTCATCGTCACGGCCATCGAGGCGGCCAAATGAGGGCGGCGCTCGCCCTGCTGTGTCTGGCCGCCAGCGGCACCGCGGCGGCGGCGGCCCAGGTCGTCGACATCGCCTGGACGCCCGAAGGCCGCTTCACGCATACGGCGACGCTGGCGCTGCGGGAGCTGCTGGAGGTGTGCGGCAAGCTGCCACGGGGCGGCCGCGTGGCCTGGTCCTTCGAGGCCGGCGCGCCGCTGCCGTTCAACATCCATGTCCACCAGGGCAAGGCCGTGGTGTATCCGGCGAAGCTGGACAAGGCCGAGAAGGCGCAGGGCCTGCAGGTCTTCGACGCCGAGCCGGCGCATTGCTGGATGTGGACCAACACGGCCGCCGAGGCCGTGAAGGTCAGCGTCGAGCTGCAGCAGACGCCTCGCTGAGCGTCCGGAAAAGAAAGGCTCTTTGCGCGTCAATTGCGGATGGCTCATCGGGTGAGCCTGTGAGCTGAGACATTGGCCGGCATGGCCCCCAATGGCTGGGGCCCAAGGAGCCGGTGATGCGCACCCGAGAACTCAAGAAACTGTTGGCAGAGGCGGCGAAGCTGACGCCATTGCAGAAGCAGGCGTTGATGAAGGCGCTGCGGGCTACAGACGACACAGCGCAGGTGGTGCAAGCGGTAGAAGCGCGTGAGCTGGTATGCCCGCACTGCCACAGCGAATGCATCGTGCGCAACGGCCACGCAAGCGGTTTGCAGCGCTACAAGTGCCGAGGCTGCGCGAGGACATTCAATACGCTGACGGCCACACCGCTGGCGCGGCTGCGCCACAAGGACAAGTGGGAGCGCCAAGCCGACGTGCTGCGCCAGGGCCTGAGCGTGCACCAGGCGGCCGACGTCTTGGCCGTCGCTCCGAGCACGGCCTTCCGCTGGCGCCATCGCTTCCTGCAACTCCCTCAGAACCTCAAGGCCCAGGCGCTGCAAGGCGTGATTGAGGCCGACGAGACCTACTTCCTGCGCTCCCACAAGGGCCAGCGGGTGGGCGCTCGCAAAGCGCGCCATCGTGGTGGCAATGCCGCCAAGCGAGGGCTGTCCGAAGAGCAGGAGCCGGTGCTGGTGGCGCGCGACCGCTCAGGCGCCACGGCGGACTTCATACTGGAGCGCTCGGACAAGACCCATACGGCTGAGGCCCTGGCCGGGTGCTGACCACGGACGCGGTGCTGTGCACCGATGGCGGCGCCGTGCTGGCGGCTGCGGCCCGACAACTTGGCGTCGAGCACCATGCCTTGAATATCTCCAGGGGTCCGCGCGTGCAGGGCGCTTGGCACATAGAACTTCAATGCGTATCACGGCCAGCTCCTACCTGGCCAGCTACCTCGGTTGGTTCCGCGCTCTGGATCGGTCGGCTCAGACCCCCGGCAAACCCGCGCCGTTCCTCACGATGGCCGTCGGCGTATGACGCCGTCACGAAGCAATGCGCAAAGAGCCTTTTTCTTGGCGCTTCGCGCTTGTCAGCGCACGCCTTCCGCCCTTTTGATAGAAGCGCACTCGCGTGCGGAGGCGTCAACCGCGCCCAACCCCATCAAATACCGCCTTCCGCAGTTCAACCATGACCTCAGTGAGGCTGGGCGCCAACTCTTCCCAGGCGGCCGCATCGAAGTGACGGGGCCGGCGAAGCTGCAACGTCTGGGCGCGCTGCAGCCGGCGGCCGTCACAGCCGAAGACGATGCTGTTGCCGCAATCCCGGTCGCACAGCACGAGCACGCGGCCGTCGAATGCGCGGCGGATGCGCTCGACGTGCAGGGCGTAGTCGCAGTGCCCCATGTGCAGGTTCACGACCAGCAGGCCTTCCGGCTGCAGTGAGTCGCGGCAGTCGTCGTAGAAGGCTTGCGAGCACAAGGCGGGCGGGATGCCGTCGGGGTCGTAGCCGTCGACCATCAACACGTCCAGGCGATGCGGTGGCGAGCGCACGAAGTCCGCGCCGTCGCCGCGGCGCACCGCGAAGAGGCCATCATCCGGCGGCACGTGGAACACGTCTCGCAGCGCGATGACATGCGGGTTGATCTCGACGACGTCGATGCGCGCCTTCGGCAGGTAGGCCCGGCAGAACTTGGCCAGCGAACCACCGCCGAGACCGATCATGCCGATGGTGTCCGGCCGGTCGTTGAAGAGCAGGAACCCCATCATCGTGCGGGTGTAGTCCAGGTCCAGCGCCAGCGGCCTGCGCGACTGCATCCGGCTCTGGATCTCACTGATGGAGAAGTGAAGCGCCTTCGTCGTCAGCGTCTCGTAGACGAAGGGCCTGACGTGGTCCTCGGCATTGGCGGTATCTGGCATGGTCAGCGAAGTGGTCAGGGATGGGGCAGGCTGCGCAGGGCGGCGTGGACAGCCGCCAGCGCACCAAGCCTGCGATGCCGCACCGCGGCCGGTCCAATCCCGACAAGCGGCCAGTTCTATTGGCATTTGATTTGCTCACAATTATCATGCCGTTAACATACAAGGCACACCATGGAGCAAAAAACCGCACGCCTGACCGTCCTCATCGACCCGGACAAGAAGAAGGCCTTCGAGACGCTTTGCGCACAGCAGGACGTCACGCCATCGCAGGTAGTCCGCCGCCTGATCCGCGACTACCTGGCGGCACACGGCGTCGACTTCAGTCCAGGTGGCGCCAAGGGGCCTGAAGCCGGCTGACCCGTTGCCACACGGAGCGCTGGCCCAGGGGTTGCCACCTGCACGGCTACGCAGCCACCGCCCCGGCAAGCCCGATGTCCGCAGCTGAGCCTCGAGGTAGAACACGGTCGCCCCGCCAGCCCGGCGAACTCGCAAGCGTCCGGCATGTGACGCGCTTCCATTCGACACACTGAATCCCGACCAGACCCAATGAGCACCCTGCCCGCCTGCCCCAAATGCCAGTCCGCCTACACCTACGAGGACGGCGCCCAGCTCATCTGCCCCGAGTGCGGCCATGAATGGTCGGAGCAGCCAGCTGAGGCGACCGCAGAGGAGGCGCGCGTCATCAAGGACGCTGTCGGCAACGTGCTGCAGGACGGCGACACGGTGACCGTCATCAAGGACCTGAAGGTCAAGGGCTCCTCGCTGGTCGTGAAGGTCGGCACCAAGGTCAAGAACATCCGCCTGGCCGATGGCGACCACGACATCGACTGCAAGATCGACGGCGTCGGCGCCATGGGCCTGAAGTCGGAGTTCGTGAAGAAGGCCTGAGCCCTCCCGACCTTCTGCGGCAGCGATCACCTGCCCTTCGCCACGATTCTTGAACCGCTTCAAGGACGCGCCCTCCCTCGGTCACTAGCCTCCCGGGCATCGCAACGACCGAGGGAACCCCATGGCCTCCGGCTTCACCAGCCAGGCAGCGCGCAACATCTTCTACGGCGGCACGGCCTTCTTCGTGCTGCTGTTCGCCGCGCTCATCCTGCACACCGAATCGCGCATTCCATCGCGCTCCACCGCCAAGGCACCGCTCACCGAAGCGGTGGTGCGCGGCAAGCACATCTGGGAGACGCGCAACTGCATCGGCTGCCACACGCTGCTCGGCGAGGGGGCCTACTTCGCCCCGGAGCTGGGCAACGTCTACCAGCGGCGCGGGGCTGATTTCATCAAGGCCTGGATGCAGGCCCAGCCCACCGGCGCCCCCGGCCGCCGGCAGATGCCGCAATTCCACCTGAACGACCAGCAGCTCAACGACCTCGTCGAGTTCCTCAAGTGGACCAACGGCGTCGACACCGAGAACTGGCCCCCCAACGTGGAAGGTTGATCATGCAGACCGCACTCCTTGCCCAACCCAGCCAGCGCGTGGCGCGGCTCTACTTCGCCGGCGCGCTGCTGCTGTTCCTCGGCCAGATCGTCTTCGGCGTGCTGCTCGGCCTGCAGTACCTGGCGGGCGACCTGTTCTTCCCGCACATCCCGTTCAACATCGCCCGCATGGTGCACACCAACCTGCTTATCGTGTGGCTGCTGATGGGCTTCATGGGCAGCGCCTACTTCCTCGTCCCCGAGGAAGCGCAGGTGCCGCTGCACAGCGAGAAGCTGGCCGTGGCGCTGTTCTGGATCTTCCTCATCGCCGGTGCACTGACCATACTCGGCTACCTGCTGGTGCCCTACGCCACGCTCGCAGCGGCCACCGGCAACGACGTGCTGGCCACCATGGGGCGCGAGTTCCTGGAGCAACCCCTGCCCACCAAGCTGGGCATCGTCGCCGTGGCCCTGGGATTCCTGTTCAACATCAGCATGACAGTGCTCAAGGGCCGCAAGACCGCCATCACACTGGTGCTGCTGATGGGCCTGTGGGGCCTGGCGCTGTTGTTCCTGTTCAGCTTCGTGAACCCGAGCAACCTGGTGCGCGACAAGATGTACTGGTGGTTCGTCGTGCACCTGTGGGTGGAGGGTGTGTGGGAGCTCATCCTGGGCAGCCTGCTGGCCTACCTGCTGATCAAGACCACCGGCGTGGACCGCGAGGTGATCGACAAGTGGCTGTACCTGATCATCACGTTCGCGCTGATCACCGGCATCCTGGGAACGGGCCACCACTTCTACTTCATCGGTCTGCCCGGCTACTGGCAATGGATAGGTTCGGTGTTTAGCGCGCTGGAGCCCATTCCCTTCTTCATGATGACGCTGTTCGCGTTCAGCATGGTGCAGCGCCGCAAGCGCGAGCATCCCAACCAGGCCGCCGTGCTGTGGACCGTGGGCTGCGCGGTGATGGGCTTCCTGGGTGCTGGCCTGTGGGGCTTCATCCACACGCTGAGCCCAGTCAACTACTACACCCATGGCAGCCAGATCACCGCCGCGCACGGCCACCTGGCTTTCTACGGCGCCTACGTGCTCGTCGTCATCGCGATGATCAGCTACGCCTGGCCGCTGATGAAGGGCCGCGCCGCCGCGCCGCAGCGGGCGCAGAGCATGGAGATGTGGAGTTTCTGGCTGATGACCATCGGCATGGGCGTGATGGTGCTGGCGCTCACCGGCGCGGGCATCCTGCAGATCTGGCTGCAGCGCATCCCCACGGACGGCAGCGCGATGGGCTTCATGGCCACGCAAGACCAGCTGCGCATCTTCTACTGGCTGCGCGTGGGCGGCGGGCTGGGCTTCCTGGCCGGACTGCTGACCTACCTGACGAGCTTCTTCGTGACGGACACGACGCAGGCCGGGCCATCGACTGCCGGCGCGAGCGCCTGACCCGACGCGCCGTCCTTGATGCACTTCAAGGACGGCCGCCCACCGCGCGCCTAGCCTTGCGCTCATCCGCTACCGGAGTTTTCCTTGTCACCCCGTCCCGTCCTGCAAGCGCTCGCAAGCCCGACCGCAGCGCCCACCCTGCCCCACTACCTACCCCAGGCGGATGAATGCACGCTGTTCGCCCAGGCCCATGCGGCGCAGCTGCCGCTGCTGCTGAAGGGGCCGACCGGCTGCGGCAAAACCCGGCTGGTCGAGCACATGGCCGCCCGGCTGGGCCGGCCGCTGATCACGGTCAGCGGCCATGATGACCTTGGCGCCGCTGACCTGACCGGCCGCCACCTCATCCAGGGCGGCGACACGCGCTGGGTCGACGGCCCGCTGGCGCGCGCCGTGCGCGCGGGCGCCATCTTCTACCTGGACGAGGTGGTCGAGGCCCGCAAGGACATCACCGTCGTGCTGCACCCGCTGGCCGACGACCGCCGCGTGCTGCCGCTGGAACGGCACGGCGAGCTGCTGCCCGCCGCACCGGGCTTCATGCTGGTGCTGTCCTACAACCCCGGCTACCAGCACCTGCTCAAGGGCCTCAAGCCCAGCACGCGGCAGCGCTTCGTCGCCCTGACGCTGGGCTGCCCCTCCCCCGAGCTCGAAGCCCGCATCGTGCAGAGCGAAGGCGGCTGCACGCCCGCAGTGGCGGCCCGGCTCGTGCATCTGGCCCAGGCGCTGCGCCGCCTCACCGAGCAGGACCTGGAGGAAACCGCCAGCACCCGTCTGCTCGTGATGGCCGCACGCCTGACCGGCCAGGGCCTGAGCCTGCAGCGCGCAGCCCAGGTGGCCGTCATGGAAGCCCTGAGCGACGACGCCCAGACCCTCGCCGCGCTGCAGGAGCTGCTGCATGCGGTGCTCGACGATTGACGTCGCCCCGTCCACGCTGACCCACACCGCGCGGCAGCGCCGCCGCCGCGCGCTGCAGGCGGCCTTTTTCGCCTTCTTCCTGCTGGCCCCGGCGCTGAACATACTGCGCTTGGACCTGCACGAGGCCCAGCTGTGGGTACTGGGCCAGCGCTGGACGCTGGGCATCGCCGCCTTCCGAGCCGGCACGCTGGACAGCACCGGCGTGACGCTGAGCATCCTGCTCAAGGCCATCCTGCCGGCGCTGCTGCTGATCGCCGGCTTCCTGTTCGTCGCGTGGCGCTGGGGCCGGCTGTACTGCGGCTGGCTGTGCCCGCACTTCAGCCTCGTCGAACTGCTCAACGAAGCCCTGTGGCGCGCCACCGGCCGGCGCAGCCTGTGGGAGGCGCGCTCAGGCCCGCAGCGCAGCCGCCGCTGGACGGCGCTTTTCCTGGCTGCCGTGCTGGGCTTCGGCCTGCTGTGGGCCGTCACGCTGCTGACCTACCTGCTGCCGCCACGCGAGATCTGGGCCAACCTGGCCAGCGCCAGCCTTACGCCCAACCAGGCGCGCTTCGTGTTCATCGCCTGGGGCCTATTCAGCGCGGAGCTGCTGCTAGCGCGCCACCTCTTCTGCCGCTTCGGCTGTGCAGTCGGCTTCTTTCAGAGCCTGGCCTGGATGGCCAACCCGAAGGCGCTGGTGATCAGCTTCGCCCGCGAGCGCGCGGCCTCGTGCAAGGGCTGCATACCACAGGTCGACGCCTGCGAGGCCGCCTGCCCCATGCGCCTGCGCCCGCGCCAGATCAAGCGCCTGATGTTCAGCTGCGTTCAGTGCGGCCAGTGCCTGCAAGCCTGCAGCGACTCCCATGGCGCACGCGGCAGCCCGCCCAGCCTGCAGTGGCAGATCGGCATAGCCGCCGTGCGCGAAACCCTGCGCCAACACCGGAGGACATGATGGAAGCATGGATAGGCGAGCACTGGCATCGCTTCATCACCGGCCGCGCCGACAGCGGCCATGCGCAGGCGGCCCAGCACTTCGCGGCCCAGCAGCGCGCACTCACGCTGCTGTTGCGTGCCGCTGGCGGGCGCCAGCGCCTGGCGCTTGCGCAGCCCATGCCCGCCGCCGGCCCAGTGCCGCGCAGCTGGCTGCAGCGGCTGGCCGGCAGCGGCCTGCGCCTGCCGCTGCCGCAGATCGACACCGACGTGCTGGCCCTGCCGGCGCGCCTGGCGCTGCATGCCGACCCGCAGCTCAACATGGCGCTCTACCGCTGGTGGCCCGTGCTGGCCGCCCACCTCGGCAACGAGGCGGGCTACTGCGCCGCGCAACGAGCCGCGACCCAGCGCGCGCTGCGGCAGTTTCCCGGCCTGCAACGGCCCTGGCGCCAGTTGCTGGCCGCCGAGCTGGAGCAGCGCGGCCCGGCGCAAGGCCCCGACGAGCAACTGCTGCGCGCCTGGCTGGACCTCGACGCCCCGCTGCCCGGCGCCGAGCCCGCGCTGCACCACGTCGCGCCGCTGTGGTGCTGGCTGCAGCCGGTGGCCAGCCCGCCCCTGCCGCTGGACGATGCCGAACCCGGGACCGGTGCCAGCCAGGCTGCCACGCCGATCGCCGGGCGACGTCGCGCCCGAACGCCGCCGCCGCAGACAGCCTCCCGCCACCCGCTGCTGCTGGCCGCCAAGACGGAATGGCTCAAGACCTTCGCCGACCCGCTGCCACTGGACCGCGCCCATGACGACACGCCGGAACCGGCCGACGCCCAGGCCGCCGCCGACAGCCTGGACACGCTCACGCTGCAGCGCGGCGGCTCGGGCAGCCGCTTGCGCTTCGATCTCGACCTGCCGGCCGGCGCCTACGACGACATCCCGCTCGGCCCGCCCGAGGCCCTGCCCGAATGGGACCCACGCCGCCAGTGCCTGCAATCCCGCCGGGTCAGCCTGCAGCGCCTCGCCCCCCGCGCCCCCGCTGCCTGGCCCGTGCCGCCCGCGCTGAGGGCGCTGGCCGCCCAGCTGCGTCGCCGCCTGGCCATCCAGCAGGCCGCATTGCGCTGGCAGCGCGGCCGCCAGGACGGCGAGGCCCTGGACCTGGACGCCTGGGTGCACGAGCGGGCCGAGCCGCCCGCCCAGGCCCGTGGCGCCGTCTACCAGCGCCTGCGCCGGCAACAGCGCGAGCTGGCCACGCTGCTGCTGGCCGACCTGTCCATGAGCACCGATGCCCACGCCAACGACCACCAGCGCGTGATCGACGTGATCCGGGACAGCCTCTACGTCTTCGGCGAGGCGCTGCAGGGCAGCGGCGACCCGTTCGCGCTGCTGGGCTTCAGCTCGGTACGGCGCCTGCTGCGCCTGCACGAGATCAAGTCCTTCGACGACCGCTGGGACAGCCGGGTGCACGACCGCCTCGGTGCGCTGCAGCCCGGCTATTACACGCGCACCGGCGCCGCGCTGCGCGCCGCCACCCGCGTGCTGCAGCAACGCCCCGAGCGCCAGCGCCTGCTGCTGCTGCTCAGCGACGGCAAGCCGCACGACCTGGACGGCTACGACGGCCGGCTGGGCCTGGAAGACACCCGGGAAGCGCTGCGCGAGGCGCGGGCCGTCGGACTCACTCCTTTTCTGCTGTCCATAGACAGCGAGCCACCCGCCCAGCTGGCGCCGCTGTTCGGCACCCACGCCCACGCCTGGGTACGCCGCCCGACCGAGCTGCCCCAGCGGCTGCTGCACCTGCACGCTCAGCTGCTGCGTTGAGCTGAGTCAAACCGGCGCAGACCGGCGGCCCGAACAATGCGGCCATGCTCGACACCCGCCAGTACGACCTGCAACGCCTGCTTGCCCGCATGCCCCTGTTCCAGGACGTGGGGCCGGCGGGACTGGAACGACTGGCCAGTGCCGTGCAGGTACGCCGCCTGGAGCGCAGCGAGTTCGTCTTTCACGTCGGCAGCGCCTGTGAGGCCTTCTTCCTGACGATCAGCGGACAGGTGCGCCTATTCGTCATCGCGCCCAACGGCAACGAGAAGGTCATCGAGATCATCGGTCCCGGCATGAGCTTTGCCGAGGCACTGATGTTCCTCGGCGCGCCCTGCGTGGTGAACGCGCAGGCGCTGACCGACACGGCCCTGCTGGTGGTGCCGCGCCATGCCGTGCTCGCGGAAATGGAAGCTGACAGCCGCTTCGCGCTGCGCATGCTGGCCGGCCTGTCGCGCCGCCTGCACGGGCTGGTGCATGACGTGCAGGCCCAGGCGCTGCAGTCCGGCGTGCAGCGAGTGGTGGGCTATCTGCTGCGCGACATCGCCCACGACGACAGCGCACCAACGGTGTCGCTGCCCGTCAGCAAGGCCACCGTGGCCTCACGCCTGTCACTCACGCCCGAATACTTCTCGCGCGTGCTGCACGAGCTCGAGGCGGCCGGCCTGATCGAGATCGACAAGCGCGAGATCCGCATCGTCGATGCCGGCGCGCTGGGGCGCTACCCGGCGCAGTAGCGCCCGGGCGCCGTCACAGGAAATCACGGGCCTCGTCAGCAGGCGTCCAGGCGATGACTTGGCCGTCGCAAAGCCGCTGCGGGTCCGTCAGCCCCACGGCCTGGGCGGCCTCGTGCGGAAAGCTGTCCAGCATCGCGTCGCCGTCGATGTCCAGCTCGTGCGCACGGGCGCTCCAGCTCGACAGGTACAGCAGGCTGGCGAAGGTGACGTCCTGGCCGGCAGTCGGGTCGCACTGGTGGCGGATCGCCTCGACGATGTCAGCCGGAAAATGCCACGAGGCCGCGAACGCGGCGCCCACCTCCGCATAGGCATAGCCCAGATCCGCCAGCTGCGCCTCGTAGCGGCCGTCGTCGGCCGGGAAGGCCGGCTGCAGGCTGGTTCGGTCGGGCATGGCCATGCGCATGATCAGGTCGCCCACGCCGTGCAGCAGCCCGGCCGTGAACGCTGCGCCGGTGTCCAGCCGGAACTCAGCGGCCAGGGATTGCGCGATCTTGGCCACATCCAGGCTGTGGCGCCAGAACTCGGTCATGTCCACACCCGGCACGCCCTTGAAAGCGCCGCCCACGGCAGCGGCCTGCACCAACTGACCCGTGGCCCGCAGACCCAGCAGCGCCGTCGCCGCCTCGACGGTGGCGATGCCGCCACCACCGCTGTAGCGGGCCGAGTTGACCAAGCGCAGGATGCGCACCGTCAGGCCGACCTCGCCGGACAGCAGTTGGTTGATGCGGCGCAGGTCGGGCTCGTCGCGCTGCAGCTCGACGAGGATCTGTTGCACCGCTTCGGGCAACGAGGGAATCCAGGCATCGGTCGCGAGAAGTTCGTTCAGTTTCACGGGGCACCTCCGAGCTATGCATGGATGCTACTGGGCTTCGCACCTCGCCAAGGCGGCGCCCCTGACGCAACGGCTAGAGTGCACGACTTTTTGACGGACGTGGGCAGGGCCTGCGCCGAGATGCCATGGACTCCCTTGAACAGCTGCGGGCCGGCGCCCTGGCCGGCGCGCAACGGCTGACCCTGCGCGCCGGCCTGCGCGAACTGCCCCGCGAGGTTTTCTCGCTGGCGGACTCGCTGGAGGTGCTGGACCTCTCCGGCAATGCGCTGCAGGACCTGCCGGCCGACCTGCACCGCCTGCACCGGCTGCGCGTGCTGTTCTGCTCGGACAACCGCTTCACGCGCCTGCCCGAGGCGCTAGGCCGCTGCGAGCAGCTGGAGATGGTGGGCTTCAAGGCCAACCAGATCACCGAGGTGTCGGCCGCCGCGCTGCCCGCGCGACTGCGCTGGCTGACGTTGACCGACAACCGCATCGCCGCGCTGCCCGAGGCGCTGGGCCAGCGGCCGCGGCTGCAGAAGCTGATGCTGGCCGGCAACCGACTGACCCGGCTGCCCACCAGCCTCGCGGCCTGCGCGCAGTTGGAGTTGCTGCGCATCTCCGCCAACCGGCTGGAGTCCCTGCCCGACGCGCTGCTCACGCTGCCTCGCCTGGCCTGGCTGGCACATGGCGGCAACCCCTTCAGCGCCGCCGCCGAGCAGCAGGCCCGCGATGACGCGGCCCTGCCACGGGTGCGCTGGCCCGTGCTGCAGCTGCAGGCCCTGCTGGGCGAGGGAGCATCGGGCCACATTCACCGCGCACTACAGCCAGACGGCCAGGCCGTGGCGCTCAAGGTGTTCAAGGGCGCGGTCACCAGCGATGGCCTGCCCGCCAGCGAGCTGGCGGCCTGCCTGCAGGCCGGCGCGCACCCACAGCTCATCCCGGCGCTGGCTCGCCTGGGCGAGCACCCGCAGGGCGCAGAAGGCCTGCTGATGCCGCTCATCCCGCCGGCCTTCCGCACGCTGGCCGCGCCGCCCAGCCTGGCGTCCTGCACGCGGGATGTCTACGACCCCGCGCTGCGTTTCACACCGACGGCCGCACTGCGGCTGGCTGCCGGCATGGCCGACGCGCTGGCGCACCTGCATGCCCGCGGGCTGACACATGGCGACTTCTACGCCCACAACATGCTGCATGACGGCACGGGCGAGGGCCGGCTCGGCGACTTCGGCGCGGCATCCTTCCTGGCCAGCGTGCCGCCCGGCCAGGCTCAGCGGCTGAAGGCACTGGACGTGCGCGCACTGGGCTGCCTGCTGGAGGAACTGGCAGCCTGCTGCGGCGAGGACGGCGCCGTTCGCGACACGCTGTCAGCCTGGGCGGCCAACTGCCTCGCCACCGAAGTCGACCACCGGCCCGCCGCAGTGGCGGTGGCACAGGCCCTGCAACACCTGACCCCACCGCCGCACTGAGCGCGCGACGCGCTATCGTTGCGGTCATGCACGACGTCGCTCCGCTGGAACGACCCGACCCGTCCGTCGACGGGCCGGCGGGTGCCATGGACGCCGAGCCGCAGCTGCTGCCCGCCGGCACCCGCGAATGGCAGGTTCGCGGTGACTGGACACTGATGGCGTTGCGCGGCCGGCACACGGAGTTCCGCCAACGCATCGCCCATGCGGCGAGCGACAGCGACGGCCCTGTGCTGTGGGACTTGCGCGCCCTGCGCCGGCTAGATACGGCCGGGGCACTGACCCTGTGGCAGGGCTGGGGCGGCAAGCCGCCGGCCCGGCTGCTGTGGCAGCCCGAGCATGTGACGCTGTTCGCGCAGTTCATGCAGCCCGAGGCGCTGGCCGCGCCGCCGCAGCGCCAGCGCCCGGGCCTGCGCAACGCGCTGCCGGGGCTGCGGGCGCTCTCGGCCCATGCCGTCGACCTGCTCGCGCTGGTGGGCCGGCTGCTGCTGGATGCTGGCCAGCTGCTGCGCCATCCCTCGCGCATCGGCTGGCGGGAAATCTCGGCCAATATCTACCGCACCGGCGCGCAGGCCCTGCCCATCACGGCGCTGGTGGGCTTCCTCGTCGGCCTCACGCTGTCCTACCTGATCTCGCGCCAGCTCAAGACCTATGGCGCCGACATCTTCGTCGTCAACATCCTCGGCCTGGCCGTGCTACGCGAGCTGGGGCCGCTGCTGGCGGCCATCATCGTGGCGGGCCGCTCGGGCTCGGCCATGACGGCGCAGATCGGCGTCATGCGTGTCACACAAGAGCTGGATGCGTTGTCGGTGATGGGCATCTCGCACACGGTGCGCCTGGTGGCGCCCAAGGTGATGGCGCTGGCACTGTCGCTGCCGCTGGTGGCGCTGTGGACGAGCGCCCTGATGTTGCTGGGCGGCGTGGCGGCAGCGAGTGCGCAACTGCGGCTGGACCCGGCGCAGTTCCTGCATACGCTGCCCGGCGTGGTGGAGCCCGTGAACCTGTGGCTGGGCTGGCTCAAGTCGGTGCTGTTCGGCGGGCTGATCGCGTTGCTGGCCTGCCACTTCGGCCTGCGCGTGAAGCCCAACACCGAGAGCCTGGGGCAGAGCGTCACGCAGTCGGTGGTGACGGCGATCACGATGGTCATCGTCGTGGACGCGATCTTCGCGGTGCTCTTCTCGGACGTGGGCCTGTGAGTACCGACACCGTCATCGAGGTCGACAACCTGACGACGGCCTTTGCCGGCCACGTCATCCACCGCCACCTCAACCTCACAGTGCACCGCGGCGAGGTGCTGGCGCTGATCGGCGGATCGGGCTCGGGCAAGACCACGCTGCTGCGCCTGCTGCTGGGGCTGGAGGTGCCGCAGGCGGGCAGCATCCGCATCTTCGGCCACCCGCTGGGCCGCTGTGCCGCGCAGGACCTGGAGCGTGTGCGCCACCGCTGGGGCGTGCTGTTCCAGCATGGCGCGCTTTTCTCGGCGCTCAGCGTGTTCGACAACATCGCGCTGCCGCTGCGCGAGCTCAAGAGCGTGCCGCCCGACATGGTGCGGCCGCTAGTGATGCTCAAGCTGGCCCAGGTCGGCCTGCGGCCGCAGGACGCGCACAAGGCGCCATCCGAGCTGTCGGGCGGCATGGTCAAGCGCGCCTCGCTGGCCCGGGCACTGATACTGGACCCGCAGCTGCTGTTCCTGGACGAGCCCACCGCCGGGCTGGACCCGGACAGCGCCAAGCAGTTCGTCAAGCTGCTGCGCCGGCTGCGCCAGGAGCTCGGGCTGACCGTCGTCATGGTGACGCATGACGTGGACACGCTGTTCGCCGTGGCCGACCGTGTGGCCGTGCTGGCCGAGCAGCGCATCCTGGCCTGCGGGCCGCTGGCCGAGGTCGCGCGCCTGCCCCACCCCTTCGTGCGCAACTTCTTCCTGGGCCATGCCGAGCGCTGCGCCGAAGAAGACGTCAAGCGCTTCCGTCTCAGCCTGGACGACACCAGCGACGATGGCGGCAGGGATGGCCAGCCCCTCGCCCAGGCTGGCCTCGCTGAACGCGGGCCCTCCTGGCCGGTCCCCCGGGGGGACGACGCTGCTGGCCGGATCAACCAGCCCGCAGCGCCAGACGGGCCGGCTTGGGAGCGGCCCGGCGCTCGGCCCGAATCCATGAACAGCTGACTGCAACACACCATGGAAAACAAAGCCCACGCCCTCGCCGCCGGCCTGTTCCTGCTCCTGCTGGGCTTGGCGCTGGCCGCCAGCGTCGCCTGGTTTCAGGGCGACCGCACAGAGCGCACGCACTACACCGTTGTGTCGCGCAGCGGCGTGCCAGGCCTGAACCTGAAGGCGCCCGTCAAGCTGCGCGGCGTGGAGGTGGGCTGGGTGGAGCGCATCGCTTTCGACCCGCAGGACCCGCGCCAGATCCTCGTCGACATCGCGGTGGACGCGGCTGCGCCGGTGTCCGCCACGACGCGCGCGCAGCTTGGGCTGCAGGGCGTGACTGGCCTGTCCTTCATCAGCCTGGACGATGCCGACGCGCAGGCGCCGCTGCGCCGCGCCGCGCCCGGCGCGCGCATCGCGCTGCAGCCCACGCTGCTGGACCGCCTGGCCGAGAGCGGCCCGCTGCTGCTTGCCGGCTTTGCCGAGACGGCGGAGCGGCTCAACCAGCTGCTCAGCGACGGCAACCAGGCCCAGCTGCACCGCTCGCTGGCGCAACTGGCCCAGGCCGCGGGCGACACCAGCCGGCTGATGAGTACGCTGCAGCCCGCTGCACGCGAGCTGCCGGGGCTGCTGCGCAACGCCGACACCACGGCCACGCGCGCCAGCGCCGCACTGCAGGAGATCGAGCAGCTAGCCGCCAGCAGCCGCGCACTCGCGCAGGACCTGCAGGCCCGCGTCGCCACGCTGGACCGGCTGGATGCAGCCGCCCGGCAGGTGCAGGCCACCAGCCGCCACCTGGAGCTGGCGCTGGTGGGCGACACGCCGGTGCGCGACCAGCCTCTCGTGAACGACCTCGCCGCGGCCAGCCGCAGCGTGGCGCGCACCGCGCAGCAGTTGGGCGATCAGCCACAGAGCCTGCTGTTCGGTCGCGGCACGCCGCTGCCCGGGCCGGGCGAGCCCGGGTTCGCCCCCAGGCCCCAGACCGCGGAGGCCCGATGAGACGCCCTGCCCGGCCGTCGCTGACGGCCCTGCTCCTCACGCTGGCCGCCGCCGGCTGCTCCTTCACACCATCGGCCCCGCCGCGCGTGGCCTTCGACCTGGGCCCAGCGCCCGCTGCCGCCACGGCCGGCGGCGGGCCGCTGGCCTGGCGCATCGCGGACGTCACCGCACCGCCCTGGCTGAACAGCGACGCCATGGTCTACCGGCTGAGCTATCTGCAGGCCCAGCAGCCGGCCCACTACCGCGACAGCCACTGGCGCGCACCGCCGCCCGCACTGCTGGCACAGCGCCTGCGCCAGCAGCTGGCGCCCCTGCCGGGCTGCGCCGGCCGCCACGCAGCGCTGCTGAGCGTGCACCTGGACGAGTTCGAGCAGCGCTTCACCAGCCCGACGCACAGCGAGGTGCTGCTGCAGGTGCAGGCCACGCTCTGGCCCGAAGGCAGCGGCACACCGCTGCAGCAGCGCTGGCAGCTGGCCCGCCCGGCAGCACCCGATGCCCCAGGCGGCGCACGCGCGCTCGCCCAGGCTGTGGACGACTGGCTGCTGCAGCTGCAGGCCTGGCTGGCCGATGGGGCGTGCCGCTCGTCTCGTTGAGCGTTACCCGCCGCCGGGGTAAACCAGAGGACAGGGAATGAACCGGTTACGCTATCTTATTGAACCGCTGTTTCATTTTCAGAATCGTGACTCTCTTTCCCTCGACCTCGACGCGGCCCGTCTCCTTGGCCGCGCTGGGCGAATGCATGCTGGAGCTGCAGGGCCCCGCCTTTGGCAACCTGCGGCAAACCTTTGGCGGCGACACGCTGAACACCGCCGTCTACCTGGCGCGCTGCGGCGGCGCCAACCTGCGGGTGCACTACGCCACGGCGCTGGGTGACGACTCGCTGAGTGCCGGCATGCTGCAGCGCTGGCAGGACGAGGGCGTGATGACAGGCCTGGTGCAGCGGCTGCCGGGCCGCGTGCCGGGGCTCTACCTGATCGAGCTGGACGAGGGCGGCGAGCGCCGCTTTCACTACTGGCGCGGCCAGGCCGCCGCGCGCTCCTTCTTCGACGCCGCCACCACGGCCCTCGAGGAGCAGGCCGATGCGCTGGACGCGCTGTACCTGTCGGGCATCAGCCTGGCCATCCTGCCGCAGGCCGGCCGCGAGCGCGTGCTCGCGCTGATGGCGCACATGCGTGCAGCCGGCAAGCTGGTGGCCTTCGACAACAACTACCGCCCGCGGCTGTGGGACTCGGTGGCCGATGCGCGCTACTGGTATGGCCGCGCGTTCGCGACGGCCTCCGTGGCACTCATCACGGCCGACGACCACCAGGCCCTGCACGGCCTGCCCGACCTGGCCGCCGCCGTCAGCGCCGCCCAGGCTCTGCCAGTGCCGGAGATCGCCATCAAGCGCGGCGGTCTGCCGGCCATCGTGGGCGGTGACGGGCAGTGGCAGGAAGTTGCGACCGAGACCGTGCAGCGCGTGGTCGACACCACGGCGGCCGGCGACTCCTTCGCCGCCGGCTACCTGAGCCGCCGCCTGGCCGGCGCCACGCAGGCAGAGGCTGCCGCCTTCGGCAACCGGCTGGCCGCGCGGGTGATCCAGCATCCGGGCGCGCTGATCCCGCGCGACGTGATGCAAGACCTGATGGCCGGCTGATGCGCGCCGCCCGGACGCTGACGCTGCTGCTGGGGCTGGCCTTGTCCACTGGCCTGTGCCAGGCCCAGGCCCAGCCCACGGCCGCCCTGCACCCGGCCAGCTTCGTGCACACCGGCTGGGCGCAGACCACCGGTGGCCAGGGCGGCAAGATCCTGCGCGTGACCACGCTGGCCGCCGACGGCCCGGGCAGCCTGAAGGCCGCGCTGGACACGCCGGGCCCGCGCATCGTCGTGTTCGAGGTGGGCGGCATCATCGACATGGGCGGCGCCAGCTACACGCTGCGCGAAGGCCGCGTCACCATCGCCGGCCAGACAGCGCCCGACCCCGGCATCACGCTGGTGCGCGGCGAGCTGAACATTGCGGCCGCCGATGTCATCCTGCAGCACCTGAGCATCCGCCCCGGCGCCTATGGCCGGCCCAAGCGCAGCGGCCGCGACCACGACGGCATCACCACGTCCGAAGGCGCGCGCCGCATCATCGTCGACCACTGCAGCTTCTCGTGGGCGACCGACGAGAACCTCTCCGTCGGCGGCCCGCGCTTCAAAGGCGCCACACCCGACGCCTGGCGAGACACCACCTCGCACGCCATCACCTACAGCCACAACCTGATCTACGAGGGCCTGGGCGAGTCCGTGCACGGCAAGGGCGAGCACAGCAAGGGCACGCTGGTCCACGACAACGCCAACCGCATCCTGCTGCTGGGCAACATCTACGCGTCCAACCGCGAGCGCAACGCGCTGTTCAAGGGCGGCGCCTGGGGCGCGATGGTCAACAACCTGATCTACAACCCCGGCTCGCGCGCGGTGCACTACAACCTCATCGCACACGAGTGGCTGGATCAGCCCTACCAAACCGGCAAGCTCACGCTGGTGGGCAACGTTTACCGCGCCGGCCCCGGCACGGCCGAGCGGCTGCCGCTGTTCACGCTGGGCGGCGTGGGCGACGTGCAGCTGTACGAGCAGGACAACCTAGCGCTGGACCGCCAGGGCCAGCCCCTGCCGCTCACCGGCCGCTACACCGCCGCCAGCGCGCAGATCATCCCGGTGCGCGAGCCCTATCTGCCCGTCGGCCTGACCTGGGTGTCGCCCCGCGAGCTGGAGCGGCTGCTGCCGCTGTACGTCGGCTCGCGGCCGTGGGCGCGCGATCCGCTGGACTTCAAGCAGCTGTCCGACATCGCAGAGGACCGCGGCACGCTGATCGACGACGAGACCCAGAACAACACCGACGGCCTGCCCAAGCGCCGCGCCACGCAGCGCGCCTTCGTCGAGGCCGACTGGCAGCTCGCCGACATGTCGCCCAAAGCCGGCTGGGCCTCGCTGTTCAAGCCGGGGGCGCGATGACACTGCAGCGCCGTGACCTGCTGGCGCTGCTGGCCCTGCCGGCCGCCACGCCCGCCCTGGCCGCTGCCGATTGCAGCGACACGCCGGGCCTGCCCTACCTGCCGCCCTGCCAGCCCTGGCCGCAAGGCCTCGAAGGCCAGCGCAAGGCCGACATGCGAGATGGCCGCTACCTGAACCCGGTGCTGGCCGGCGACCGACCCGACCCGTCGGTGCTGAAGGATGGCGACGACTACTACCTCACCCACTCAAGCTTCGAGGCCCTGCCCGGGCTTCTGATCTGGCACTCGCGCGACCTCGTCAACTGGCGCCCCCTCGCGAATGCGCTGCTGGAGCCAGTGGGCAGCGTGTGGGCCCCCGACCTGTGCAAGCACGGCGGCCGCTACTACCTCTACCTGCCCGTCAAGGCGCAACCCAACGACATCCTCGTCACCTGGGCGGACCGCATCGAGGGTCCGTGGTCCAGGCCGCAGCCGCTGGGCCTGCACAAGCACATCGATCCCACACATGTGGTGGGCGAGGACGGCCAGCGCTGGCTGTTCCTGAGCGGCGGAGACCGCGTCAAGCTCAGCGCCGACGGCCTGCGCGTGGTGGGCGCCGTCGAGCATGTCTACGACCCCTGGCGCTACCCGGAGGACTGGGACGTCGAGGCCTTCTCGCCCGAGGGCCCCAAGATGCTGTTCCACGGCGGCTGGTGGCACATGGTGCTGGCTGTCGGCGGCACGGCCGGGCCGCCCACCGGGCACATGGTCATCGCCGCGCGCAGCCGCAGCCTGGACGGCCCCTGGGAGCAGGCGCCTCACAACCCGCTGATGCGCACGCGTTCGTCGCGCGAGCGCTGGTGGTCGCGCGGTCACGGCAGCCTCGTCCAGGGCCCGCAGGGCGACTGGTGGATGCTATATCACGGCTACGAGAACAGTTTCCACACACTGGGCCGGCAGACGCTGCTGGCGCCCGCGCGCTTCAGCGCCGACGGTTGGTTCCATGTCGACGCGGACGACGGCCAGCCGCTGGCCAAGCCGCGTGGCGGCCGCGCCGTGCCCCACGGCATGCCGCTGTCGGACGACTTCGCCGGCAACGCGCTCAAGACGCATTGGCAGTTCCTCAGTGGCGGCGCAGGCCAGATGGCGCGCGTGCGCGTGGCCGACGGCCGGTTGCACCTGCGCGCCACCGGCAAGGACCCCGGCGACAGCCCGCCGCTGGGCTTCATCCAGGGTGACCCGGCCTTCGAGCTAGAAGTCGACGTCGACTTCGACGAGGGCGTGCAGATTGGCCTGATGATGTTTTACGGCCCGCGCCTGTATGCCGGCATGGGCGCCCACGCCAAGGGCTTCCGACTGCTGCGCTACGGCCAGGACCTGCGCGCCGCCGCCCGGCCCGCCGGCATCGAGCGCCACCTGCAGCTGAAACTGAAGTGCGTGCGCCATGTGCTCACCCTCTACAGCCGCCTCGATGCGAGCCAGCCCTGGGCCAAGTTCCCGGTGCAGATGGACGTGAGCGGCTATCACCACAACGTGGCAGGCGGCTTCGCCAGCCTGCGCCCGGCGATCTATGCCGCCGGCCAGGGCACCGCCCGCTTTTCGAATCTGCGCTACCGCGCACTCGGCTAAGGAGACAACCATGAACAAGACCCTCACCCTGCTGTCGGCGGCGCTGCTCGCTTCCAGTGCCAGCGCGCTGGAACTGAAATCCGCCGACGTGCACAACAGCGACGACTACCCCACCGTGGCCGCCGTCAAGCACCTGGGCCAGGTGCTGACCAAGAGCAGCGGCGGCTCGCTGACCGTGAAGGTCTTCAACAAGGGCGCGCTCGGCAGCGAGAAGGAGACCATCGACCAGGTCAAGCTCGGCGCGCTGGCGATGACGCGCGTGAACCTGGGCCCGCTGTCGGCCATGTGTCCCAAGACACTGGTGCCGGCACTGCCCTTCCTGTTCCGCGACACGGCCCACATGCGCAAGGCCTACGACGGCGCTCCTGGCGAGGAGATCCTCAAGGCCTGCGAGCACCAGGGCCTGGTGGGCCTGGCGCTGTACGACTCGGGCGCCCGCTCGGTCTACGCGCGCAAGCCCATCAAGACGCTGGCCGACATGAAGGGCCTGAAGATCCGCGTGCAGCAGACCGACCTGTGGGTGGCCGCCATGCAGGCCCTGGGCGCCAACCCGTCGCCCATGCCCATCGGCGAGGTCTACACCGGCCTCAAGACCAACCTCATCGACGCGGCAGAGAACAACATCCCCAGCTACGAGGGCTTCCGCCACTTCGAGGCGGCCAAGTTCTACAGCCGCACCGAGCACTCCATGACGCCCGACGCGCTGTTCATCAGCAAGCGCGTGTGGGACAAGCTCAAGCCCGAGCAGCAGGCGCAGCTGCGGGCAGCCGCCAAGGCCTCGGTGCAGGTGCAGCGCGAGAAGTGGGATGCCCAGGAAGCCAAGGCCCTGGCCGCCGTGAAGGCCGGCGGCGCGCAGATCGTCGACGCCGAGCGCGAGCCGCTGCGCCAAGCCGTGCAGCCCGTCATCGCCAAGTTCGTCAACACGCCCGACCTGCAGAAGCTCGTCAAGGCGATTCAAGACATCAAGTGATGACTGCGTACACGACGCTCTGCGCGGCGCTGTCGCGCTGGTCGCTGCGCGCGGCCGTGCTGGGCCTGGTGCTGCTGGTGGCCTGCGTCCAGTGGCAGGTGCTGGGCCGCTACGTGATGAACGATTCACCCACGTGGACCGAGCCGGTGGCGCTGCTGCTGGTGCTCTACATCACCTCGCTCGCCGTGGCGGTAGGCGTGCGCGATGCGGGCCACCTGGGCATGGAGTCACTGGTGGCGCTGCTGCCCCGCGGTGCGCAGCGCGTAGCCGAGGCACTGATCCACCTGTGCGTCATCACCTTCGCCGTGCTCATGGCCATGGCCGGTTGGGAGTGGCTGACGCTGAAATGGGCCGAGCCCAAGCCGCTGCTAGGCGTGCCCGAGGGGCTGGACTACCTGCCGCTGGTCATTGCCGGCGGGCTCATCGTGCTGTTCTGCATCGAACACCTGATCGCGCTGTGGCGCAACGAAGAAGTGAAAGAGGCGGGGGTCTGACGTGGAAGGTATGGAACTCTGGGTCATGTGCGGCAGCTTCGTGCTGCTGCTGCTCTTGGGCGTGCCCGTCGCCTTCTCCATCGGGCTGGCCTCCGTCGCCACGGTGCTGGCCGCCGATCTGCCCATGGCCATCGTCTTCCAGAAGATGGTGGGCGGCATGCAGATCTTCTCTTTTCTCGCGATCCCGTTCTTCATCTTCGCGGGCGAGCTGATGCTGCATGGCGGCATCGCCGAACGCATCGTCACCTTCGCCAACCGGCTGGTGGGCCATGTGCGCGGCGGCCTGGGGATGAGCAATGTGGTGGGCTGCACGCTCTTCGGCGGCGTCGCCGGCTCGCCGCTGGCCGACGTGTCGGCGATGGGCTCGGTGATGATTCCGCTGATGAAGCGCGAGGGCTACGGCGCCGACTACGCTGTCAACGTGACCACGCACTCGGCCCTGGTCGGCGCGCTGATGCCGACCTCGCACAACCTCATCATCTACGTGCTGGCCACGGCCGGCATCGCAGCGGTGAGCGTGTTCAACCTCATCCTGGCCGCGCTGCTGCCGGCGCTGCTGCTCACCATCGCCAACCTCGTGGCCGCCTACACCGTGGCCGTCAAGCGCGGCTACCCGACGCATGGCGCCTTCCCTGGCTGGGGGCTGGTGTTCTCGGCCTTCGTCGCGGCGCTACCGGGGCTGATGGTCATCGTCATCATCCTGGGCGGCATCTTGAGCGGCGTGTTCACCGCCACCGAGTCCGCCGCCACGGCCGTCTGCTGGGCGCTGATCGTCACCGGCCTGGTCTACCGCACGCTCAGCTGGCAGGGCTTCCTGGCCGCCTGCGCCAAGGCCTGCAAGACCACCGGCGTGGTGCTGCTGCTGATCGGCATCTCGGCCGCGTTCGGCTACTTCCTGGCGCTGTACGAGGTGCCGCTGAAAACTGGCGAGTGGCTGGAGCAGATGAGCGGCAACCAGGCCTGGCTGATCTTCCTGTGGGTCAACGTGCTGCTGTTCCTGCTGGGCACCTTCCTGGACATGGCGGCCACCATCCTGATCTGCACGCCCATCTTCCTGCCCATCTGCATGAAGGCCGGTATGGACCCGACGCAGTTCGGCGTCGTCATGCTGCTGAACTGCGCGCTGGGCCTGAACACGCCGCCCGTGGGCAGCACGCAGTTCGTCGGCTGCGCGATCGGCGGCGTCAGCGTAGGCGAGGTGATGCGCTCCATCGCCCCGTTCTACGGCGCGCTGCTGGTCACGCTGCTGGCGGCCACCTACATCCCGGCGCTGTCGCTGGCGCTGCCGGCATGGGTGGCGGGCTGAGACGTCGCGCGCTGCTGGCAGCCGGCCTGACGCCGGCGCTGGCGCTGGCCGACGGCCTGGACGACACGCTCGCCGCGCTGCAGCGTCGCTGGCAGCCGCGCCAGGCCTGGAGGCCCGAGTCGGGCTGGCGGGCGCCGGCGCTGGCCACGGCAAGCCGTCTCATGCTGCTGCCCGGTGACGACGGCAGCGGCTTCGCCACCGAGGTGCTGGCAGAGCAGGCCCGCGACGGCCACACCGCCCGCCAGCTGACGCTAAGCGGCGCGCTGGGCGACCGCGTACCGGCGCTGTACTTGCGCCCGGCCGGCCCCGGCCCGCACCCGGCCGTGCTGCTGCTGCACGACCACGGCGCACGTTTCGACATCGGCAAGGAAAAGCTGATCCGCCCTCTCGGCGACAGCCGCGCGGGCGCGCAGTGGGCCGAGCGCTACTTCGGCGGCCAGTTCATCGGCGACACGCTGGTGCAGGCCGGCTTCGCCGTGCTGGCCATCGACGCGCTGGGCTGGGGCGAGCGCAGCCGCCCGGGCTTCGCTCGCGACGACCAGCAGGCGCTGGCCAACCATCTGCTGCAGCTAGGCCGGCACTGGGCCGGCATCATCGCCAGCGACGACCTGCGCGCCCACCGCTGGCTGCGCGAGCAGCCCGAGGTGGATGCACGGCGCGTGGCCGTGCTGGGCTTCTCCATGGGCGCGTTCCGCGCCTGGCAGCTGGCCGCCGTCTGCGACGAGGTCTCGGCCTGCGTCGCTGCGCACTGGATGTGCACCCGCGAGGGGCTGCTGCGTCCGGGCGAGCACACGCTGGTGGGGCAGTCGTCCTTCAGCATGGCCCACCCGGGCCTGGCCGCCGAGCTGGACCATCCGGACGTGGCCGCGCTCATCGCGCCACGCCCGCTGCTGCTGTTCGGCTCGGCCGAGGACCGGCTGTTCCCGTGGGATGCCACTCAGGCCGCGTGGGCCGGCCTGTCGCGCGCCTGGCGCGGCAGCGCGGCGCTGGCCACTCAGGCCAGCCCGGGCGGCCACCGCTTCGCGCCCGAGCTGCAGCAGCTCAGCGCCCGCTGGCTGCGCGCGGCCGGCGCTCAGAGCGGCTGAGGCCGGGTGCTGGGCGGCGCCGGCAGCGGTGCCATGACCGGCAGCGTCAGCGTGAAGCGGGTGCCGCGGCCGGGCTCGCTGTCCACGTCGATCTGCCCGCCCAGCGACCCCACCACCAGGCCGTGCACGATGTGCAGGCCCAGGCCGGTGCCGCCGCGGCCCATGCGCGTGGTGAAGAAGGGGTCGAAGATGCGGCCCAACGCGTCGGGCTCGATGCCAACGCCATCGTCCTGCACCCACAGGCGCAGCTGCTCCGGCCCCAGTCGCTCGCAGCCCACACGGATGCTGCCCTGCTCTCGGCCCTCGAAGGCATGCAGCAGCGCGTTATTGATCAGGTTGGTCAAGACCTGGCCGAGCGGGCCGGGGTAGCTCTCCATCCAGGCCTCGGCATCGCCCAGCTCGACCTCGATGCGGTAGGGCATGCGGCGCAGCGAGGGTGTCAGCGTCAGCACAATCTCGTCCACCAGCTCGCGGACCATGAAGGTGCGGCGTTGCGAGGTGGTCTGGTCCACGGCCACCTGCTTGAAGCTGGTGATCAGCTCGGCCGCGCGGCCCAGGTTGCGGATGCCGATGGCCGAGCCCTGCGCCACCTGGGTCAGGAACTCCTCCAGCGTGGAGCGCCGCAGCCCGTTGGCCATGTCGGCGCGCAGGCGCACCACCTGGTCCTGCAGCGTGGACACCGCCATCAGGCCGTTGCCGATGGGCGTGTTCAGCTCGTGCGCCACGCCCGCCACCAGACGGCCCAGCGCCGACAGCTTCTCCGCCTGCACCAGCTGCTGCTGCGTCAGCTGCAGCTCGGCGAGGCGGCGCTCCAGCTCGTCGTTCACCCGGCCCAGCTCGGCCGTGCGCTTGGCCACGCGGGCATCCAACTCGGCGTTCAGCAGCCGGATCTCGTCAGCCGCGCGGCGCGCCTCGGTGATGTCCTCGGCCGACATCAGCGCCAGCCGCTGGCCGCCGATCTCCAGCACCTGGGCCACCATGTGCATCAACCGCGTGCGGCCATCGCCGTCCAGCAGCTCCACCTCCATGTCCGCGCGGCGCGCCGGGCTGCACAGCTGCTCGACGAAGCGCTCCCGCACCTGCAGGTCCTTCCACAGCCCGACCTCCGGCCCGTTCTTTCCCAGTGCCTGTGCCCGGTCGCGCCGCATCGCCGCCTCCCAGGCCCGGTTGACGGCGAGCAGCGCGTAGTTGCGGTCCATGTCCGACACCGACAGCGCCGCCGGCGACGACTCGAAGATGGCCTCCAGCTTGCGCTCGCTTTCGCGCAGCGCCGTCTCGGCCGCCAGCCGCTCGGTCACGTCGATGTCGATGCACGCGAAGATCTTGCCGCCGTCGTCGGCCGGGATGGCGAACACCACGCAGTTGGCCACCACTTCGCGGCCGCTCTTGTGGCGCAGCGAGAAGTCCGCCGGGCCAAAGGACCGGCCCGTGCGGTCCACCTCGGCCAGCACATCCAGGAACACACCCGCCTGCCCGCTGTCCGCAAACATCAGAGAGCGCTCCAGCACGCAGGCACCCATGGCCTCGTCGCGGCTGAAGCCGTAGATGGCCTCGGACGCCGCGTTCCAGTAGACGACACGCCCGTCCACCGAGTACCACTGGATGGCCACCGAGGGCACCAGCTCGATGACGGCGTTCAGCCGATCGGCCGTGTGCTGCAGCTGCACCTGGCGCTGCTCCAGGCTGAGCGCCATGCGGTCCAGGTCGGTCAGCAGCGCACTGATCTCGCGCACCTGGCGCCGGCGCGGGCGGCGCACGCCGAAGTTGCCCAGCGCCAACTCGTGCGCCGTGGCTGCCGCCTCGGCCAGCGGCTGCGCCATGCGCGCCGCCGAGAACGGCGCCACGAGCAGGGCCACGGCCAGCGCCACGCAGAAACCGGCGAACACCATCCACACCGTGGCGCGGTAGGACTCATGGGCCATGCCGCCGTCCGCGATGGTCTCGATGACCCAGCCCAGCCGGGGCACCTGCACCGCGCCCACCAGCAGGCGCCGGCCATCCTCGGCGGCGATGGAGGCCGGCAGCGGCCGGCCCTGCAGCACGGCCTTGAACACCGGCGATGTGCGGAAGTCGTCGAAGGCCCAGCCGAAGCCGTCGCGCTGGCTGGCGCCCAGGAAATGCCCCGTGCCATCAACCACCACCAGCCCGAGGCCGGCCTCCGCGCCGTCGCCCAGCAGGATGCGCAGCAGACGCTGCGGCGACAGCTCGAAGATGGCGATGCGGTCGCCGAAGCGCAGGCCCATGGCCACGGCCCGGGTACCGCTGAGCACCGAGAGGTACTCGTCCGTCCACACCACCGCCGGCGCGGCGGCGTCGTCGCCGACGCGAGCCCGCAGCGCGCGCACGAAGGCGCTGCGGCCCAGGTCCAGGCCCACCAGCGACGCGGCCAGCGCCTGGTTGCCCGACGGCAGGCCCAGTGCCTCCACGCGGTCGTTGGCGGCCAGCAGGTAGACGGCGTCGAACAGGTCCCCCTCGCGGGCGAACCGGTTGGCCAGCGCCGGCAGCTCCGCAGCGCCCGCGGTAGCAGCGGCCCCCACAAGGTGGCGCGGCGCGAGCTCGACAGCCGTCAGGAACTGCCCCAGCTGCAGCGACGCGGCCTGCGCCCGGGTCTGCAGCTCGGCGCGCGTGTTGCGCTCGATCTGCGGCAGGCGGTACGCGAGGATGGCGCCGCCCACCAGCACGAAGATGACCGTGACGGTGAGCACCAGCGTGCCCGCCAGCCACGCCCGCACGCCCAGGCCGCGCGCGGCCAGCGCCTCAGCCCACGACTTGAAACCGGCCATGGATCACTTCGGCAACACGCAGCTTGCGCCGGGAGTCCCCGAAGGCGTCGAAGCGCCAGGACTCCTGCAGGCCGATGTAGGGGCCGCCCTCCAGCAGCGCGCGCTTCAACGCGGCCGCCCCGGTGCCGGCGCGGGCCAGCCCGTGGGCAAGGGCCTGCACGGCGTCGTAGGCACTCACCGAGGCGAAGCCGGGCGGCTCGGCAAAGCGCTCGCGATACCGCGACGCAAAGGCCAGGTAGGCGGGGGAACGGTCGTCGCGGTCGAAATACTGCGGCGTGCGCACCCCCTCCACGGTGGCGCCACCGAGCTGGATCAGGGACTCGGTGCCGCCCCAGCTGGAGGTGCTCCAGCGCGCCGCACCCAGCCCGCCGTTGCGCAGCGACTGGACGAGGCGCGCCGTGTCCACGGCGCTGCAGATCAGCAGCACATGGTCGGGCCGCGCCGCCAGCACGGCCGCCGTCGCCTGCAGGTAGCTGGCGTCATCGCCGGAACGCATGGTGGCCTGCACCACCACCGCCATGCCCAGCCGGCCGGCCACCTCCGCATAGCGGCGCGCCCAGTCGGAGGAATAGGCCTGGTTGCTCAGGTCCAGCACGATGGCCACGCGCCGTGCGCCACGGCGGTGGTCGTCCCGCACCTGCACCGCCACGAAGTCGCCGATGCTCGGGCAGGCGCGCAGGAAGAAGTCGTCCTGGCCGCTGAGCAGCGTCGTCGTCGCCGACGGGCTGACGGTGACCAGCGCTGCCGCATTGATGTCGGGCAGGATGGCCTCGGCCATGCCGCTGGTGACGGGGCCCACCACCGCGATCACGCCCTCGCCCGCCAGCCGCCGCACGGCCTGCCGGGCGGTGTCGGCGTTCTGCGCGTCGTCGGCCACATGCAGCGCCAGCGGCCGCCCGGCCACGCCGCCGGCCGCGTTGATGTCGTCCACGGCCAGCCGCGCGCCGTGGTGGGCGGCCGCGCCCAGGTCGGCCGTACGGCCGGTGATGCCGGCCAGCAAACCCAGCCGCCACGGCGTCGACGGGCTGCAGGCCGCCAGCCACGGCAGCGCCGCCAGCACGGCCTCGCGGCGCCTCATGCGGCCGGTCCGCCGGCCTGGGCCCGCAACCAGGCCTGCAGCTCCACCAGCGGCATGGGCCGGGCCCTCAGGTAGCCCTGACCCTCGTCGCAGCCCAGCGCCGCCAGGGCCTGAGCCTGTTCGGGGGTTTCGATGCCTTCGGCCAGCACGCGCATGTCCAGGTGGTGGCCGATGGAGACCATCAGCTCGGCGATGCGGTTGCTGCGGCCATCGCCGCGCAGGCCGCGCGTGAAGGAGCGATCGATCTTGACGCGGTCCACCGGCATGCGGTCTAGGTAGCTCAGCGACGAATAGCCGGTGCCGAAGTCGTCGATGGCCAGCGACACGCCCAGGCCCTTGAGCGCATGCAGCGTGTCCAGCAGCTGCGCCTCGCCCGTGACGGCCAGCGACTCCGTGATCTCCAGCTCCAGCACCTGCGCCGGCAGGCCGCTGTCGGCCAGCGCCTGGCGCACGGTGCCGACGAAGTCGCCCGCCTGCAGCTGCAGCACCGACACGTTGACGCCCATGCGCAGGTCGGCCCAGCCCGCCTCGCGCAGCGTCAGCAGCGCCTGCAGGGCCGTGCGCAGCACCCACTCGCCGGTCTCGACGATGAGGCCGGCGCTTTCGATGACCGGGATGAAGCGGTCCGGCGGCACCATGGTGCCGCTGGCATCGCGCCAGCGCAGCAGCGCCTCCACGCCGCAGATGCGGCCGCTGGCGATGTCCCACTGCGGCTGGAAGGCCAGCGACAGCTGCTCGCGCGTGGGCGCGTCGGCGAAGGCCTGCAGCAGCTGCATGCGGGCACGGGCGTTGGCCTCGTAGTCGGCATCGAACCAGGCCGTACCGCCCCGCCCCTGGTCCTTGGCGCGCTTGAGCGCCAGCGACGCCTGCTGCAGCGCCTGGGCCGGCAGCATCGTGCCCCCGAACAACTGCACCAGGCCGATGCCGGCCGTGATGCGCACCGGCTCCTGCCCGACCTGGAAGGGCTCGCGGCACAACTCGCACAGGTCCGGCCCGCCCGCCGGCAGGCCGTCGGTCAGCAGGGCCAACTGGTCGGAGCCGGTGCGGGCCAGGAAGGCCTCGTCGCCGACCAGCGCGCGCACGCGCGCCGCGAAGGCCTGCAGCAGCTGGTCGCCGCAGTCGTCGCCGAACATGTCGTTGATGCCGGCGAAGCCATCGATGTCCAGCAGCGCCAGCACGGCCGGACGCTCGGGCAGGCGCCGCGCCAGTTCCTCCAGCAGCGCCGTGCGGTTGGGCAGGCCCAGCAGCGGGTCGAAATAGGCCAGCAGCCGCAGGTGCTCGCTGAGCACGACGGTGGATGCGCTGAGGTCGAGGTTGCGGCACAGCACCTCCATCAGCTGCAGCGACACGTTGGCCACCGGCTTCTGCGCCCGCGCCACCACCACCAGCCCGCGCTCACCCGGCAGGCCTATCCAGGCGGCCAGCGAGTTGGTTTCCATGCAGATGCCACGGCTGGCCGCGCACTGCCACGCGCGGGCCGCGCACCAGGCGTCGCTCAGCCCTGCCAGCGTGGCAGCTGCGGCGGCCTCTGGCGGGCCGGCCAGCAGCCGCAGGTCGGCCGGCAACGCGCCGGGCGGCACCTCGAAGACATGGGCCTGCACCGGCACGCCCAGCGGCTGCTCCAGCCCGGCCACCAGGCCGCGCGCGAAATGCGCCAGGTCGGGCAGGCTGGAAAGCCGGCTCGTCAGGTCCAGCGTGCCCTGCAGGAAGTGGCGCTGCGTCAGGCCCTGGTGCAGTTGGTCGTAGGCGCGGATGGCGGTGAACAGCGCGACGAAAAGCTTGGCCCGCGTCAGCTCGCTCTTGGTGCGGTAGTCGTTGATGTCGTAGGCCGCGACCGTGCGCTCGTCGGGCGCGAAGCCGGGCTGGCCGGTGCGCAGGATGATGCGGGTGTCCTGCAGGCCCAGCCGGCCTCGGATCTCCTCGATGACATCCAGCCCGGCGGACACGGTCTCCATGACCACGTCCAGCAGGATGACCGCGACCTGGGATTCGCGCTGCAGCACGGCCAGCGACTCCGCCGCCGAGTACGCATGCAGCAGCCGCAGCGGACGGCCGAGGATCTCGACGTCGCGCAGTGCGAATGTGGTGCTTTCATGGACCTCGGGGTCGTCGTCAACGACCAGCACGGTCCATGGCGAGACGGCCCGGACCTCGCCGGCGTCCGACTCTGGCATGAACTCGATCTCCGGTTCATCGCCAGGTGGTATCGCTTGCAATCCGTCGCCCGAGTGCATGCGCCATCCTATCCCGACTATCCCAGCGCCAAGCTGACACCAGCTTGAGCTCGGCTGGCGGCCTGGGACACCGCAAACGATGGCAGGGCGTGCCGGCGCCTCAGGGCTGCAGCGTGCGGGCGGCAGCCAGCTCGGGCCGCAGCGGGAGCAGGCCGTCGAGCACCTGGCCAGAGAACAGTGCCGCGCCCTTGGGGCCGAGGTGGGTGCGATCAAAGCGCGGCGGCGCCTCGGCCAGCGTGTCCGCGGCGGCCTGGCCCATGGCGGCCACGGCGGCGTGGCTGATGGCGTTCAAGTCAAGCACCGGCACGCCCTGCTCCGCGCCCACCCGCTGGATGGCGTCGGCCCAGGGGCGCAGATCGTTGGGCAGCTCGCCGGCCTTGAAGGTGCGGCGAGTCAGCGGCGTCAGCAGCACCACATCGCCGCCGGCGGCGCGCACGTCCTTCACGTAGCCGGCCATGTTGGGACCGAACTCGGTGGCGAGGTCGGTCGAGCGGCCAGGCTTGCCAGGCTGGTCGTTGTGGCCAAACTGGATCAGCACCAGCGTCTTCTGGCGGCCCGAGCCGGCGGCCTTGCCTTCGTTCAGCAGGGCCATCACGGTGTCCCACAGCCCTTCGGCGCGGAAGCTCATGCTGGAACGCCCGCCACGCGCCAGGTTGATGCAGGCCACCTGCTGCAGCCGCGCGCACAGCGCGTTGCCGTAGCCACTGCGCGGCGCCATCGTCGAGTCACCGACGAGGATGACGCGCGGGCCGGTGGCGACGTTGGCGGTGGTTTCAGCCGCCTTGGGTGCCGAGGCGGCGGGCACGGGCTGGGCCGAGGCGGCACTGATCAGCAGCGCCAGCAGGGAGGGGAACAGGAGCTTCATCGTGGAGTCAGGGTTTGGTGAGGCCAGGCCAGCCGGCCTTGGGGCTCATGTCGTCGAGGTTCCAGTCGTCGGGCCTGAACGCACGTCGGGTCGGTGCGTGGCGCGGGTAGCCCAGCGCGTTCTCCACTTCCGAGTCGATCAGCTTGCCGCGGCCCTGGGCCAGGTCGGCCAGCAGCTTGGCGTCCAGCGGGTCGCGGGCCCAGGGGCGTGCGCCGACCTGGGGCGGCAGCTCGCGCGCCAGGTCGGCCGCTGGGAGGATGGCCAGGCCGGCCGGCAGCTCGGGCTGCGGCAGCACGATGAGCTTGCCCGTCGTCTGCGCGTTGTTGCCCAGCAGCGGCACGGGCCGGCCCTGGGTATCGTGCGCGAGGTTGTCGGTCATGTGCAGCGCCAGGTCGCCCTGGCCCAGCATCGTGAAGAAGGCCGTGCCGGGCACGGTGCTGGGGCCATGGCGCAGCGTGTTGCCCACCAGCGTCAGCCGGCCGGTCTGCCAGGGCTGGCCGGTCCATTCGTGGGCCAGCAGGTTGTAGTGCACCGCACGGTCGCCGGGGTTGAAGATGAGGTTGTTCACCATCGCGCCCTGCGCACCGCCCTTGAACAGCGCGTTGCGCTGGCGGTTGGACGCGTAGACGTTGCCGTACAGCAGCACGCCGCTGGTGTTGTCGTGGATGAGGCTGCCCTTGCTGTGCTCGCCCTTCTCGTGCACCGAGTGGCCCAGGCCCTCGTACAGCAGGTTGTGGCTGTAGGTGATGCGGTGTGAGGTCGCACGGCGCCAGTCCTCGGGCGTCGCGCCCTCGAAGCGCGGGCCGCTGGCGGAGAGGTTCTCGTCCGTGGCCCAGGAGAAGCTGCAGTGGTCGACGATGACGTCGCGTGCGCCGCCCAGCGCGGAGATGCCGTCCTGGTCGCCGCCACCCTTCTTGGGGCGGCCGAACTCGCCCGGGCGGAAGCTCAGGTGCTGGATGACCACATCATGCGTCGCGACGGTCGTCTCGGCCTTGATGATGTGGATGCCCGGGTCGGGCGCCGTCTGGCCGGCCAGCGTCAGGTAGGGCTGCGTGATCTTCAGGGGCTGGCCGCCCATGTCGATCACGCCGCCCACCTCGAACACGACGATGCGCGGCCCGCTGGCCTCGATGGCGGCCTTCAGGCTGCCCGGGCCGTCGGCGGCCAGCGTCGTCACCTTGATGAGGCGGCCGCCCCGGCCGCCCTCGGTCTGCGTCCAGCCCTTGTGGGCAATGCCGGCCGCGTGAACGGGCGGTGCCATCGGGGCCGACAGCGCCAGCACGAGCCCGGCCAGGGCCAGCATCTTGAACGTCATCGCGATCCTCAGAAGAACGTGTACTCGGCCGTGACGCGGTAGGCGCGGCCCATCACGTCGGCGTTGCTCAGCAGGTAGCCGTCGAAGCGGGTGTTGGCCGTCAGCACCGGGTAGACGTTGGTCAGGTTGTTGACGCCCACGCTCAGCTTCAGGTTCTTGATGCCGCCGTAGCTGGCGCTGAGGTTGTACTGCTTGTAGGCCTTCACGTCGGTGTAGGTGGACGTGCCGCGCGGGGTCAAGTCGGTCAGGCCGCTGTTGTAGCGCTGCGAGACCTGCGTGGACCAGTTGCCCAGGCGCCAGGCCACGGCAGCCGTGTGCTTCCAGCGGTAGACGATCTGCTGCGCGGTGGCCAGGCCGGCGTTGGGGCCCACGTAGCGGGCGTCACCGGTGAGGATGCCGACGTTGTCCAGCATCGCGCCGCCCTTCTCCACCGAGAACGAGTACTTGTCGTAGTAGCTGCCGTCGAGCTTGAAGTTGAAGGTACCCAAGTCCTTGGTGCGCAGCTGGTAGGTGGCGGCGACATCCAGGCCGCGCATGTTCATGTCGCCGCGGTTGGCCTGGCTGGTCAGGATGTAGTTGATGGTGCCATCGGCCTTGCGCAGGATGTTGGCGCTGTACTTGGCAGGCTGCTGCTGCACCTCGGCCAGCGTCAGAGCGCCCAGCACATCCTTGACCTTGAGGCTCCAGTAGTCCACCGTCACCAGCAGGCCACGCATCGGCTCGAACGCGCCACCGATGGACCAGCCCTCGGACTTCTCGGGCTTGAGGTGGCTGTTGTCGGGCGACTTGGTCCAGTAGTCGGTGATGACGTTGCAAACCTTGGACGCGTCAGCGCCCGGCACGGCCGTGCCGGTGTTGGTGGTCAGCGGCGTGGCGCTGGGGCACAGCACGGGGTCATCCATCTGCACCTGGCGCACCTCGGGCGTCGGGTTCTGGATGTCCATGATGGAGGGGGCGCGGAAGCCCGTGTTCGCCGAGGCACGCAGCATCAGCTCGGTCATGGGCTGGTAGCGCACCGACAGCTTGGGGTTGACCGTGGTGGTCTTGAGGTCGCTGTAGGTGTCGGAGCGCACGGCGCCGTTGACGCTCCACTGCTTGGTCAGCGGCGCGTCGATTTCGGCGACGACGGACTTGATGTCGCGGTGCAGCTTGGCTGCCACGCCGGTCGGGTTCTCGCCGACGATGTCGTCCTTCAGCACGACGCCGGCGCTGCTGATGTTGTAGTTGCCGTTGGCCAGCTTGGCGACGTAGTCCAGCGGCGCGGCATGCACCTTGGCCTCGTCACGGCGCAGCTCGCCGGTCACGGCCAGCACCAGCGGACCGCCCTTGAGCTGCATCAGCTCGCGCGTCAGCGTCGCGTCGATGGCCTTGTTGTAGGCCTCGTTCTTGCGGTAGACGTAGTCACGCAGCTCGATGCTCTTGAGGTACTCAAGGCCGGCGGCGTCCTGCGGGCCGAAGGGGTTCAGCGTGCCGTTGGTGAAGCCTTCCTGTGCCTTGCTGTACAGCAGGTAACCGCCGCCGGTGGCGGTGTTGCGCTGCGAGTGGCCGTAGTTCAGGCCCACGCGGTAGTCCCAGTTCCACACCGAGCCCTCGGCGCTCAGCACCAGGCGGTCGTTGATCTGCTCGTCGTTGCGGTAGGCCGCGCCCAGCTCGCCCGGGCCCCACTGGAAATAGACCAGCCGGTTGTTCATGTTCAGCGCCGAGACGGTGCCGGGCGTCTTGGTCGAGTCGATGAACATGGCCGGCGAGTTGGTGCCGTCGTTGACACCCACCACGTTGACCAGCGGCGTGATGCCCTTGCCCGGATAGAACTTGCTGGTCGACGGGATGGTGTAGGTGGTGGCCGGCTCGTTGGAGCTGGGCAGCTGCATGCCGCGATACTTTTCGACCGTGAAGGCCGAGTGCAGCAGCTCCAGGCTGACGCGGTGGCCGCCGGCCACGTTCATGCTGCCCTTGGCGAACAGGTTGGTGATCTTGCTGCCGTCGGACACGGCATCGAAGAAGTTGGGGTCGCGGTAGCAGCCGGCATTGCTGTAGCTGACCGGCGTGGCGACGCTGCCGGCGCCCAGCGTGGGCAGCGAGTAAGGCGCCACGCAGCCCGTGGCGAAGCTGGAGTTGTAGTTGTTGTTGTTGCGGTTGCCCGAGGCAGACGACGCCGAGAAGCCATAGTTGGCGATGGGGCTCTGGTTCTTGTTGCTGGGCGCTACCGAGAAGCCGAGTTGCGTCAACGCCGAGCCGTCGTACAGCTCCGGACGGTCGCCCTTGAACAGGGCCGACTTGCTCTGGTGGTCCAGCGATCCGTAGATGTTCCAGCCGTCGGCGGCCAAGTCGCCGAAACCGGCGATTGCAGCCACCGCCTTGGTCTGGCCGGGGCTGGAGCGCTCGGGCGCGTTGAAGTCCAGCTTCAGCTTGGCGCCCTTGAACGTGTCCTTCATGACGAAGTTCTGCACGCCGCCGATGGCGTCGGAGCCATAGATGGACGAGGCGCCGTCACGCAGTGTCTCGGCGCGGTCCATGGCCATGCGCGGGATGACGTTGGCCGAGACGTACTGGTCCTGCAGCGGCTCGTTGGCCAGGCGGCGGCCGTTGAGCAGCGTCAGCGTGCGCATCGGGCCCAGCCCGCGCAGGTTCAGCACCGGACCGGCCGCACCGGAGTTGAAACCCATGGACTGCGACTGCGGCAGCTCCAGCAGCAGATCCTTGAGCTCGGTGTGGCCGCGCGCCTCCAGTTCCTCAGCCTTGTTGACCGAGACCGGCAGCGCCGTCTCGCCGGCCAGCCGCTTGATGGAAGAGCCGGTCACCTGGATGCGCTCCATGGTGACGGGGGCGGCAGTCTCCTGCGCCTGGGCGGCGCCGGTCAGCGCGAAAACGGCGGCAGCACACAGCGTGAGCTGGCTGGGAAGGCGGGCGTGGGTCATGGTTCGGTTCTCCTGGTGTCGTGTCTTGTGTCGTGATCGGGCCGTGCCCGTCTCAGGGGGTAGGCACCCAGCCGCCGGGCGAGCCGGTGGCGATGGTGGACTTGCGGAAGATGTCGGCGCGGCTGGTCAGGCTGCTGGTGCTGTCCAGCGTCTTGGCCAGCTGCACGGCGGCAGGCACGCCGCTGACAGTCACGGTCGCCAGGCCCAGGCGGGCAGTGGTGTTCAGCAGGTTGCCGTCCAGATCCCGGCTGCCCGACTCGCGCCAGCCGGCAGCGTCGGTGGCGCCGCCGTTGGCAGTGCCGGCCCAGGGCGGCGGGTTGGAGCTGCAGGTGCCCTGCCCCGTACCGGTCTTGCTGGTGCCGGTACCGCTGCACCAGCCGATGGGCAGGATGTGCGGGCCGATGCGGCTGTTGATGAAGGCGATGTTGTCGACGTAGGCGGTGCTGGTCGTGCCGCCGCTGCGCGCCAGGTAGGCCGACGTCACGCCGGGGCCGGCGGTGAGCTGGCTGTTCAGGAACACGAAGCCCGTGTCACCCGCCGTGGCGCGCGCCTGCAGGATGTAGCCGGGCGAGCTGCTGGACCCGTCCAGCACGCTGCGGATCTCGCAATCCTCGAACAGCGCGGCCATCACGTTGCCCCAGATGAAGTCCACGTTGCCAGCCACCAGAGAGTTGTAGACCCACACATAGCCCTTGAGCTGCAGCGTGTCCTGCTCGGAGATGAAGTTCATCTCACGCGCCACCAGACGGTGTGCAGCGGGCGTGGTGCTGGTGTTGAAGTAGATCGCCTCGGCCTGGTTGTCGTAGATGGACGCGCGGGCATGCGGGTTGACCAGCGTGAAGTTGCGCAACTGCAGCAGGTCGCTGCTCTCGACCAGCAGCACCGAGCGACCGCCGCCCAGCACGCGATGGCCCACGACGCGGCCGCCGGTAGTCAGCGTGCTGGGGGCCGACGTGGCGCTGGTACCGCTGCCGCTGTTGAGCGACTCGAAGTTCAGCCGGCCCACCTGCACGCCGTCGCGGCTCTCGCCCACCAGGCTGAGGTTGGCAACGTTGCGCAGCATCAGCAGCTCGGGGTAGAGGCCGTTGCGGATGCTGATGGTCTTGGGCGTGGCCACCGTGTTGCACGCGCTGGACGGGCTGCCGGTGGAGCACCAGCTCATGACCCAGTTCAGCGCGCCCTGCACGCTGCGGAAGTCGGCCGTCGTGCCGTCGTCATCCACCGTGACGCTGGTCTTGCTAGCCGGTGCGCTGCGGGTGGTGAAGCTCCAGCTCAGGCCCGCGAACGGCGAGTTGTTGATGCTGCCGCTGAAGGCGGCCGCATCGACGCTGACCGTGTAGGCGGTGTCAAAGGCCAGGCGGTTGCTGCGCAGCCGGATGACGGCCTGGTTGCCAAGCACGCTGACCGGCCGGTACCAGACGAAGCGCGCCCGCGCGGCGTTCTCGGGCATGGCGCCCAGCGCCAGCGCGTCGATCTCGAGGTTGGTGCGCGGGATGACAGTCTGGGTGTCGGTGGACGACGGCGCGTTGGACAGATCCAGCCGGTCCACCACCACGCCATCGCTGGCGCGGCGCACGGTGATGGCGCCGCTGCCGGTCAGCACGGGTGCGGCATCGAAAGCGATGGCCAGCGGCGTGTCGATGTGCACACCGGTCGCGTTGCGCGCCGGCTCCACGCTACCGGGCACCACGCCCACGCCGCCGGTGCCGCTGATCTGGGTGCTGATCTTGCCGGCACCGGCACGCGCCAGCGCATTGGCCTTGACCAGAGCCGCCGGCCGCGCAGCGAAGGCATAGGGCACGCTCCAGCCAACGTTGGCCGACACGGCGCAGGCGCCCAGGGGCGCGCCGTTGAGCGTGGAGCCGGCGTCGGCAAAGCTGCTGGCCGCGTCGGGGTTGAGCGTCTGCACGACCGAGGCACAGCCCGGCGCCGCGCCGTTGATGGCGTGCACGTTGGCGTGCGAGATCACGCGCGCACCGGTGCCGATGCCCACGCTGTAGCTGTGCGCATAGACCGGCGCTGCCTTGCTGCCCGCGTGGTAGTTGTTCAGCAGGTGCACCTGGCCGTGGCGCACGCGCGGCGCGCGCTGCGCGACGCTGGTGAACACGTTGTTGGCGATGGTGACCTTGAGGCGGCCGATGTCCGCCGTGTAGCTGTCGGAGTGGCCGATCAGCATGGTCTTGTCGTGCCGGTCGATGACGTTGTGGCTGACCGTCACGTGGTTGGCACCACGCGTGATGTCGATCGCGCCGTCGTGGCACTGGCGCGGCTTGCCGTTCTCGATGGGCAGCTGGTCGTCGGTGATCGGCGCGTCGGTGATGGTGTTGCGGTCGATCCAGACGCGCTCGGCACCCTGCACCGAGATGGCGTCGTAGGCCGCGTTCCAGCTGCCGCTGCTGCCGTCGGTCGGGTCCCACACGGGCGCCACGTCGCAGGGCGCCATGATGGCCAGGTTGCGCACGATGACGTTGGCCACGCCAATGATCTCGATGCGGCCGTTGGCCAGGCCCGCGCCCGGGCCGGCGCCGATCAGCGTGGTGTTGGACGGCAGGCGCACACCGGCACGCTGGTCCTGGTCGGCACGGCTGGCGAAGGGCAGGCCTTCGCTCATGTCGATGCGGCCCACGACCTTGACGATCTTGGGCAGCGTGCCGCCGCTGGCCAGCGCGGTCAGCAGCTGCTGGCGGTTGGTGACGGTGTAGATCTGGCTCAGGCTGGCGGCCGAACCGCCGGTGGTGCCGCCGCCCAGGGCGGCGAAGCCGTCGGCCGGCGCGGCCTCGCGCGCCGGGTCGACCTGGGAAAACGCAGGCAAAGGCAGGGCCAGCAGCGCGCTCAGCGCCGCAAGGGGCAACTTCATACGACCTCCTGGAAACGAAGGAAGACGGGGCTCAGCGCCGGATGCGGCGGCGCAGCGCCAGGCCAAGCAGGCCCAGGGCCAGCAGGGCCGCGGGGGCGGGCTCGGGCACGGGGGCCAGGGCCAGCTGGGCGTCGACGTAGGCGAAATTCGTGTCGGTGCGGGCGTCCGTCAGCGTCAGGCGAACGGACTGCGGGCTCAGCAGCTCGAACTGCAGGCTGCCCGACAGCAGCGGCGTGAGCGCGCTAAGCGTGGGCCGGGCCAGTCGCAGCCCGGCATCGGCAAAGCTGAGCTCGATGACGCGGCTGCCCAGCTCGCCGGTGCCGCTGTTGTCCCACAGGCGCAGCAGGCCGCTGCTGTCCAGGTCCAGGCCCAGGGTGGCGTCGGCGGACATGAACTCGATGTCGCCGTCGAGCACCGGCGCGGCCTGGCCGGCCACGTAGTCCTGCAGCGTAGGGTCGAAACCCGACAGGGCCTGGGCGTCGCCGCCCAGCGTGGCGCTGACCCGCGTGCCGGGCGGGAGCACAGCGGCCGAAGCCGCCAGCGACGCCGTCGACGCAAGCAGCGCTGCCGCTGCCAACACAGAGAAGCGCTTCATGGCGGACCCTCTCAGAACTTGTAGCGGCCGCCGATGATGAACTCGCGGCCGGTGTAGTTGTTCACCACCACGTTGTCCATGGCGCGCGAGATGAACTGGTCGTTGGGCTGGTTGGTCAGGTTGGCGGCCTCGAACGTGACCTCCAGCTGCTTGTTGATCTTGTAGCCCATCGACAGGTCGACGTTGAAGGTCTTGTTCTTGCCCGCCACGTCCTGGTTGTTGCCGGCCGGCACTGCCGTCAGGAAGGCCGAGCGCGCCGAGGTGGACACGCGGCCGCTGAAGGTGCCGTCGTCGTAGTACAGCGACGCGTTCCAGGACCGCGGCGACAGGTTGACCAGGTCTTCCGTGACGGTGGAGGCGCCCACCGCGGTGGTCGACAGCACATAGGCCATCTTGGACTTGACCTGCGTGTAGTTGGCCAGCATGCCGAAGTTCTTGCCCCAGCCCGGCAGGAAGCTGAAGGGCTGTTGCACGTTGATCTCGAAGCCACTGAGCTTGCCGCCCGGGGTGTTGACCGGCGCGCTGAAGCGGAAGACCTCGTCGCCCGTGAAGTTGCTGGGCAGCAGCGACATGGGCAGGCCGCTGTCCTTGTAGGGCGCGTCGTAACCCTTGGTCAGCACATAGCTCTTGATGTCCTTCTGGAACAGGCCCAGACCGATGAAGGCGTTCTTGGCGTGGTACCACTCGATGTTGGCGTCCACGGTGGTGGCACGGAAGGGGTCCAGCGCCGGGTTGCCGCCGGTGTAGTGCAGCGTGCCGGTGGTGGACAGCGTGCCGCCGGGGCTCAGGCTCTGCAGCGGCGGGCGGGACATCACCTTGGCCACAGCCGCGCGCACGATCACGTCCTTGGCAAGGTTGACCGACACGTTGGCCGAGGGCAGCCAGTCGTTGTATTCCCGCTTGGCGGTGACCAGGCTGCCGCCACCGGTGGCCAGGTAGCCGTTGGCGACGATGGCCGTCTTGACGTGGCGCAGGCCGGCGTTGCCGCGCACGGCCATGCCGGCCAGGCGGGTCTCGAAGTCGGCCATGAACCAGGCGCCGGTGTCGGTCTCGGTGATGGCGCGGTTGCCGCTGCGCCCCGTGCCGTTCGTGACAGAACCCAGTCGGAAGTCACCGGGGCCGCCAGCCACGCCGCTCTTCAGGCAGTTGCAGTAGATGTCGTAGAGCGCGGCGATGGCGTCCAGGTTGGGGATGACCCAGGACGTGATCGAGCCAGCCGGCAGGTTCTGGCCCTTGCCGAAGCCTTCCACGCGTGTCACCAGCGCATTGGGCAGCGCGTTGGCGGGCAACGTCGCCATCGTCTCATTGGCGGTGCTGACGTTGACGCCGCGGCGGAAGTCATAGCTCGTGAAGCTGAAGCGCTTGTAGCTGACGCCACCCTTGAGCGTCAGGCCGTCCATCGCATCCCAGGCCAGGTCGAAGGTGGCGACATCCTGCTTGTTGGTCACGCCGTTGGGGCGGATGCGGATTTCGCTGGGCGTGAAGTTGGCGATGCTGGTGGAGCCCACCGGCACGCCGCGGATCTGCAGCGCACCGCTGGGGTCGTTGGGATTCAGGTTGCCGTAGGTGATCAGCGGCGCCCGGTCGTCGCCACGGGCGTCGAACACATAGCCATCGACATTGGGCGCATCCAGCGTCGTCGTCGTCTGGATGGGGTTGTTGAAGCGCGACTTGGCGGTGCCGATGCGAACGGTGGCCTTGAGCGTGTCGCCGATGTCCTGCTCCATCGTCAGCGTGGGCTGGGTGAACTCGGTGCTGAGCTTGTCAAAGCGCGACTCGGAGCGGATGTCCACGCCGTTGAACTTGCCGTAGACCATCTGGCCGGCGGCGTTGTACTCGGCCGCCAGCACGCTGGTCTGCTGCTTACCACCCTGCGACAGGTTGCGACTGAAGGAGATGGCCTCCAGGAAGTCCTCCTGGCGCGTCGCGTCGAGCTTCGAATACATCATGTCGAAGGTCAGCAGCGTGGTGTCCGACGGGCGCACCTGCACCGAGCCGGTCAGGCCCAGGCGGGACTGGTCATGCGTCAGACGGCCATAGCGCGGCAGGCGCGGGTGGAAGTTGGCGGCCGACGACGCCGTGTTGTAGGCGGCAACGTTCTCGGTCGTGTTGGGCAGGCGGGCCGCCGTGGTGGACGGGCCGCACAGCGCCGTGGCCGGCGTCGTCGACGGGCTCAGCGGCGTCACGCCCACCGGCGAGCACCAGCCGCCGCTGGACGGGCCGTTGTCCCAGCGCACGGTGCTGAAGCCTTCCTCAAACACCTCACGCTTGGAGTAGGCGCCAGAGAACAGCACGCCGATCTTCTTGTCGGCAAAGGTGTTGGAAATCAGGAACGAGGTCTTGGGCGTGGTCTTGCCGCGCAGCTCGTTGTAGGTGCCCTTCACGGACATCGCCGCCACGAAGCCCTTCATGTCGAAGGGGCGCGCGGTCTGCAGGTCCACGGTGGCGCCCAGCGATCCCTCGTCGACGTCGGCGGAGCTGCTCTTGCGCACGGTCAGCGAGCTGAACAGGTCGGCGGCGAAGACGTTGAAGTCGAAGGCGCGGGTGCGGTTGGCACCGCCCGAGCTGTCGGTGCCGCCGGTGGTGGCCAGCGCCTCGATGCCGTTGATGCGGGTGCGGGTGAAGTCACCGCCCAGGCCGCGCACCGTGATGTTGCGACCCTCACCGGCGTCGCGGTCGATCACCACACCCGGGATCCGCTGCAGCGACTCCGCCAGGTTGGTGTCGGGGAACTTGCCCATGTCCTCAGCCTTGATGACATCGACGATGCCCTTCTCCTGCCGCTTGGCATTCAGCGCGCTTTCCAGCGAAGCGCGGATGCCTGTGACGGTGACAGTTTCCAGCTGCGCGGCGGGCGCGGCCGCCTGCTGCGCCCAAGCGGGCGCGACGACGAAGGCGGCGGCCAGCGCCACAGGGCTGAGGGCCAGACGGCGGGACGGACGGAATGCGGGCATGAGGGTCTCCTGGTGCATGGCCTCCTAGCGCGACAGGCGCTGGCGGCTCGGGGTCTTGAATGGGGGCGCAGGCCCGGGCGCACGCAGGGCACCCGTTGGTTCTTGTCTCCGGCTCCGCAGCAGTGCGGGCACCGGTTTTGCCGCAACCACAGGGGCCGCAGCGAGGAAAACAGGCCGGCTTGATCGCTGGCTTGTGGACGATGATAGGGTGAAGCTGGCAAAATCGGAACAGTGGTTCACTAAATAGAAACCATGATTCCGTGGCGCAGCTCCGACGGTCTAAGCTTCGAGCGGCAAAAGATCTGGAACCGCGTTTCAATTCCAACTCTCCTCCACGGCACTCGCCGGACAGGCGGCTCGGCCGCCACGCCGCAAGGCATGTCCCGGCCCGCCGCCCTTCATCGACGCAACTGGTGCCCCGCGCGCCTCGGACAACAACAATGGTTCTTCAACACTTCAACCTGGCCGGCAAGACGGCCATCGTGACCGGCTGCAACACGGGCCTGGGCCAGGGCATGGCTGTCGCGCTCGCGCAGGCCGGCGCCGACGTCGTGGGCGTCAACGTGTCCGAGCCTGACGAAACCAAGGCGGCCGTCGAGGCCCTGGGTCGCAAGTTCCTGGACCTGCGCGCCAACCTGGGCGACATCAGCTGCATCCCCGACCTGGTGGCCCAGGCCAAGGCGCTCAATGGCGAGGTTCACGTGCTCGTCAACAACGCCGGCATCATCCGCCGCGAGGACGCCATCAAGTTCTCCGAGGCTGACTGGGACGACGTGATGGATCTGAACCTGAAGTCGGTCTTCTTCCTGTCGCAGGCCGTGGCCAAGGCCTTCATCGCCCAGGGCAAGGGCGGGAAGATCATCAACATCGCGTCGATGCTGAGCTTCCAGGGCGGCATCCGCGTGCCGTCCTACACCGCCAGCAAGAGCGGCGTCATGGGCATCACGCGCCTGATGGCCAACGAGTGGGCCGCGCACGGCATCAACGTGAACGCCATCGCCCCGGGCTACATGGCCACCAACAACACGGCCCAGCTGCGCGCCGACGAGAACCGCAACGCCGCCATCCTGGAGCGCATCCCCGCCGGCCGCTGGGGCAAGCCCGAAGACCTGGCCGGCCCGGTCGTGTTCCTGTCGTCGCCCGCTTCTGACTACGTCAACGGCTACACCATCGCCGTGGACGGCGGCTGGCTGGCCAGGTAAAGCAGCCCCTCGCCCAGCCTCGCCGCGCTGAATGCGGGCGAGTCTGGTCGGTCCCCCAAGGGGACGGCGATGCTCGCGGCATTGAGCCGCTCGCACATCGCCAGCACGGGCCGGCTTGGGGCGGCCCGGCGCTCGGCCCCAAAGGCCACTGCACCAACGAGGATGCCCTCCATGAAATCCACCGAACGCAAGTTTGAATTCCTCACCCGTGAGGACCCCGACACCGGCGCCCGCGTCACGCGACTGACGCCGCCCGAGGTCACCTGCCATCGCAATTACTTCTATCAGAAGTGCTTCACGAGCGACGGCCGCAAGCTGGTGTTCGGCGGCGAGTTTGGCCCCAACCCCAGCCCCAACTGGAACTACCACCTGCTGGACCTGGACACGCAGCGCTGCATCCAGCTGACCGATGGCGCAGGCGAGAACACATTCGGCGGCTTCCTGAGCCCTGATGACAAATACCTGTACTTCGTGCGCGCCACGCGCCAGTTCATTCGCCTGGACTTGGCCACGCTGAAAGAGGAAGTCCTCTACGTCGTGCCGGACGGCTGGGTGGGCTACGGCACCTGGGTCAGCAACAGCGCCTGCACCAAGATCGTCGGCATCGAGATCGCTGCGGACGACTGGTTTCCGCTGAGCACCTGGCAGAAGTTCAACGAGATGTTCCACAAGCAGCCGCTTTGCCGGCTGTTCAGTGTGGACCTGGCCACCGGGCAGCGCACCGTCATCCTGGAGCAGCGTGGCTGGCTGGGCCACCCGCAGTACCGTCCGTTCGACGACAACACCGTCGCCTACTGCCACGAAGGCCCGCACGACCTCATCGACGCGCGCATGTGGTTCATCAACGAGGACGGCACCAACCGCCGCTGCGGCAAGGAACACCTGGACGGCGAGAGCTGTACCCATGAGTTCTGGGTGCCGGACGGCAGCGCCATGATCTACGTCAGCTACAACCACAGCTCACCTGAACGCTGGATCTGCAGCCTGGACCCGGTCACGCTGGAGAACAAGGTGCTCACCACCATGCCCCAGTGCTCTCACCTGATGAGCAACCACGACGGCACGCTCATCGTCGGCGACGGCTGCGGCAAGGTCAGCAACGACAGCACGGCCAGCAACGAGATGCTGACCGGCGACCCCTACCTGCACGTCTTCGACCTCAAGGCGGGCACCACGCGCAAGCTCGCCCGCCACGACAGCGGCTGGGGCGTCTACAAGGACGACCGCCAGGTCACGCATCCCCACCCCAGCTTCACGCCCGACGAGAAGCAGGTGCTGTTCAGCTGCGACAAGGAGCGCGAGAACGGCGTGGAGCCGGCGCTCTACCTGGTGGACCTGTGAAGCTGCTGCCCGCCCTGGCCCTGGTCGTGCTGGCGGGCGCCAGCCAGGCGCAGTCACGCCCGCAGCTGAGCGCCGAACAGGCCGCCCAGCACACGGTGGCCGCCTACCTCGGCGACTGGGCGCCCGCGCCGCTGGCCGACCTCGGTGCCGCCGCGCCCGACTTCACGGTCAGGCCGGGCGAGTCCGTGCAGGCCGCCATCGACAAGGTGCCGGCAGACAGCAAGGACAGCACCAAGCGCTGGGTCATCCACATCCAGCCGGGCACCTACCGCGGCCCGGTCTGCATCAAGGACAAGGCCCCCCTCGCACTGGTCGGCAGCGCGATCGACGCGGCCGCCGTCGTGCTGGTGGACAACCGCTTCTCTGGCAAACCGAAGGGCGAGAACGAACCCGCCCACCCCTGCTGGCCCGAGCTCGGCAAGACCACCATCGGCACCAGCGGCAGCACCAGCCTGCTGGTGCAGAGCAACGATGTGCAGCTGCTGTCGCTGACCATCGCCAACGACGCCATGGACGGCGTGCGCCGCGGCGAGGCCTACCCGCCCGGCGTGGGCGAGAGCGGCGGCGCGCAGGCCGTCGCGCTGACGCTGATGGGCGACCGCCTGCAGCTCGACAACGTGCGCCTGCTCGGCCACCAGGACACGCTCTACGTGAAGCGCCGCACGCCGCAAGCGCCGGCCCGCCAGCTGATTCGCCACAGCCTGATCGCAGGCGACGTGGACTTCATCTTCGGCAATGCCACGCTGGTCATCGAGCACTCCACCATCCTGACCCGCGCCAACCGGCGCACGCCCGGCCACGGCGGCATCATCCTGGCACCCAGCACGGCGCCCGACGTGCCGCACGGCTTCCTCATCACGCACAGCCGCCTAGTCGGCGAACCCGGCATCGCCCCCGGCGCCAGCGCCCTCGGCCGCGCCTGGGATGCCGGCGTCAAGCACGGCACCTGGGTGGCCGGTGTCAGCCCCAACGGCCTGGCCGTCGTGCGCGACAGCGAGATCGGCGCCCACGTGGGCCCGTGGCAGGCCAGCACCTCGCGCCGCCCCTTCGACGCGGCCACGAACCGCCTGCACGAGTACAACAACCGATGACCCGCCTGACCCGCCGCGAACTGCTGGCCCTGGCCGCACTGCCTGGCTGCGCCGCACTGCCGACAGTCGACGAACGCCCGCTGGGCTGGGCCGCCGTGGGCCAGACCACCGGCGGCGCCGGCGCCCGGCCCGAGCACATCCTCGACATCCGTGACCGCGCTGGCCTGGACGCGGCACTGCGCCTGGGCGACACACCCAAGATCCTGCGCATCCACACGATGATCGACCTGGGCCCCGGCGACGCCGAGCAGTGGCGCGACCCGGCCTTCGACGCCGCCGCCTTCGACCGTGCCTTCGACCCCGCCACCTGGGGCCGCAGCGACCCCGTTGGCCCGCTGGAAGACGCCCGCGCGCGCTCAGCCAGGCGCCAGGCCAAGGCCATCGTCGTGCGCCTGCCGTCCAACACCACGGTGATGGGCGCCGCGCCCGGCGCCGGCTTCCGGCACGGTACGCTGCTGCTGGACAAGGTCAGCAACATCGTGCTGCACGACCTGCGCCTGCACGACGCCTTCGATCACTTCCCCGAATGGGAGCCGCGCGACAACGGCCACGGTGAATGGAACTCCGCCTACGACCCGGTCAGCCTGACCGGCGCGCAACGCGTGTGGGTACACCACTGCCACCTGGACGACGGCGACCGCCCCGACCACCTGGCCGCCACGCGCCTGGGCCGCCCGGTGCAGCACCACGACGGATTGCTGGACATCACACTGGGCAGTGACCTCGTCACCGTGTCCTGGTGCCGTTTCCAGAGCCATGACAAGACCATGCTCATCGGCGGCGACGACAAGCTCGTCGGCGATGACGGCAAGCTGCGCGTCACGCTGCACCACAACCACTTCCATGGTTGCAAGGAACGCACGCCGCGCGTGCGCTTTGGCCGCGTGCACGTGGCAGGCAACCTGTTCACGGCCGACCGCGCCGAGGACTTCGGCTACTCGCTGGGCATCGGCCACCAGTCCCGCATCGTGGCCGAGGCCAACAGCTGGGCGCTGCCCGACGGCATCAGCGCCGACCGGCTGATCCGCCGCCTCAAGGGCAGCGCGCTGGCCGACGGCGGTGGCAACCGCCTCAACGGCCGCCCGGTGACGCTGGGCGCCCAGGGGCTGTCCACCGACGTCGGCTGGCGCCCCGCAGACGCCTACGGCGCCTCCGCGCTGAAGTTCCCCGCGCTCGATCGTCTTGTTGAGCAAATCCGCGCCGGCGCCGGGCCCCGCCGGGCCTGAGTCAGAATCCGCCCCTCAGTTCCTGGAACAAGCGCCCGAAAGAACCAAAACATGGATGAGGACATTGGCGACGCCAAACAGCCGGAATCGGTTGCCGCCGTACTGAAGGTGTTCGCCATCCTGAACGCCCTGGGCGAGCGCAGCGACATCGGCATCACCGACCTGTCCGTGCGCCTGGCCATGCCCAAGGCCACGGTCTACCGCTTTCTGCAGACCATGAAGAGCCTGGGCTATGTGCGCCAGGAGCCCGATAGCGAACGCTACGGCCTGGCCATGCGCATGTTCGAGATCGGCGCCAAGGCCCTGCCCTCGCCTGACCTCGTAGACCTGGCCAAGCACCCCATGCAGATGCTGGCCGATGCCACAGGCGAGACCGTCCACCTGGGCAGTCTCATCGACAGCGAGATCATCTACATCCACAAGGTGGACTCGCGCCACATGCTGGGCATGTACTCGCGCGTCGGCCGCCGCGCGCCCATCCACTGCACGGCCATCGGCAAGGTGCTGATGGCCTGGGAGCACCCGGAGCGCCGCGACGCCATCCTCGATGGCGCCGAGTTCAAGCGCTTTCGCGACAAGACCATCACCGAGCGCCCGGCCTTCCTGGCTGAGCTGGCCCAGGTCAACAAGCAGGGGTTCGGCGAAGACCGCGAGGAATTCGACGACCACATCCGCTGCCTGGGCGTGCCTATCTTCGACCGCCTGGGCCAGGCCATCGCCGGCATGAGCGTGTCCTTCCCCACGTTCCGCTTCGACGAGGCGCGCGCGCCCGACGTCGTGAAGATGCTGCAAAAGGCCAGCCGCGACATCTCCGAAAAGCTCGGCTGCACCAACTTCCCGCTCAAGTCGCCCGACTGAGCTCCGAAAAAGCACGACCGTGCTTTTCTGTCGCCGATGGGACGTGCCACGTCCCCCGGCCCATGCTTCAATGCCCTCCGCTGGCCGGGACGCCCCCGGCCCTGGAGACCCGCATGAGCACCACCAACCGCCAGATCGTCCTCGCCGCCCGCCCCAAGGGTGAGGTCACACCCGACAACTTCCGCCTCGTCGAGGCCGCCCTCGCGCCGCTGGCCGAGGGCCAGGTGCGCGTGCGCAACCACTTCCTGAGCCTGGACCCGTACATGCGCGGCCGCATGAACGACAGCAAGAGCTACGCAGCGTCGCAGGCCATCGACGAGGTCATGATCGGCGGCACGGTCGGCGAGGTTGTCGAGTCCAGGAACGCCCATTTCGCCGTCGGCGACAAGGTCGTCGGCATGGGTGGCTGGCAGGAGTTCCAGACCGTGGACGCCACACAGCGCGGCGTGCTGCAGAAGGTGGACACGACGCACATCCCGCTGTCCGCCTATCTCGGCGCCGTCGGCATGCCCGGCGTGACGGCCTGGTACGGCCTCGTGAAGATCATCAACCCCAAGGCCGGCGAGACAGTGGTAGTGAGCGCCGCCAGCGGCGCGGTCGGCTCGGCCGTGGGCCAGCTCGCCAAGGCGCGCGGCGCCCGCGCGGTGGGCATTGCCGGCGGCGCGGACAAGTGCCGCTACGTCGTCGAGGAACTGGGCTTCGACGCCTGCATCGACTACAAGCAGCATGGCGACGTGCGCTCGCTGTCCGCCGCGCTGAAGGCCGAGTGCCCGAACGGCATCGACGGCTACTTCGAGAACGTCGGCGGCTACATCCTGGACGCCGTGCTGTTGCGCGCCAACGCGTTCAGCCGTGTGGCCATGTGCGGCATGATTTCCGGCTACGACGGCCAGCCCATCCCCATGGCTGCACCGCAGCTCATCCTCGTCAACCGCATGAAGGTCGAGGGCTTCATCGTGTCCGAGCACATGGAGGTGTGGCCCGAGGCGCTGAAGGAGCTGGGCGGCCTCGTCGCCACTGGCAAGCTCAAGTACCGCGAGTCCGTGGCCCAAGGCCTGGAGAATGCGCCCGAAGCCTTCATGGGCCTGCTCAAGGGCAAGAACTTCGGCAAGCAGCTCGTCAAGCTGGTCTGATGAACTGGACCTGCGTCCCGTTTGCCGAGCTGACGGTGCAGCAGCTCCACGACGTGCTGCGGCTGCGCTCCGAGGTCTTCGTCGTCGAGCAGCACTGCGTGTTCCTGGAGATCGACGGCCTGGACCCGCTCACCTGGCATCTGCTCGGTGTGGGCGATGACGGCCGGCTGCTGGCCTACACACGGCTGATCCCGCCTGGAGTGAAGGCGCCCGACGCGCTCATCAGCCGCGTCGTCACGTCGCCCGCCGCACGAGGCGGCGGCAGTGGGCGCGCGCTGATGGCCGAGTCCATCGCGCGCTGTGAAGCCCTATGGCCCGGCCACGCCATCACGCTTCACGCACAGGCCCACCTGGAGCGCTTCTACGGCAGCTTCGGCTTCGCGCCCTCGGGCGAGCCCTATGTCGAAGACGGCATCCCCCACATCGAAATGAGAAAGCCCCTGCCATGAGCAAGCAAACCGCAGTCATCACCGGTGCCGGCTCCGGCTTCGGCCTGGAAACCGCCCGCCTCGCCGCCCGGCGCGGCATGAACCTTGTGCTCGTGGACGTGCAGGCCGACGCGCTGGACAAGGCCGTGGCCGAGTTCGCAGACGTCGAGGTGCTGGCCCGCGTCGTCGACGTGGCCAAGGCAGACCAGATGGAAGCACTGGCCAAGGCTGTCGAAGCGCGCTTCGGCGCGCCGCACTTCGTCTTCAACAACGCCGGCGTGGGCTCCGGTGGCCTGATCTGGGAGAACGCCCTCAGCGACTGGGAATGGGTGCTGGGCGTGAACCTGATGGGCGTCGTGCACGGCGTGCGCCTGTTCACGCCCATGATGCTGGCCGCTGCGAAGGCCGATCCCGCTTATCGCGGCCACATCGTCAACACCGCCTCCATGGCCGGCATGCTGAACCCGCCCAACATGGGCGTGTACAACGTCTCCAAGCACGCGGTGGTGTCGCTGTCCGAGACGCTCTATCAAGACCTGTCGCTTGTGACCGACCAGGTTCATGCCTCGGTACTGTGCCCCTTCTTCGTGCCCACCGGCATCAGCCAGAGCCATCGCAACCGGCCGGCCGACCTGCCGATGTCCAAGGCCACCAAGAGCCAACTCATCTCCCAGGCGCAGACCGACAAGGCCGTGTCCTCGGGCAAGCTCACGGCGGCAGACGTAGCGACGCTGGTGTTCGACGCCATCGACCACGGCAAGTTCTACATCTTCAGCCACCCGCAGGCGCTGGCCGGCGTGCAGACACGTCTGGAAGACGTGATGCAGCTGCGCAACCCCACCGACCCGTTCGCGGACCGTCCCGAGATCGGTGCGGCGCTGCGGGCCAAGCTGCGCGCCGACTGAGGCTGGGACAATCGGGGCATGAGCTCCCCCGATTCCATCGCCATCATCGGCGGCGGCCCCGCCGGCCTGATGGCCGCCGAGGTGCTGGCCGCTGCCGGCCAGCACGTCACCGTCTTCGATGCCAAGCCCAGCGTCGGCCGCAAGTTCCTGCTGGCCGGCAAGGGTGGCCTCAACCTTACGCACGCCGAGCCGTTTGCACCCTTCCTCGGCCGCTTCGGCGCGCGCGCCGCACACATCGAGCCGCTGCTGCGTGAATTCGATGCCGACGCGCTGCGCGCATGGGCTGCGGGCCTGGGCGTGGACACTTTCGTCGGCAGCTCCGGCCGAGTGTTCCCCGCCGACCTCAAGGCCGCGCCGCTGCTGCGCGCCTGGCTGCAGCGGCTGCGTGCCGCCGGCGTGAAGTTCGCGATGCGCCACCGCTGGACCGGCTGGGCCGACGACGGCTCGCTGCGCTTCGACACCCCCGACGGCGAACGCCTCGTCACGCCACGCGCCACGCTGCTGGCGCTGGGCGGCGCCTCCTGGCCTCAGCTCGGCTCCGACGGCGCCTGGGCGCCCTGGCTGGCCGCACGTGGCGTGGACGTCGCGCCGCTGCAGCCCGCCAACTGTGGCTTCGACGTCGGCCCCACAGCCGCCCACGCCGGCGCCCCCGGCTGGAGCGAGCGCTTCGCGACCGAATTTGCCGGCCAGCCGGTCAAGCCGGTGGCGCTGGCCACCGAGGGCTTCGACAGCCGCCCAGGCGAGTTCGTCATCACGGCCACCGGCATTGAGGGCTCACTGGTCTACGCCGCCAGCGCCGCGCTGCGCGAGCAGATCGCCCGCGACGGCCACGCCACGCTGCAGCTGGACCTGCTGCCGCAACTGACACCCGAACGCGTGCTGGCCGAGGTACGCCACCCGCGCGGCAGCCGCTCGCTGTCGTCACACCTGAAGAGCCGGCTGAACCTGAGCCCGCTGAAGCTGGGCCTGCTGCATGAGCTGTTGACGCGCGAGCAGATGCTGGCCCCCGCCACGCTGGCCGCTGCACTGAAGGCCCTGCCGCTGACGCTGCACTCGACCCGGCCCGTGGCCGAGGCCATCAGCACCGCGGGCGGCGTGCGCTTCGAGGCGCTGACCGGCGGGCTGATGCTGCAGGCCCTGCCCGGCGTGTTCGTCGCTGGCGAGATGCTGGACTGGGAAGCCCCGACGGGCGGCTACCTGCTGACCGCCAGCATGGCCAGCGGCCGGGCAGCGGCGCTGGGTCTGACGCGCTGGCTCGGTTAGGCCAAAATCCTGGGCTTTTCGCGTCACGCCAGGGCCCCGTTTTGGACCAATTGATCGTTTCCCAGATTGCTGCTGAGCTGAAGGTTCGGCCTGCCCAGGTGCAGGCTGCCGTCGACCTGCTGGACGGCGGCGCCACCGTGCCCTTCATTGCCCGCTACCGCAAGGAGGCCACCGACGGCCTGGACGACATCCAGCTGCGCGAGCTGGACGCCCGCCTGGCCTACCTGCGCGAGCTGGCGGATCGCCGCGAGGCCGTGCTGAAAAGCATCGCCGAACAAGGCAAGCTGACGCCCGAGCTGGAAGTCGCCATCAAGGCCGCGCCCACCAAGCAGGAGCTGGAAGACCTCTACCTGCCCTACAAGGTCAAGCGCCGCACCAAGGGCCTGATCGCCCGCGAGGCCGGGCTGGAGCCGCTGGCCGACGCGCTGTTCGCCGACCCGTCGCTGGACCCGCAGGTTGAGGCCGCGAAGTTCCTGAACGCCGAGGCCGGCTTTGCCGACACCTTCGCCGTGCTGGACGGCGTGCGCGATCTGCTCTCCGAACGCTGGGCCGAGGACGCGGTGCTGGTGGGCAAGCTGCGCGAGTGGCTGTGGGAGGAAGGACTGTTCCAGTCCAAGCTGATGGACGGCAAGAACGGCGAGCTGCCCGACAACGCCAAGTTCCGCGACTACTTCGACTACGCCGAGCCCATCAAGACCGTGCCGTCGCACCGCGCGCTGGCCGTCTTCCGCGGCCGCACGCAGGAGCTGCTGGACGCCAAGCTGGTACTGGACGAAGAACCCGTGGCCGGCCAGCCCGGCCTGGCTGAGAGCCGCATCGCGTCGCACCTGGGATGGCGCCATGCCAATCGCCCGTCGGATGCGCTGATCCGCAAGAGCATCGGCTGGACCTGGAAGGTCAAGCTGAGCCTGAGCCTGGAGCGCGACCTGTTCGCCCGCCTGCGTGAAGCCGCCGAGGCCACCGCCATCAAGGTCTTCGCCGAGAACCTGCGCGACCTGCTGCTGGCCGCACCCGCCGGCAAGCGCGTCGTCATGGGGCTGGATCCGGGCATTCGCACCGGTGTGAAGGTGGCGGTGGTGAGCGACACCGGCCGAGTGCTGGACACGTCCACCGTCTACCCACACGAGCCGCGCCGCGACTGGGACGGCTCGCTGCACACGCTGGCCAAGCTCTGCGCGACGCATGGCGTCAACCTGATCGCCATCGGCAACGGCACCGCCAGCCGCGAGACCGACAAGCTGGCCGGCGAACTGATCAAGAAGCTGCAGGCGCTGGACGCCGACGTCAAGATCGAACGCGTCGTCGTCAGCGAGGCCGGCGCGTCGGTCTACTCAGCCTCCGAGTTCGCCTCCAAGGAACTGCCCGACCTGGACGTGAGCCTGCGCGGCGCCGTCTCCATCGCGCGCCGCCTGCAAGACCCGCTGGCCGAGCTGGTCAAGATCGACCCCAAGAGCATCGGCGTCGGCCAGTACCAGCACGACGTCAACCAAAGTGAGATGGCGCGCGCGCTGGACGCAGTTGTCGAGGACTGCGTGAACAAGGTCGGCGTGGACCTGAACACCGCGTCGCAGGCGTTGCTGGCCCGCGTGTCGGGCCTGTCGGCCTCGGTCGCCAGCAGCATCGTGCGCTGGCGCGATGCCAACGGGTCATTCCGCAACCGCCAGCAGCTGCTGGACGTGACGGGCCTGGGGCCCAAGACTTTCGAGCAGGCCGCCGGCTTCCTGCGCATTCGCGGTGGCGACAACCCGCTGGACCTCAGCGGCGTGCACCCCGAGACCTACCCGCTGGTCGAGAAAGCCTTGGCGCTGCTGAAGCGCTCGGCCGACGAGATCGTTGGCCGCAGCGAGGTGCTGCGCACGCTCAAGCCCGAACTGCTGGCCGACGACAAGTTCGGCCTCATCACGGTCAAGGACGTGCTGGCCGAACTGGAGAAGCCCGGCCGCGACCCGCGCCCGGATTTCAAGGTCGCCCGCTTCAACGACGGCGTCGAAGACGTGAAGGACCTGCAGCCCGGCATGCTGCTGGAAGGCACGGTCAGCAACGTCGCACAGTTCGGCGCCTTCGTCGACCTGGGCGTGCACCAGGACGGGCTCATCCACGTCAGCCAGCTGAGCAACAAGTTCGTCAACGACGCGCGCGAGGTCGTCAAAACCGGCGACATCGTCAAGGTCAAGGTGCTGGAAGTGGACCTGGCCCGCCAGCGCATCTCGCTGACGATGAAGCTCGATGCCCAGGCGCCGCGCGGCGCCAAGCAGGACAACGCCTTCCGCCCCGCCGCCCGCAACGAACGGGCCGGTGGCGGCGCGCGCGACACGCAACCGGCTGGCGGCAACGCGATGGCGGCGGCCTTCGCCAAGCTCAAACGCTGACCTTCGGCACTGACACGAACTGCTGTCAACATGCGGCCCGCGCCACGGGTCGTCGACTGACACCCGCCAAACTGCAACCGGTCGCAGCCCGCCTGCGGCCGGCTGGCAGGCCCGCTATGGTGCGCGCCATCCTGCATCCTCGGAGTCCTTCTTGAAAACCCCTGCCCTCGCCCTGCTGCTCCTGCTCAGTCCCGCCCTGGTTCTGGCCCAGCAGGAGGTCGACCGCGCCTCGAACAACTCGCCGACACCCGGCAACCAGCAGCTGGAGCGCGTGTCCGTCTCGCGCACGCAGACCGACACCGACCTGCGCCGCCGCGAGCCCGTGGCCAAGCAGCTGTACGGCCGCGACGAGTTGGACAAGTACGGCGACACGCAGCTCTCCGACGTGCTCAAGCGCCTGCCGGGCATCAACGTCTCCGGCGGCCAGCTGCGCATGCGCGGCCTAGGCGGCGCCTACACGCAGATCCTGGTCAACGGCGAGCCGGCGCCCCCGGGCTTCAGCCTGGACAACCTGAACCCGGCGCAGGTCGAGCGCCTGGAAGTCACCAAAGCCCCCACCGCCGACCAGAGCGCGCAGGCCATCGCCGGCACGCTGAACATCATCCTGAAGGACGCCCCGCGCGTTGTGCAGAAGGACCTGCGCCTGGGCCTGGCCTACGCGAGCGAGAAGCCGGTCATCAATGCCGGCTTCACCTACGGCGATCGCGTCGTCGGCGGCGTGGGCTTCGTGCTGCCGATCTCGGTCTACCAGTGGAACTTCGTCAACGAAACCGAAGGCGACCGCGTACGCGACAAGGGCGTGACCGGCATGAGCAATGTCGGGCGCGACCGTGCCTTCGGCCGCGGCTTCAACATCTCGCCGCGCCTGAACTGGAAGCTCGACGACGACGAGACGCTGACGCTGCAGGGCTTCTTCGTGCAGAACAGCTTCCGCAACGAGGGCGAGAACACCACCACCGTGCTGTTCTCGGGCGCCAGCAGCGTGCTGCCGCAGAGCCTGCTGGACACCACGCGCAACCGCGGCACCTTCTCGGCCAACCGCGTCAACCTGCAATACAACAACCGCTTCGGCGAGGATCGCCGCATCGAGCTGCGCGCGGGCACCGGCAGTGGTGGCGCAGACTTTGACTTCGATTTCTTCGGCCGCAACAAGGACGGCTCGCAGGCCATCGACCGCTTCACGTCGGGCGACAACCGCAACCGCAACACCAGCCTGTCCGGCAAGTACAGCCAGTACGCGGGAGAAGCCCACACCATCACGACCGGCGCCGAGCTGGAGCGCCGCACCCGCGACGAACGCCGCCGCACGCAGCAGATCGACTACCGCAAGACCAACCCGCAGCTGGAAGACCTGCTGACGGGGGTCGAAGGCCAACCCTTCAACGCGACGATCACCCGCTCGGCCGCCTACCTGCAGGACGAGTGGGAAATCAACAAGCAATGGTCGGCCTACGCCGGCGTGCGCCATGAGCAGATCAAGATGGCCAGCGAAGGCGACGGCAGCCAGTTCACCAGCACCAGCAAGGTCACGACGCCGCTGCTGCACCTGAACTTCAAGCCCGACCCCAAGGGCCGCGACCTCGTGCGCGCCAGCCTCACGCGCAGCTACAAGGCAGCGGACGTGCAGCAGCTCATCGCCCGCCCGACCGTCAACACCGACTACGAGGTGCGCGGCCCGAATGCGCGCATCAACACCGAGCTTGCCCCGGACCGCATGGGCAATCCGTTGCTGAAGCCGGAACTGGCCACCGGCCTGGACGTGGCCTTCGAGAAGTACCTGCCCGCAGGCGGCCTGGTGTCGGTCGGCGTGTTCCACCGGCGCATCACCAACCTGATCCGCACGGACCGGCCGCGCCTGATGACGGTGCCCTATGCCGATACGCAGCGCTACGTCATCACGCAGATCAACCTCAGCAAGGCCACGACCCAAGGCCTGGAGCTGGAGGTGAAGGGGCGTGCCGGCGAGCTGTTCCCGAGCCTGTTCGAAGCCAGCACCGCGCTGAACCTGCGTGCGTCGCTGAACCTGTACCGATCTTCCGTCGGCGACATCCCCGGCCCCGACAACCGCCTGGAGGGCCAGCAGCCCTGGCAGTTCAATTTCGGTGCCGACTACCGTCTCAAGAGCCTTCCGATCAACATGGGCTTCAGCGCCCAGATCGCGCCTGAGTTCGACGTGCGCCAGAGCGTGCTGCAAAGCCAGACCTCGCTGGCCTCGCGCTCGCTCGACGCCTTCGCCGCCATGCAGGTCAGCAAGCAGGACAGCGTGCGCGTGAGCGTCAACGGCCTGTTCCAGCCCAAGCAGGGCACGCGCGTCGTCATCGTCGGCACGCCGGACTACAACCGGAACGAACGCGAGCCAGTGCCCTGGTGGTCGGTGAACTGGGAACACAAGTTCTGACGCCCCGCGCCGTCCCGGCCGCGTCACGCGACGCAGCCCGTGTCGGCTATCTTGTCGGGCGATGAGTTCCTCCCCCGCCCTTCAAGTCTTCGCCGGCCCCGCCGCCCGCGCGCGGCTGGCCGAGCGCGGCCTGCGCGCCGATGATGTCGGCCTGATTCCGGCCGCGGCCGGCGGCCCCAAGGGGCTGATCCTCAACGGCCTGGACCGCTTCATCTTCGGCGACTGGCTGGCGCCCAGCCGCCACCCGGTTCACCTCGTCGGCGCCAGCATCGGCGCCTGGCGCATGGCCACAGCCGCGCTGGCTCACCGCGACGTGGCCCACGCGTTCAACGTGATGGCCGAGGCCTATGTGACGCAGGAGTACGACGTGCTGCCGGGCGAGAAGCGGCCGCGGCCCGAGGGGGTCAGCCGGCGCTTCGGCGAGATCCTGGCCGAGATCTTCGAAGGCCGTGAGGCCGACGTGCTCGCCCACCCGCGCTATCGGCTGCACATCGTCACGTCGCGTGGCCAGAACAAGGGACTTGGCTTGCTGGCGCGCGAAGGTCGACTGCGCACGCCGCTGGGCTACCTGGGCGCGTTTGCGGCCAATGCAGTGTCACGCCCGCTGCTGGGCCGGTTCCTGGAACGCGTCGTCTTCTCCGATGCGCGCGACCGCCTGCCGCTGAAGCTCAACGACTTCACGACGCGCGAGGTGCATCTGTCGCGCACCAACCTGCGCGGCGCGCTGCTGGCCAGCTGCTCCATCCCGTTCTGGCTGCGCGCTCAGCATGACCTGCCCGGTGCCCCGCGTGGCGCCTACTGGGACGGCGGCATCACCGACTACCACCTGCACCTGGACTACCGCGCGCTCCAGGCATGCGCGGCGCCGTTGGTGCTGTACCCGCACTTCCAGCGCCAGGTCGTGCCCGGCTGGCTGGACAAGGCGCTCAAATCCAGACACCGCTCGACCGCCTTCCTCGACAACGTCGTGCTGCTGTGCCCGTCACCCGCGTGGATTGCCACGCTGCCCGGCGCCAAGCTGCCGGACCGCCAGGACTTCATGGCGCTGGACGCCGACGAGCGCCGCCGCCGCTGGCGCGTGGCTGTCAGCGAAAGCCAGCGACTGGCTGATGAATTCGCTGCGTTGGCGCAGCGCGACTCGATTTTGGCGCTACCGCTTTAGAATCGCGGCTCCCTCCCCTCACAAGAGCGAGAAAGGCACCCTGGTTATGACACCGCGAACTACGACCACCACCTTCACCGGTAACTAGTCGGCCGCGGCACGTCACGTCTTCTCGCCCTTCACGGGCACGAACAAAGCGCGGCACCTGGCCGCGCTTTTTTGTTTTCGCTCTTGGAGCACCCCATGATTTCCATCCAACTCCCCGACGGCTCCCGCCGTGAGTACCCCGCCGCGCTGACGGTCGGCGACGTCGCCGCCAGCATCGGCGCCGGCCTGGCCAAGGCCGCCCTCGGCGGCAAGGTCGACGGTCAGGTCGTCGACCTCAGCCACGTCATCGACCGCGACGTCCAGCTCGCCATCGTCACCGACAAGGACGCCGACGGCCTGGAGCTGATCCGCCACTCCACGGCCCACCTGCTGGCCTACGCCGTCAAGTCGCTGTACCCCGACGCCCAGGTCACCATCGGCCCGGTCATCGAGAACGGCTTCTATTACGACTTCGCCTACAAGCGCCCGTTCACGCCCGAGGACCTGGCCGCCATCGAGTCCAAGATGACCGAGCTGGCCAGGAAGGACGAGAAGGTCGTGCGCCGCGTGCTGCCGCGCGACGAAGCCGTGGCCCACTTCAAGGCGCAAGGCGAGGCCTACAAGGCCGAGATCATCGAGAGCATCCCGGCCGACCAGGACGTGTCGCTGTACGCCGAAGGCGCCTTCGAGGACCTGTGCCGCGGCCCGCACGTGCCAAGCACGGGCAAGCTCAAGCACTTCAAGCTGATGAAGGTGGCCGGCGCCTACTGGCGCGGCGACCACCGCAACGAGCAACTGCAACGCATCTACGGCACGGCCTGGGCGACCAAGGACGACCTGCAGAAGTACCTGACGATGCTGGAGGAAGCCGAAAAACGCGACCACCGCAAGCTCGGCAAGGAACTGGATCTGTTCCACATCGACGAGCACGCCCCCGGCGTCGTCTTCTGGCACCCGAAGGGCTGGACGGTGTGGCAGGAGGTGGAGCAGTACATGCGCCGCGTCTACCGCGACAACGGCTACCAGGAGGTCAAGGGCCCGCAGCTGCTGGACAAGACGCTGTGGGAAGCCACGGGCCACTGGGACAAGTACCGCGAGAACATGTTCACGACGGAATCGGAGAAGCGCGACTACGCGCTCAAGCCGATGAACTGCCCCGGCCACATCCTGATCTTCAAGCAGGGCGTGAAGAGCTACCGCGACCTGCCGCTGCGCTTCGGCGAGTTCGGCCAGTGCCACCGCAATGAGCCCACCGGCGGCCTGCACGGCATCATGCGCGTGCGCGGCTTCACGCAGGACGACGGCCACATCTTCTGCACGGAAGACCAGATCCAGGGCGAGGTCACCGCCTTCACGGCGCTGCTGCAGAAGGTCTACAAGGACTTCGGCTTCACGGACATCATCTACAAGCTGTCGACACGCCCCGAGAAGCGCATCGGCAGCGAGGAAAGCTGGGACAAGGCCGAGCACGCGCTGGCCGAGGGCCTGCGCGCGTCGGGCTGCGATTTCACCTACCTGCCCGGCGAAGGTGCCTTCTACGGCCCCAAGATCGAATACACGCTCAAGGATGCGCTGGGCCGCGAGTGGCAGTGCGGCACGATCCAGGTCGACCCCAACATGCCCGAGCGCCTGGACGCGGCGTTTGTGGACGAGGACGGCGAGCACAAACGCCCGCTGATGCTGCACCGCGCCATCGTCGGCAGCCTGGAGCGTTTCATCGGCATCCTCATCGAACAGCACGCCGGCGCGCTGCCCACCTGGCTGGCTCCGACACAGGTTGTTGTCGCCAACATTACGGATGCGCAGGCCGATTACGTGGCTGAAATTGTGAAATCGCTGCAAAAACAAGGGCTTAGGGCCTCAGCCGATTTGCGCAACGAGAAGATCACCTATAAAATCCGCCAGCATTCCATGCAAAAGCTGCCGTACATCCTCGTCGTAGGCGACAAGGAAAAGGCGAATGGCAGCGTTGCGGTACGCGCCCGTGGCAACCAGGACCTCGGCGTGATGCCTCTGCAGGACTTCCTCGACAGGATCTCCGCAGACATCACCAACAAGGTCTGAAAGAGCCGTCCGGGCGCGCTTTGTTTTATTTGAGGCCCCTCGCCTTGGGGCCTTGTTGAAAGGTCCACACCATCGCTACGTTTGCCGACCGTCGCGCGATTCCGGAGCGCAAGCACCGCCTGAACCGCGAAATCATGGCTCCCGAAGTCCGCCTGAACGGCCCCGAGAATGAACCCATCGGGATCGTCAGCATCCAGGAAGCCCTGCGCATGGCGGGCGATCTGGACGTGGACCTGGTCGAGATCTCCCCCACCGCCAATCCGCCGGTCTGCCGGCTGATGGACTACGGGAAGTTCAAGTACATCGAGCAAAAGCGCGCTGCCGAGGCCAAGTCCAAGCAGAAGGTCATCGAGATCAAGGAAGTCAAGTTCCGCCCGGGCACGGACGAAGGTGACTACCAGATCAAGATGCGCAATCTGCGCCGCTTCATTGCCGAAGACGGCGACAAGGGCAAGGTCACGCTGCGCTACCGGGGCCGCGAGATCACGCACCAGGACATCGGCATGCGCCTGCTGGAGCGGATTCGCGACGAACTGGCCGACGTGGCCGTGGTCGAGAACATGCCGAAGCTTGAGGGCCGCCAGATGATCATGGTGCTGGCCCCCAAGAAGCGGTAAGCAGTTTTTGAAGTTCAACCGGCAGGTTTGGTCGCCTGCCGGTTCACAAGTCTCCTGAGGCCAACAAGCGTGGCGGGCTCACCGCCACCGCCCCAGGGACACACTTAAAAGGAGCATTCACATGCCCAAGATGAAGACCAAGAGCAGCGCGAAAAAGCGTTTTCGCGTTCGTCCGGGTGGCACCGTCAAGCGCGGTCAGGCGTTCAAGCGCCACATCCTGACCAAGAAGACCACGAAGAACAAGCGTCAGCTGCGCGGCGCCGTGAACGTGCACGAAACCAACATGGGCCACATGGCTCAAATGTTGCCTTTCGCCGGCCTGTAATCCACCAAGACTAGAAGGAGAAACATATGCCTCGCGTCAAACGTGGTGTTACCGCTCGCGCCCGTCACAAGAAGGTCCTGGCTCTGGCCAAGGGCTTCCGCGGTCGTCGTAAGAACGTCTTCCGCATCGCCAAGCAGGCGGTGATGAAGGCGGGCCAATACGCCTACCGTGACCGCCGCACCAAGAAGCGCGTGTTCCGTCAGCTGTGGATCGCCCGTATCAACGCCGCCTCGCGTGGCCTGGGTCTGTCCTACAGCAAGTTCGTGGCGGGTCTGAAGAAGGCCCAGATCGAGATCGACCGCAAGGTCCTCGCCGATCTGGCCGTCAACGACCCGGCTGGTTTCGCCAGCATCTTCGCCAAGGTGAAGGCCGCGCTCGCCTGATTGCGAACTGCTCCGGCGCGAGCTGGAGCCCGCAACTTTTGAGGGCCGGCCCACCAGGGTCGGCCCTTTCTCATTCCGAATTCCCGAATGTCCGATCTCGACGCTTTGCTGCAAGCGGCACAGGCCGACTTTGCCGCCGCCCCCACGCCCGCCGAACTGGAGAACGCCAAGGCGCGCTTCCTCGGCAAGTCCGGCCGTGTGACCGAACTGATGAAGGGCCTGGGCGCCCTCAGCATCGAGGAGAAGAAGACCCGCGGCGCCGAGATCAATCAGACCAAGGTTGCCATCGAGGCCGCCCTCACGGCCCGTCGTGATGCACTGGCCGCCGCCGAGCTCGAGAAGCAGCTCAAGGCCGAAGCCTTGGACGTGACCCTGCCAGGCCGCCAGCGAGGCACCGCCGGCTTGCACCCGATCACCCGCGCGATGGAGCGCATCGAGGCCATCTTCGGCTCCATGGGCTTCGACGTCGCCGATGGCCCCGAGATCGAGACCGACTGGTACAGCTTCTCGGCGCTGAACAACCCCGAGAACCACCCGGCCCGCTCGATGCAGGACACGTTCTACGTCGACATGAAGGACGAGAACGGCAGCTGGCTCAACCTGCGCCCGCACACCAGCCCGATGCAGATCCGCTACGCGCAGGCGCACGCCAAGCGCTATGCCGGCCAGGAGACCATGCCCGAAATCCGCGTCATCGCGCCGGGCCGCACTTACCGCGTCGACAGCGATGCCACCCATTCGCCCATGTTCCATCAGGTCGAAGGCCTGTGGGTCGGCGAGAACATCTCGTTCAAAGACCTGAAGGCGGTCTACCTGAACTTCATCACCGCCTTCTTCGAGACCGACCAGCTGCAGCTGCGCTTCCGCCCCAGCTACTTCCCGTTCACCGAGCCCAGCGCCGAGATCGACATCATGTTCGAGAGCGGCCCACTGAAGGGCCGATGGCTGGAAGTCTCAGGCTCGGGCCAGGTACACCCGCAGGTCATCCGCAACATGGGCCTAGACCCCGAACGCTACATCGGCTTCGCCTTCGGCTCGGGCATCGACCGCCTGGCCATGCTGCGCTATGGCGTCAACGACTTGCGCGCCTTCTTCGACGGCGACCTGCGTTTCCTGTCGCAGTTCAAGTAATCCGCCCAGCCACCGAGTTCACGAGTCACCATGCAATTCCCCGAGTCCTGGCTGCGCGAGTTCTGCAATCCGCCGCTGTCCACTGAAAAACTGGCCGAACTGCTGACCATGTCTGGCATGGAAGTGGAAGAGCTGAGCCCCGTTGCTCCCCCCTTCCACGGCATCGTCGTCGCCGAGATCCTCGAAGCCGAGCAACACCCCAACGCCGACAAGCTGCGCGTCTGCAAGGTCAACGCTGGCGGCGAGCTGCTGCAGATCGTCTGCGGCGCCCCCAACGCCCGCGTCGGCATCAAGGTGCCGCTGGCCACCGTCGGCGCCGAGCTGCCGCCCGGTGAAGACGGCAAGGCCTTCAAGATCGGCGTCGGCAAGCTGCGCGGCGTCGAGAGCTTCGGCATGCTGTGCTCGGCCCGCGAGCTCAAGCTCAGCGAAGACCACGGCGGCCTGCTGGAGCTGGCGGCGGACGCCGTCATCGGCGAAGACATCCGCAAGCACCTGAACCTCGACGACACGCTGTTCACGCTGAAGCTGACGCCCAACCTGGGCCACGGCCTGAGCGTGTTCGGTGTCGCGCGTGAAGTGGCTGCGCTGACCGGCGCACCGCTGCTGAAGGCCGAGTTCCCGGCCATCAAGCCGACGCTGGATGACAAGCTGCCGGTGCACGTCGAAGCCACCGACCTGTGCGGCCGTTTCTCCGGCCGCATCGTCAAGGGCATCGACACCAAGGCCAAGACGCCCGCCTGGATGGTCCAGCGCCTGGAGCGCTGCGGCCAGCGTTCGGTGACGGCCCTGGTCGACATCTCGAACTACGTGATGTTCGAGTACGGCCGCCCCTCGCACATCTTCGACCTCGACAAGATCAGCGGCGAACTCGTCGTGCGCTGGGGCCGGAGCGGCGAGCAGCTCAAGCTGCTGAACGGCAACACTGTTCAGCTGGACGAGAAGGTCGGTGTCATCGCCGATGCACGCGAGGTCGAGTCCCTCGCTGGCATCATGGGCGGCGACCACACCGCCGTGTCCGACGACACGAAGAACGTCTACGTCGAAGCCGCCTTCTGGTGGCCCGAGGCCGTCATGGGCCGCGGCCGGCGCTACAACTTCTCCACCGACGCCGGCCACCGCTTCGAACGCGGGGTCGATGCCTCGCAGACCGTCGAGCACATCGAGCGCATCACGCAGCTCATCCTCGACATCTGCGGCACGGCCGATACGAAGGTCGGCCCGATGGACGATCAGTCGCCCAACGCGCCGGTCGCCAAACCCGTGACGCTGCGCGTCGCCCGCGCTGCCAAGGTCATCGGCATGCCAGTGACGCAGGCCGACTGCGAGAAGGTCTTCACCCGCCTGGGTCTGCCGTTCACTGCCGCAGACGGCACCATCACGGTGACCCCGCCGAGCTGGCGCTTCGACATCCTGATCGAGGAAGACCTCATCGAGGAAGTCATCCGCGTGATGGGCTACCCGACGCTGCCGTCCACGGCGCCGCTGGCCCCCATCGTCGGCCGCACCGGCTCGGAGTCGCGCCAGGCCAAGCACGCGCTGCGCCGCGCCGTGGCCGCGCGCGACTACTTCGAGACCATCAACTTCAGCTTCGTCGAGGAGCGCTGGGAGCGCGAGCTGGCCGGCGTCGCCGACCCGATCAAGCTGCTGAACCCCATCGCTGCGCCGCTGTCGGTGATGCGCACCAGCCTCATCGGCAGCCTGGTGCAGGTGCTGCGCCACAACCAGGCCCGCCGCGCGACGCGCGTGCGCGTGTTCGAGCTGGGCCGCGTGTTCAAGCGGGACACCACGGTCGCCAGTGGCCCGCTGTCGGTCGCCGGCATCGCCCAGCCACTGCGCCTGGGCGGCCTGGCCTGGGGCCCGGCCGAACAGCAGCAATGGAGCCAGCGTGACCGCGCCGTCGACTTCTTCGACGTCAAGGGCGATCTGGAAGCCCTGTTCGCCCCGCAGACGCTGAGCTTCGATGCCGCCGAGCACCCGGCGCTGCACCCGGGCCGCAGCGCCCGCGTGAGCCTGAACGGCACCGTCATCGGCGTCGTCGGTGAACTGCACCCGCGCTGGCGTCAGGCCTACGAGATCAGCGGGGGCGCGCCTGTTGTCTTCGAACTGGACCTCGACGCCGCACTGAGCCGCACGCTGCCTCAAGGCCAGCCGCTGCCCCGCCAACAGGCCGTGCAGCGTGACCTCGCGCTGGTCGTGAAAGACAGCGTCAGCCACGATGCCCTGGTGGCCAGCATCACCACCGCCGGCGGCACGCTGCTGCGATCGGTCCGGCTCTTCGACGTCTTCAAGCCAGCAGCCGGCGCCACGACCGACCTGCAGGCCGACGAGCGCAGCCTGGCCGTGCGGCTGGAGTTGCTGGACGACGAAGCCACCTTGACTGACGAGCGCATCGATGCCGCCGTATCGGACATCGTTGCCGCCACCGTGTTGCAGCTTGGCGCTCGCTTGCGCGGGTGACAGGAGAAACCATGGACGCCCAACACGACAAGAAGGACCCGGTTGCCGTCGTCATTGGCAGCCTCGAGACGCCCACCCTGACCAAGGCAGAACTCGCGGAGTTGCTCTTCGACAAACTGGGCCTCAACAAGCGCGAGTCCAAGGACATGGTCGAAGCCTTCTTCGACATCCTGCACGACAGCCTCGTCAAGGGACAGGACGTGAAGCTCTCGGGCTTCGGCAATTTCAACATCCGTCGCAAGGCGCCACGCCCGGGCCGCAACCCACGCACTGGGGAATCCATCCCCATCAAGGCCCGCAACGTGGTGACCTTTCACGCCAGCCACAAACTCAAGGGCCAGGTGCAAGGCGACGCGCCGGCCTCGGAAGACTTCGAGTAGAGTCTGGCTCCCTTTCGCGAACTTGTTGATTTGCAATGGAAAAGGCGCTTCCCGCCATCCCCGCCAAACGCTACTTCACCATCGGTGAGGTGAGCGAGCTGTGCGGCGTGAAGCCATACGTGCTGCGCTATTGGGAGCAGGAGTTCAACCAACTCAAGCCCATGAAACGGCGCGGCAACCGGCGCTACTACCAGCACCACGAAGTGCTGTTGATCCGCCGCATCCGCGACCTGCTCTACGACCAGGGTTTCACGATCAGCGGCGCACGCAACCAACTCAGCGAAGGGCTGCCCGTGACGGCAGCACAAAGCTTCCGCGATGAAGCCGAGGCCGCGCGCGCTCATGACGAGGATGCTGTCGACGAATTCAGCACCGAAGGTGCCAGCGAGTTGCTGCTCACGGCGGCCGCACGCGCCTGCACACCGGCTGCCCGCCCCTTGAAAGCCGCAGAGGCATCGCTGACGCTGTCCATCGAGCCGATCGCCCAACTGACCTCGCTGGAGCAGGTTCGAGCGGAGCTTCTGGCAATTCGCTCCGCTTTGTTGATCTGACGACAAAATCTGCGTTATACTTATTGGCTCAGTCGGGGCGTAGCGCAGCCTGGTAGCGCACTTGCATGGGGTGCAAGGGGTCGCGAGTTCGAATCCCGCCGTCCCGACCATTTTTATTGAAGCAGATCAAGGACTTAGAAGCGAAAGCCTCTAAGTCCTTTTTCCTTTCTGGCTCCAGTTTCGGCTCCAGTTTCGGCTCCAGGGGGATACCCAGGGGGATACCGAGCGCGGGCTTTCTGGGAACGTCCGCTCATGGAAGTCGCTGTCGCTGTCGCTGTCGCTGTCGCTGATGACGAGCTTGACGCCGCGCAGGCCGCGTCGGTTCAGGCTGCGCAGGAACTCCGTCCAGAACGGCTCCGCCTCGCTGGCGCCGACCTTGATGCCCAGGACCTCGCGCTGGCCGTCGGTGTTCACGCTCACGGCCACTATGACCGCCACGCTCACGCTACGCCCGGCCTCGCGCGTCTTGACATAGGTCGCATCGATCTACAGGTACGGCCAGTCGCCTTCGATCTGCCGGTTCAAGAACGCGCCAACCCGCTCGTTGAGTTCGGCACACAGCCGTGACACCTGGCTCTTGGACACGCCGCTCATGCCCATGGCCTTGACCAGGTCGTCCACGGAGCGCGTGGAGATGCGCTTTGATGTACGCCTCCTGGATCACCGCCGTCAACGCCTTCTCGGCGGTTCTGCGCGGCTCCAGGAACTCGGGGAAGTAGCTGCCCTGGCGCAGCTTGGGGATCTTGAGCTCGACGCTGCCAGCGCGCGTCTCCCAGGTTCGATCTCGAAAGCCATTGCGGCTGTTCAAACGCTCGGCGCTCTTCTCGTCGTAGCCGGCGCCACAGCGGGCCTCGACATCGATCTCCATGAGCCGCTGGGCCATGAACTGCACCATCTGGCGCAGCACATCAACGTCGGCTCCCTTCTCGGCCAGTTCGGCCAATGCCATAGTGGAGGCACATCCGGTAAACGCACCCACATGGCTTGCTACCATGCAGCAACAACAAAGGGGGCACTTCATGACTGATCCGAACGAAACCAGGGATCTGGCCGGAGCCTTTCAGAAGTACTTCACCATCGCACCGGCGTTAACCCCCGAGGACCGCAACGAGGTCTATCGGATTCGTCATGACGTCTACTGCCGGGACCTGGGCTGGGAGCCCGTCCGCGCCGACGGGATGGAGACCGATACTGCGGACAAGCACTCGGTGCATTGCCTGCTGCGCAAGCAGGGCACGGGCGAGCCCGTGGGCTGCACCAGGCTGATCCTCGCGAAGGGCCAGGAAGCGCTGCCGTTCGAGGACAGCTGCCGGCACGTGCTGGACCGCAGCCTCGTCGATCCGAGCCAGCTTCCACGCGACACCATCGGCGAAGTGTCGCGGCTCGCCGTGGTCGGCGCATTTCGCCAGCGCAAGGGCGAGCAAAACATGGCGATGACGTCGGCGTCCGAGACAAACTTCGCGATGGACCAGCCGATGCCGCGTTTTCCGTTCATCCCCGTGAGCCTCTACCTGGCTGCGGCCGCCGTGGCAAGGCACCTGCAGGTCGAGCATGTGTTCGTGCTGACGGAGCCGCGACTGGCCAGTCATTTCTCGCGCATCGGCTTCGACATACGAACGGTCGGTGGCGAGATTGAGCACCGCGGCATACGCGTGCCGTCGTTGCTGAGCTCAAGCAAGGTCGTAGAAAACCTTCGGCCCATGATCCGCCCGCTGTACGACATCGTGCAGCAATCCGTCGAGGCAAGCTTTGCCAGGCACCCCGAAGTCCGGAGCGCCCTCAAAGACGCGGGCTGGTGCCGCCAGACCTGAGGCCCGCGTCGGCCTGAGCCCGGCCTCGCATCGCATCCTGCCGCAGCGCCCGCGCCACCTGGGCGCCACACGCAGGATGGGCCTCAGAAGCTGTGGCGCACGCCCAGCGCCAGGCCGGTCTGGCTGCCACCGGCCACCGGGCCGCTGCCGGCCGCCGCATTGGAGACGCCCAGCGCCAGCGTGCCATCGTTGCCGATGTGGCCTGCGGTCGCGTAGACCGCCGTGCGCTTGGACAGCGCGTACACGCCCCGCACGGCCAGCAGTGTGGCCTGGTTGGCCGTGTTGCGGTAGTCCAGCTTGAAGACCTGACCGTCCAGCGTGAACGCGGGCGTTACAGGGTAGCTGGCGCCCAGGTACCAGAGCTGACTCTTAGGCGTCGTGGCGCTGGCCTGGTTGTTGCGGTCGATGACGCCCGCGCCCAGCTTCACGCCGACGATGCGCACCCAGCCTGCCACCGTGGCGCGGCGGTCGGTCAGGCCGCTGCTGGTGAGGCCGGCAAAGGCACCGGTTCCGCCACGGATCTCGTCCACCGCCGCGGACAGGCCCCAAGTCGGCGTGTCGTACTTGGCCAGCACGGACCACTGGCGACACGCCTTGTCGTCGGCTGCGTTCTCGCCGGCGCAGTTGGTGCCTGAGGGGCTGGGGCCGGCATTCACGGCATCACGACCGAAGCTGTACGTGGCGCCCAGCGTCACGCCGCTGAAAGTGCCGCGCCAGGCAATGCTGTTGTCCACGCGCGAGTTGGGCAGGTAGCTGTCCAGCGAGCCGGACCCGAACATGGCGGGGCCCAGGATGTCGGCATCCAGCTGCGACCAGAAAAGCATGGAGTACTGGCGGCCCAGGGTCACCGTACCGAAGCTGCCCTGCAGGCCCACGAAAACCTGCCGCCCCCAGGCGCGGCCGCCCTGGTTCAGCGTGCCGCTGTCCACCCCCAGCCCCTGCTCCAGCGTGAACACGGCTTTCAGGCCGTCGCCCAGGTCCTCAGTACCGCGAAAGCCCAGGCGCGACGGCGCCATGCCGCCGGTCAGGCCGGGCATGCGCTTGAGGCTGCCGCCCGTGGCGCCGACGTTGCTCAGCTGCTCCACGGCGGCGTCCAGCAGGCCGTAGATGGTGACGTTGGACTGCGCGTGGGTAGCGCTGGCGGCGGCCAGGGCCAGTGCGCCGATGGCGAATGCGTGCTTGTTCATGGGAAGTCTCCTTGTTGTGGTGAGTGAAGAGATCAGGCGCTCTTGGGCGGGTTCCAGTCCAGCGGGCCGGCCTGCTTGCCGGCCACCGAGTACAGAGCCTGGGTGTTGCGGGTGCGCTGGAAGGCTTCCAGCGTCTCGCCGCGCATCGCGGCGTAGATGTGCAGGTTGGACACACCGATCACGGCGCCCAGCTTCTCGAGCATGAAGAAGATGACACCGTGGTGGATCAGGCCCTGCCAGTCGCGGCGGCGCACGAGGTCGCGTTCCACCTCGGGCAGCTGGGCAGCCTCGAATGCAGCCTCCTCGTCGGCCAGGAAGGCGGCGCGCACCTCGAGCTGCACGAGGGCATGCAGAAAGCGGTTCAGCCGGTAGGCCTTGACGCTGCGGGCCAGCGTGAACGGGTGGGTGCCGGGAAGCTTTTCCACCCCGATCAGTTGCTCGGCCATACGGGTACGGTGGCGCTGCAGCACCGTGGGTGGCAATACCTGCGCCACGGGCTCGTAGATGGCGGTGGCGATGCCGGTCATGGACGGCAAGTAGTAGTCGCGGTGCAGGCAGTTCACCTGCGCCGCCAGAGCGCCGCGCATGACCAGCCACATGATGACCTCCGCCCCCTCCAGGCCGCCCAGCTCGGCGTACTCGGCCTGCGTCATGTCGGCCAGCGCCTCGGGGTCGTTCTGGAACAGGTCCAGGAAGCGCGCGTCCCACGCGGTGTTGTTGAAGCCGGCGCGCTCGCCGTGCACCTGGTGGGACAGTCCGCCGGTGGCGACGATGGCGACCTTCAGATCCTCGGGGTAGCTCTCGATGGCACGGCGCAGCGCCTGGCCCAGCTTGTAGCAGCGCCGCGCGCTGGGGATGGGGAACTGCAGCACGCCCATCTGCAGGGGCACCAACTGCACGGGCCAGGCCGGCTCGTGCGGGCACATCACCGACAGCGGCGAGAAGCAGCCATGATCCAGGCCCCGATCCTGGAAGAAGGACAGATCGAATTCCTCGGCCATCAGCGACTGTCCGATGTGGGCGGCCAGCTGCGGGTGGCCCTGCGCGGGCGGCAGGTCACGCGCGCCGCCGCCCTCGTCCGCCACCGCCCACTGCTCACCCACGCCCAGCGCGAAGGCCGAGTAGTGGTCGAAGAAGAAGGACGTGACGTGGTCGTTGTAGATCAACAGCAACACATCGGGCTTGCGATCGGCCAACCACTGCTGGACCGGCTCGAAGGCCTTGAAGATGGGCGACCAGGCAGGGTCGTCGCGCTTGTCGCGGTCAAAAGCGAAGCCGATGGTGGGCGTGTGGGAGGCGGCAATGCCGCCGATGATCTGGGCCATGGTGTGAGCTGCTCGCGGCAGGCGTGAACCCGCCGCATCGGTGGGTTAGGGGTTAGCGTCGAGCTTGGCCTTGATCCAGGCAAAGGCTTCCTGCACGTCGTAGTTGCCGGCGTGGCCCACGAGGTAGGGGAACTTGAAGCTCACCTCCTTCACGGACGTATCGCTGCGGATGGCGTGGTAGAGCAGCGTCTGCATGACGAAAGCCGTGTCGCGGTCCACCATGCCGTGGCGCACGTACCAGTACGGCGCGCTATCAGCTGCCGTTCCCAGGTAGGCCAGCGGGTTGATCAGCTTGAGCTGGGTGTTCAGCGGCGTGCTGCTCAGCGCGGTGACTTGCGCCCAGGTCAGGCCGGTGTCGTCGGTACCCGAGCCGTCGCCGGTGGCGGCGTTGTTGTTCCAGCTCCACTCGGTGAAGTTGGCGTAACGCGCCGTAGCCGTGCCGAACAGGTTGGTCTCGCCGCTGACGTTCCAGGCGCCGGTGGTCGCGTTGCGGTTGCCGGTCACGCCCACGGGGTCGAAGGCCACCACCGTCTTCAGCGCCTGGTTGGCGGCGACGTAGTTGATGAACTTCGCGTAGTCGATGGCCGCGACCGTCGCGCTGCTGCCCGTGCCGCTGAGCGTCAGCCAGTCGTTGGCCAGCGTGGCTCGGCTGGTAACGAAGTTGCCGCCCAGCGCCGGCACGGCCGTGCCCTTGGCGATCTGGCGCTCCAGCTCGGCCTTCACGAAGGCCAGCGTACTGTCGCGCAGGCCCTGTGCCGTCAGCGCAGCGCCGCCTTCCAGCTTCAGGCCGAGGTTGTCCACATAGGCCGGGAAGCGCGCGGCGATGGCCGTGGACGCCGCGGGCTGCTGCCCCGCATTGAATGCCACGCCCCCCAGTGCGCCGGTGTTGGCGTTGCTGCGAACGGTGCCGTATTCGTACTCGTAGCCCGCGTCGGCATTGCCCAGGTTGTTGATGGGGCAGTAGGCCACGGCGGCGAACACGTCATCCTTGATCGTGCTGGCCAGGCTGGCCCCGGCGCCCTTGAGGCCGGCGGCGCCGACCTCGTCGAGATAGGGCAGGTAGTCGGCGCTGTTGCCGCTGGCCGCCACGGCCGCCGTCAGGCCACCGCCGCCGCTGGTGCCGGTCATGACGATGCGCTCGGCCGAGCCCGGCATCAACGCGTCGTTCAGCCGCAGGTAGCGGATGGCGGCCTTGGCGTCCACCACCGGGGCCGGCGCCTTGCCGCTGAAGCGGCCGTCCTCGGCCACGGCACCGCCGCGGCTGCGCGTGCCGACGTTGACGAACACATAACCCGCCTTCAGCGCGGCACCCACGTTGTCGGTGTCGCTGGTGCTGACGAACTTGGCACCCTCGACGATCGTCGTCGCCACGGGGCTGGCCCACCAGCCCCCGTTGTTGACGAGGAAGACCAGCGCCGTCTTCTGGTTGGTGGCCTGCTCCTCCGGCACCGAGACGATCATGCTCTGGTAGGCGTAGGGATCGGCCAGCGTGACCGCGCCGTTGCCCAGGCCCGCCTGGGCCAGCAGCATCTTGACGGGCTTGGCCACGTAGACGATGCGGTACTGGCGCAGCTTGAACGCCACGCCGTCGACGGTGACATTGACCGTCGTGTACTTGGTGGCGTCGAACTTCAGCGCGGCGTCCTCGGCATCCACGGCGACGGTCTCCGTGGGCGCCACGGGGTCAGGGTTGCTGCCGCCGCAGGCGGTAGTCAGGGCGGTGGCGCAGGCAAGCGCCACCCAGGTGAGTCTCAGGGTCATGGGTGTCTCCGGGCCTCTGTGAGGGCCTGTGGTGCGATGGGGATTGGGGTCGCGTTAGCGTGCTGCCGCATGCTTTGCGATCAGGGCCTTGGCGTCTTCCAGCAGCTTGGCGCCGGCCAGGCCCTTGGCGTCCATGTCCTTGACCCAGTCGGCGGCCAGCTTGTTGCCGAGCAGCTTCCAGGTCGCCAGCTCCGCGGCAGGGATGACGTTGACGGACGCCGGCGCGACGAGCTTCTTGCCCTCCATGTCAGCCTGCAAGAAGGCCTTGCCGATCTGGCCCGACAGCGACTGGCCGCTGTTCGCATCGATGACCTTCTTCAGCTCGGCAGGCAGCGATTCGTACTTGGCCTTGTTCATCGCGAAGATGAAGGTGGACGTGTAGAAAGCCGGCTGCGCCGGGTCGGTCTCGGCATGGAACTTGGCCAGCTCCTGCAACTTGACCGAGGGCACGACCTCGTAGGGCACGACGGCACCGTCGATGACGCCCTTGGACAGCGCATCGCCCACCTGCGGCACCGGCATGCTGACGGGCGTGGCCCCCAGCATCGCGATGAACTTGTTGGTCTGGCGCGTAGGTGCGCGCAGCTTCAGGCCACGCAGGTCGGCCATGCTCTTCACGGGCTTGCTGGCCATGTGGAACACGCCGTCGCCATGCACATGAAAGGCCAGCGGCTTGACGTCCTTGAACTCGCTCTGCGCATGCAGCTGCACGAAGTCCCACAGCGCCCTGCTGGTGGCCTCGGGGCTTTGCATCATGAAGGGCAGCTCGAAGGCCTCGATGCTGGGGAAGCGGCCTGCGGTGTAGCCGGGGAGCGTCCACACCACGTCGGCGACGCCGTCGCGCACCTGGTCGTACAGCTGCGGTGGCGTGCCACCCAGCTGCATGGACGGGTAGAGCTGGCACTTGAGCTTGTTGCCCGACTCCTTGGCGACCTTGTCGCACCAGGGCTGGATGAACAGCGTGGCCGCGAACGACGTGGGCGGCAGAAAGAAGTGCACCTTCAGCGTGACCTCTTGGGCGCTCGCCTGAATGGGCAATGCAGCGGCTGCAACCAGGCCGCATGCGGCCAGGAAGTTGAATTTCATGAATGTCTCCTGGGGTCTAGGTCTTAGGTCAGCAAATGCACGAGCCAGAGGGCCGTGGCGGGGAACCCAATCAGCAGGGCCAGTCGCAGGCCGTCAGTGATCAGGAAGGGCACGACGCCCTTGTAGGTCTCGACCATGGGCACATCACGCGCCAGGCCGTTCATGATGTAGACGTTCAGCCCCACGGGCGGAAAGATCATGCCGATCTCGCAGACCGTCAGGATCAGGATGCCGAACCACAGCGCCTTGTCCGCGCCGCCCAGACCGAAGAAGTCCATGCCCATGATGACGGGAAACAGGGTGGGCACCGTGAGCAGGATCATGCTCATCTCGTCCATCACGCAGCCCAGCAGCACGTAGAAAACCATCACGCCGGCCATCACCATCAGCGGCGAGATCTGCAGGTGGCTCACAACATCGGCCAGCTGCGCGGGCAACTGTGACAGCGCGAGCGCCGCGTTGATCATGTCGGCACCGATGAAGATCAGGAAGATCATGCCGCTGGTCTGGGCCGTCGTGCGAACGGCGGCAACGAACTTCGCGCGGTCCATCTCGCGGCGGATCAGCGTGATCGCACAGGTCAGCACGTTGCCGATGGCCGCGCCCTCCGTGGCCGTGAACAGGCCGCCGTAGATGCCGCCAAACACGACGGCGAAGATGGTGACGATGGGCCAGACCTTGAGGCCGGCCGCGACCACCTCGGCGCGCGACGCAGCCTGGGCCGGCGGCGCGTCCTGCGGGTTCAGCCGCACCATCACCGCGATCGCGATGATGTAGCCCACGGCCGCGATCAGCGCCGGCACATAGGCGGCGAGGAACATCTTGGTGATGTTCTGCTCGGTCAGGATGGCGTAGACCATCAACGTGACCGACGGCGGCAGCAGCACACCCATCGTGCCGCCCGTGGCCAGCGCCGCCGTGGACAGCCGCCCCGAGTAGCCGATGCGGCGCATCTGCGGGTAGGCGACCTGGGCGATGGTGGCGGTGGTCGCGACCGTCGAGCCCGAGATGGAACCGAAGGCCGCGCAGGCCAGCACGCCGGCCATCGCCATACCGCCGCGGAAGCGCCCAAGCAACGCATTCGCGAAGTCGAACAAGGCCTTGGACAGCCCGCCCTGCACGGCGACCGCGCCCATCAACATGAACAGCGGGATGACGGACAGGTCGTACACCGACACGCGGCCGTAGACGGCGCCCTTCAGGTGCGCCAGCAACGGATCAAATCCCGACAGGAAGATGTAGCCCAGCGCGCCGGGCATGAACATCGCGATCGCAATGGGCACGCGCACCGCCATCAGCACCAGCATGGCGCCGAACATCGACAGGCCAATGGACATCGTGCTCATGCGACGCCCTCCCCGCGCAGCTGCGCCACCGCCTGCACGGCGCCGATGACGACGCACAGGCTCAGCCCGGGCAGCATCAGCAGGTAGGGAATCCACAGCGGCAGATCCATCAGCATGGAGCGCTCCTGCGACGCCTGCATGGACAGGCCGCCCGCCGCCACACGCCAGGTGATAAGCGCGACGACGGCCGTGTAGAGCAGCGTGCCGAAGGCATCCATGCGGCGCTGGGTGGCTGCACGCGCGCCGCTGGTGAAGAAGTCCACGATGATGTTGGCGCGGCGGAACTGCGTGTAGGGCAGGAAGCTCGCCACGACGATGGCGCCCCCCAGCTGCACCAGCTCAACGTCCCCCAGGATGGGGTGGGCGAAGAAGGCGCGCCCGATGACGCTGACCGTGGTCATCAGCGCGACGGCGCTGAGCACCAGCGCGCCCAGTGCGGCGCTCGCGTCGCAAAGCCATTCCAGTCGGCGCATGGACGGCTGCGCGCCGAGGTTGTGTGAAGTCAACGAAGTCTCCTCAAGCGGCCGCTGCGGTGGCGGCGTGGTCCCGATGTCTTGATCCACGTCAAGATGCGGCGGCAGTCTAGGAATGGCGGTCGACGGCCAGAAGATGATGGGCAGGAGGTCGCGATAACCGATGGTTATCATGAAGCCATGAAGCTGACCCATCTGCGCGCTCTGGTGGCGGCCATCGACCAGGGCAGCCTGCGCGCGGCAGCGCGCCAGCTGGGCGTGTCGCAGCCGGCGCTGACCAAGATGCTGCGCGAGCTGGAGCGCGAGCTGGCAACGACGCTGCTGCTGCGCTCCACGACCGGCGTGCTGGCCACCGCGCAGGGCATGGTGCTCTATGAGCGGGCGCTCGCCGCCGACCGCGAGCTGACGCAGGCGGTGGAGCAGATCCAGCAGCTTGGCGGCCGCATGACGGGGTCGCTCGCCATCGGCGCCGTGCCGCTGGCCGTGATGCTGTTGGTGCCCGAGACGCTGCGCACCTTCGGCCGCGAGTTCCCGCAGATCCAGCTACGCATCTTCGAAGAGCTTTACATCGAGCAATTGACGCGGCTGCGCAAGGGCGAGGTGGACATCGCGCTGGGCCCGCTGCCCGAGCACCTGCCGGCTGGCGAGTTCGTCGTCGAGACGCTGATGCCCATCGACATGGTCATCATCGTGCGCAAGGGCAACCCGGCAGCACGCGCGCGACAGCTGGCCGACCTGGCCGAGCTTCCCTGGGTCTACACCGGCGCGACGGCCGATTCGGGCTACGCCAAGATCCTGTTCGAGAGCCATGGCCTGAAGCCGCCGCCGGCCGGCGCGCTCGTGAACTCCACGCTCGGCCTGCTGTCGCTGATCGCCAGCGGCAACTACATCGGCCTGCTGCCGCGCCAGATTGCGCAGCACCCGTTCGCACGCCAGTACCTGGAGGTCGTGCCCGTCGCGGAGGGCCCACTCAAGCTGACGGTGGTGGCGCTGGCCCGCACCGACACGGCCGTCAAGCCCAGCGTGCGCCACTTCATGGCCCACCTGCACCGCGCGGCCCATCATCTGACCCAGGCCGACGCGGGCTGAGTGGCCCGGTCGCCATGCCGGCGCCGCATAACAGCTAGCGTCACCCTCCGCTTGTGGGCCGGGGGCCGGTTCCGAAAAATCGACCCAGCACCAGGCCCATACGCGCGTGGCGCATCACGCCCGAGAGCGATTCAGACAACAACCGGAGACGACGATGAGGCTGAAGACCCTGGGCGCACGCCGCAGCGTGCTGGCTGGCTTGGCCCTGTTGCTGGGCCTGGCAGGCCCGGCCTTGGCAACGGACTTCCCCAACAAGCCCGTGCGCATCCTGACGCCCTTCCCCGCCGGTTCCGGGCCCGAGACCGTGTTGCGCCTGCTGGCCGAGAAGCTGCAACGCCGCTGGGGCAAGCCCGTCATCGTCGAGAACCGGCCGGGCGCCAACGGCTTCATCGCGATCGACGCATTCAAGCGAGGCGCGACCGACGGCACCGACCTGATCCAGCTCGACAACGTTCACCTCGTCGCCTACCCGCACCTGTTCCGCAAGCTGCCCTACGACCCGGCGCGCGACTTCGAGCCCGTGGCGCCGCTGTTCCGTACCTACTTCTTCGTCGCGGTCGGCGCGGCCAGCCCGTACAAGACGGTGGGCGACATCCTGGCCGACGCCAAGGCCCATCCGGGCGAGCTGAACTACGGCTCTTGGTCGGTCGGCAACCCGGTGCACCTGGGCTCGGCGCTGCTGGAGGCCATGAGCGGCACGCAGATGCAGCACGTCGTCTACAAGGAAACCTCGCTGCTGTATGCCGGCGTCGCCAGCGGTGAGCTGCGCTGGGCGCTGGGATCGCTGGCCACGGCCGGCCCGCTGCAGCGGGCCGGCAAGCTACGTTTCATCGCCGTGACCGCGCCGCAGCGCCATCCGGCCTTCCCGGACCTGCCCACCGTGGCCGAGTCGCGCGGCCCGGCGGGCTACGAGGTGACGGGCTGGACCACCATCGCCGCGCCCAAGCAGCTGCCCAAGGCTGTGGCCGACAAGATCAACGCCGACATCGCTGCGGCCCTGGCAGAGCCCGACATCAAGGACCGCTACGCCGCGCTGGGCTACGAGCCCTTCCCGACGACGCGCGAGCGCTTCCATGCCTTCATCGCGTCGGAGTCGGCGAAATACGCCGACGTCATCCAGCGGGCCAAGGTGGCGCTGGACTGACTCGTCTCGCCGGGCGCGCCGGCACGGATGCCACGCGGCGCCACGCAGACTAGATGCGTGTGTCACGCCACTGCCTGGGCGACAGCCCCGTCAAGCGGCGGAAGAAGCGCGTGAAGTAGGCCGGGTCCGAGAAGCCCAGCGCGTCGGCAACCTGCCGCACCTGCAGCGTCGTGTAGCCCAGTTCTCGCTTGGCCTCCAGCAGCAGGCGCTGGTGCACCAGCGCCAGCGCCGAGCAATGCAGGTGGCTGCGGCAGATGCGGTTCATCTGCGCTGCCGTGATGCCCAGCGGCTCAACCAGCCTCGCCACTTCAGGATGGCTGCGGAAGTGCTGCTCCACCTGCTCCCGGTAGCGAGCCAGGTGCATGGCGGGCCGCCCCTCCGGCGCGACCTGTGCCGTCGCGGGCACCAGGCGCGGCTGGCGCGCCACCAGTGAGGCCAGCAGCAGGGCAGCCCCCTCCAGCGCCTGGCCACGCCAGCGCTGCGTGTCGTGGTACTCCTGCCCCAGCCCCGCCACCAGCGGCTGCAGGGCCTGGAATGCGGGGCCCTGCCGGGCCAGCCGCAAGGCGCGCGGATGCTCCAGCGCCGCCCATGCCCCACTGCGGGCCGCCACGCGCTCGCGCAACCAGTCCCGCTCCAGCGTGACGACATGACCTGAGGTGTCCGGCTCGAACTGGAAGCCATGGATGGTCAGCGGCGGCACCCACACCAGCGCCGGCGCGGCCAGGGCCAGCCGGTGGCTGTCGATCTGCACCAGGGCCCGCCCGCGGACGATGAGCAGCAATTGCATCAGGCCGCCATGCCGGTGCAGGCCGATTTCCCAATTGTGCAAGCGGCTTCGGTCCGAGATGGACTCCACATGCAGCCCATCCAGCGCCGCATCCCTTCCAAGCTCGCCATACAGCTCGTACAGCGGCGGCCTGACATCCTGGTGCCTGTCTTTCATGGGTTCGGATTGTGCAATTGCTGGCCGGGTCCGTGCATTCCTCCACGGCCCCGTCAGGCCTACGCTGTCGTGCATCGAATAACACCAAGGACGAGACATGAAGGCAGTGAGAACGCAGGTACTCATCGTCGGCGCAGGCCCCTCCGGCCTGCTGCTGGGCCAGTTGCTGAGCAGGGCCGGCGTGGACAACCTGATCCTGGAGCGACAGACCGGCGACTACGTGCTCGGCCGCATCCGCGCTGGCGTGCTGGAACAGACGACCGTCGACCTGCTGGAGCACGCCGGCGTGGGCGCGCGCATGCATGCCGAGGGGCTGGTGCACCATGGTTTCGAGCTGACCTTCGACGGCCAGCGGCATCACATCGACCTGAACCGGCTGACGGGTGGCCAGTCGGTCATGGTGTACGGGCAGACCGAGGTGACGCGAGACCTGATGCAAGCCCGCGCGGCGTCCGGCGCGCAGACGCTGTACTCGGCGTCCGACGTGGCGCTGTTCGGCTTCGACGGTGACCAGCCCGGCGCGCGCTGCACGGTGGACGGCGAGCGCCTGGAGATCCGCTGCGACTACATCGCCGGTTGCGACGGCTATCACGGCGTCAGCCGCGCCAGCGTGCCGCCCGACGCGATACGCACGCACGAGAAGCTCTACGCCTTCGGCTGGCTGGGCCTGCTCAGCGACACGCCGCCGGTCGGGCCCGAGCTGATCTACGGCCGCCACGAACGCGGCTTCACGCTGTGCAGCATGCGCTCCGCCACGCGCAGCCGCTACTACCTGCAGGTGCCGCTGACCGAGCAGGTCGGCGACTGGAGCGACGAGCGATTCTGGGACGAACTGCGTTCACGCCTGGACCCGGCCGCCGCCGCCGCGCTGGTGACCGGCCCGTCGCTGGAGAAGAGCATCGCGCCGCTGCGCAGCTTCGTCGCCGAGCCCATGCGCTTCGGCCGGCTGTTCCTCGCCGGCGACGCGGCCCACATCGTGCCGCCCACCGGCGCCAAGGGGCTGAACCTGGCGGCGTCCGACGTGCACTACCTGTCGCAGGCGCTGATCGAGCATTACCGCGAGCGCAGCGAGGCCGGCATCGAGCACTACTCGGCGCGCTGCCTGTCGCGCATCTGGAAGGCCGAGCGCTTCTCCTGGTGGTTCACCGGCCTCATGCACCAGTTGCCGCACGAGCCCGAGATCGACGCCAGGCTGCGCCGCGCGGAGCTGGAGTACCTGGTCAGCTCGGACGCCGCCATGGCGGCGATGGCGGAGAACTACGTCGGGCTGCCATGGTGAGACCCCGGCTCGCGCACCAGCTTCATCAGCAGCGCCGCCGTGCGCTGCGTCAGCGGCGTGGAGCGCTTCAGAGCCGGCGTGACCAGGCACAGCGTGGTCCGCACATCCACCCCCTTGAACGACGTGACGGCCAGGCGCTCCGGGTGCTCGAAGGCGCGCAGCGCGTCCTCGCCCAGCGCAGCATGGCCCAGGCCGGCGGCCACCAGGTCAAGGATGGCGGGCACGCTGGACACCTCCCACTGCACGCGCAGCGGCACGCCGGCCATCGCGGCGGCCTCCTCCATGCGCTTGCGGAACACCTGGCCGCGCTGCGGCATCACCAGCGGCAGGCGCGACAGCTGCTCCAGCGTCACCGGGCCGCGCGGCGCCTCCTTGACGGGGCTCAGCAGCTGCAGCGCCTCTTCCCGCAACGGCAGGATCTCCAGCGCCGGCATAGCCTCGGGGTTGTAGACCAGCGCGAGGTCCGCGCGACCGGACACCAGCCACTCGGTGACATGCGTGGAGAAGCCCTCCGTGATGACCAGCCGCGCACGCGGGCAGCTGGCGGCGAAGCCCTCGATCAGCGGCAGTGTCAGCAGCCGGGCCTGCGTGGGCGGCATGGCCACGACGATCTGGCCGACGGGCTCGTTGCGGTGTGCGCCGAGATCCTCGCGCGCCTGCGTCACCAGGTGCAGGATGCCCTGACCATGCTCCAGCAGCCGGCGCCCCGCCTCGGTCAGCGCCACGCCGCGGCCGTTGCGCAGAAACAGGGTCTCGTGCAGCTCGATCTCCAGCGCCCTCACCTGCCGACTCAGCGCTGGCTGGGCCACGCCCAGTACCAGCGCCGCCTTGCTGAAGCTGCCGTGCTCGGCCACCTGGATGAAGTACTCGATCTGGTTCAGGGTCATGCCCCCATCTTGGCAGATGCCATGCCGCGCCGCTATATCTGCTAGCCGCAGCCAGACCTAGCCTGATAGGACTGCACTGCGAAAAATCGCTCCCCATGAGTGCAGCTCTCACCCTGATCTCGTCCATGGCCACGCGCCACCTGCTGGCCGCGCTAGCGCAGGCGCATGCACAGGCCGGCGCACCGGCCACGCACCTGCAATCCCTGGGCGGCGTGGATGCCGCGCGGCGCGTGCAAGAAGGCGAGGCCGTCGACGTGGTGGTGCTGGCCAGCGACGCTATCGCCAAGCTACTGGCCGCCGGCTGCCTGCGGCCCGGCAGCGTGCGCCCCATCGCCGACTCCAGCATGGCCATCGCCGTGCGCGCCGGCGGCACGCCACCGGACGTCAGCGGCGAGGCCGCGCTGCGGGCCACGCTGCTTCAGGCGCGCCGCATTGGCTACTCCACGGGCCCCAGCGGCACTGCGCTGCTACAGCTGTTCGAGCAGTGGGGCCTGGCTGGCACGCTGAAAGACCGCCTCGTGCAGGCCCGCCCCGGTGTGCCGGTGGGCCAGCTCGTCGCCGACGGCGAGGCGGAGATCGGCTTCCAGCAGTTCAGCGAGCTGATGGACGTCGGCGGCATCACGATGCTGAGCATGCCGCCCGAGCTGGACATCGTCAGCCGCTTCAGCGGCGCCGTCGCGGCCAGCGCCGCGCAGCCTGCCGCCGCGCAGGCGCTGCTGGACTTCATGGCCAGCCCGGCCACCGCAGCACTCAAGCGACAGCACGGCATGCGCCCCGTGCCCGCGCTGCACTGATTCACCGAACACGCAACGACCCCGAGACCCTGCCCATGATCATCGACGTCCACGGCCACTACACGACCGCGCCAGCCGCCCTGGGCGCCTGGCGCGACCTGCAGATCGCCGGCCTGAAAGACCCGTCCAAGGCACCCAGCGCCAGCAGCCTGAAGATCAGCGACGACGAGCTGCGCGAGTCCATCGAGACCAACCAGCTCAAGCTGATGAAGCAGCGCGGCTCGGACCTGACCATCTTCAGCCCGCGCGCCAGCTTCATGGCCCACCACATCGGCGACTTCAACACCTCCGCCACCTGGGCCGCCATCTGCAACGAGCTGTGCTTCCGCGTGGCTCAGCTCTTCCCCGACCACTTCGTGCCCGCGGCCATGCTGCCGCAGTCGCCCGGCGTGGATCCGGCCACCTGCATCCCAGAGTTGGTGAAGTGCGTGGAGCAGTACGGCAACGTCGGCATCAACCTCAACCCCGATCCGTCTGGCGGCCACTGGACCAGCCCGCCGCTGACCGACCGCCACTGGTACCCCGTCTACGAAAAGATGGTCGAGTACGACATCCCCGCGATGATCCACGTCTCCACCAGTTGCAACGCCTGCTTCCACACCACGGGCGCCCACTACCTGAACGCCGACACCACGGCCTTCATGCAGTGCCTGACGGGTGATCTGTTCAAGGACTTCCCGACGCTGAAGTTCCTGATTCCCCACGGCGGCGGCGCCGTGCCTTACCACTGGGGGCGCTTTCGCGGCCTCGCGCAGGAGCTCAAGAAGCCGCTGCTGGACGAGCACCTGCTGAACAACATCTTCTTCGACACCTGCGTCTACCACCAGCCGGGCATCAACCTGCTGACCGACGTGATCCCAGTCAAGAACATCCTGTTCGCCAGCGAGATGATCGGCGCCGTGCGCGGCGTCGACCCGCAGACAGGCCACTACTACGACGACACCAAGCGCTACGTCGAGGCCACGGCCAACCTCACCGACGAGGAGCGCCAGCTGGTGTACGAGGGCAATGCCCGCCGCGTGTTCCCGCGCCTGGACGCGCAACTGAAAGCCAAGGGACTCTGACCATGTACGAACTCGGTGTCGTCTACCGCAACATCCAGCGCGCCGACCGCGCGGCAGCCGACGGCCTGGCCGCGCTGGGTTCCGCCACTGTCCACGAGGCCATGGGCCGCGTGGGCCTGCTCAAGCCCTACATGCGCCCCATCTATCCGGGCGCGCAAGTGTCCGGCACGGCCGTCACCGTGCTGCTGCATCCGGGTGACAACTGGATGATGCATGTCGCGGCCGAACAGATCCAACCCGGCGACATCGTCGTCGCCGCCATCACCGCCGAGTGCACGGACGGCTACTTCGGAGACCTGCTGGCCACGTCCTTCCAGGCCCGCGGCGCGCGCGCGCTGGTCATCGACGCCGGCGTGCGCGACGTGAAGACGCTGCAGCAGATGGGCTTCCCGGTCTGGAGCAAGTGCATCAGCAGCAAGGGCACGATCAAGGCCACCATCGGCTCGGTCAACATCCCGGTGGTCTGCGCCGGGATGTGGGTCACGCCGGGCGACGTCATCGTCGCGGACGACGACGGCGTCGTCTGCGTGCCCGCGGCGCGTGCCGTCGAGACGCTGGAGGCCGCCGCCAAGCGCGAGAGCTTCGAGGGCGAGAAGCGCGACAGGCTGGCGTCCGGCGTGCTGGGGCTGGACATGTACAAGATGCGCGAGCCGCTGGCGAAAGCCGGCCTGCGCTACATCGACTGAGCTGACATGACATTCACCAAGACCCCTGGCTGGCTGGACTGGTACGCCGACCCGATCAAGCCGCGCTTCCAGGTACCGGCTGGCGCCGTCGACGCGCACTGCCACGTGTTCGGCCCTGGCGCGCAGTTCCCGTTCGCGCCTGAGCGCAAGTACACGCCCTGCGACGCCAGCAAGGATCAGCTGTTCGCGCTGCGAGACCGCCTCGGCTTTGCGCGCAACGTCATCGTGCAGGCCACCTGCCACGGTGCCGACAACCGCGCCATGGTCGATGCCTGCCGGGCCTCAGGCGGCAAGGCTCGCGGCGTGGCCACGGTGAAGCGCAGCATCAGCGATTCCGAGCTGCAGGAGCTGCACGAGGCCGGCGTGCGCGGCGTGCGCTTCAACTTCGTCAAGCGGCTGGTGGACTTCACGCCCAAGGACGAGCTGATGGAGATTGCCGGCCGCATCCACAAGCTCGGCTGGCATGTCGTCATCTACTTCGAGGCCGTCGACCTGCCCGAGCTGTGGGACTTCTTCACCGCGCTGCCCACCACGGTTGTCGTCGACCACATGGGCCGCCCGGACGTCAGCAAGCCCGTGGACGGCCCCGAGTTCGAGTTGTTCCTGCGCTTCATGCGCGAGCACGGCAACGTGTGGAGCAAAGTTAGCTGCCCCGAGCGGCTGTCCGTCACAGGCCCACGCGCGCTGGACGGCGAGCAGGCAGCCTACCGCGACGTCGTCCCGTTCGCGCGCCGCGTCGTCGAGGCCTTCCCGGACCGCGTGCTGTGGGGCACCGACTGGCCCCACCCCAACCTCAAGGACCACATGCCCGACGACGGCCTGCTGGTGGACTTCATTCCGCACATCGCGCCCACCACCGAGCTGCAGCGCAAGCTGCTCGTCGACAACCCGATGCGCCTCTATTGGCCGGAAGAATGACCCCCCGTCCAAGGCGTACCTTGGCCGGTTCCACGAGGGGACGGCGATGCTCGCGGCGTTGAGCCGCCAGCACATCGCCATGGCGGGCTGGTTTGGGACCGGCCCAGCGCTCGGCCCGCAGCGAACACTGAAATCCAAGGGACACCCCATGCCACTTGAAAAGTCCTATCTCGACATCCCAGGCACCACCATCTTCGACGCCGAGCAGTCCCGCAAGGGCTACTGGCTCAACCAGTTCTGCATGTCGCTGATGAAGGCCGACAACCGCGCCCGCTTCAAGGCGGACGAGCGCGCCTATCTCGACGAGTGGCCGATGACCGACGCCCAGAAGGCCGCCGTGATGGCGCGCGACCTCAACGAGTGCATGCGCCTGGGCGGCAACATCTACTTCCTCGCAAAGATCGGCGCCACCGACGGCAAGAGCTTCCAGCAGATGGCCGGCAGCATGACCGGCATGACCGAAGAGGAGTACCGCAACATGATGGTGGCCGGTGGACGCTCCATCGAAGGCAACCGCCGCATCGGCGAGGACGGCGACGCCCAGGCGCACCGCCAGCCCCAAGGCCAGGCCGGCCAGGAGAGGAAGTAACCGTGGCCCGCATCACCGCTTCCGTCTACACGTCCCACGTGCCCGCCATCGGCGCGGCGCTGGATCTTGGCAAGACCGCCGAACCCTACTGGCAACCCCTGTTCGCCGGCTACGACTTCTCCAAGCGCTGGTTCACCGAGAACAAGCCAGACGTCGTCTTCCTCGTCTACAACGACCACGCGACGGCCTTCAGCCTCGACTTCATCCCCACCTTCGCCATCGGCACCGCAGCCCGCTTCGAGCCCGCCGACGAGGGCTGGGGCCCGCGCCCGGTGCCCCCCGTGATCGGCCACCCCGACCTGGCTGCGCACATCGCGCACAGCGTCATCCAGGACGACTTCGACCTCACCATCGTCAACCGCATGGACGTCGACCATGGCCTCACCGTGCCGCTGTCGCTGATGTGCGGCCAGCCCGACCCGGTGCAGGGTGCCTGGCCCTGCACGGTCATCCCGTTCGCGGTCAACGTCGTGCAATACCCGGTGCCGTCGGGCCGGCGCTGCTTCATGCTGGGCCAGGCCATCCGCCGCGCCGTCGAGTCCTACGGGCCCGACCTGAACGTGCAGATCTGGGGTACCGGCGGCATGAGCCACCAGTTGCAGGGCCCGCGCGCCGGCCTCATCAACCGCGAGTGGGACAACCGCTTCCTGGATCGCCTCATCGCCGAGCCCGACGCGCTGTCCCAGGTCAAGCACGACGAGTACGTGCGCGAGGCCGGCTCCGAGGGCATCGAGCTCGTCATGTGGCTGATCGCCCGCGGCGCGATGGCCGACATCAACGGTGGTGCGGCCCCCAAGGTCGCGCACCGCTTCTATCACGTGCCCGCGTCGAACACGGCGGTGGGCCATCTGATTCTCGAGAACTCCTGAGGAACCGCTTATGAGCAAGACCATCCGCGTGGCCCTGGCCGGCGCCGGCGCCTTCGGCATCAAACACCTGGACGGCATCAGCAACATCGACGGCGTCGAGGTCGTCTCACTGATCGGCCGTGACCTGGCCAAGACCCAGGAAGTCGCCACGAAGTACGGCATCGGTCATGTGACGACCGAGCTCGCCGACAGCCTCGCGCGGCCCGAGGTCGACGCCGTCATCCTGTGCACGCCCACGCAGATGCACGCCAGCCAGACGCTGGCCTGCCTGAAGGCCGGCAAGCATGTACAGGTCGAGATCCCGCTGTGCGATGTGCTGGCCGATGGCGAGGAAGTCGTTCAGGTGGCCCAGGCCTCGGGCCTGGTGGCCATGTGCGGCCACACGCGGCGCTTCAACCCCAGCCACCAGTGGGTGCACAAGAAGATCGCCGCCGGCGACTTCAACATCCAGCAGATGGACGTGCAGACCTACTTCTTCCGTCGCACCAACATGAACGCGCTGGGCCAGCCGCGCAGTTGGACCGACCATCTGCTGTGGCACCACGCCGCCCACACGGTGGATCTGTTCGCCTACCAGGCCGGCAGCCCCGTCGTGCAGGCCCATGCCATGCAGGGCCCGGTCCATCCGCAGCTGGGCATCGCGATGGACATGAGCATCCAGCTCAAGGCTGCCAACGGCGCGATCTGCACGCTGAGCCTGTCCTTCAACAACGACGGCCCGCTGGGCACCTTCTTCCGCTACATCGGCGACACCGGCACCTACATCGCCCGCTACGACGACCTCGTCAACGGCAAGGAGGAGAAGATCGACGTGTCGCAGGTGGACGTGTCCATGAACGGCATCGAGCTGCAGGACCGCGAGTTCTTCGCCGCCATCCGCGAGGGTCGCGAGCCCAATGGCAGCGTGTCCCAGGTACTGCCCTGCTACCGCGTGCTGCACCAGCTCGAGCAGCAGCTCAACGCGGCGTGAAGACCCGCCCATGAAGACCCGGAAGATCGGTCCCTTCGACGTCTCGGCCGTCGGCCTGGGCTGCATGAACCTGAGCCACGCCTACGGCGTGCCGCCGCCCCGACCCGTGGCTGCGGCGGTGCTGCACGCGGCGCTGGAACAGGGCATCACGCTGTTCGACACGGCGGCGCTCTACGGTTTCGGCGCCAACGAGGCGTTGGTGGGCGAGGTGCTGGCCACGCACCGCGAGCGCATCGTGCTGACCAGCAAATGCGGCATGCACGGCGTCAACGGGCAGCGCGTCATCGACGGCCGGCCCGACACGATCCGCAGCAGCGTCGAGGCCAGCCTGACGCGGCTCAGGACCGACGTCATCGACGTGCTCTACCTGCACCGCCTGGATCCGGCCGTGCCGGTGGAGGACAGCGTGGGTGCCATGGCGCAGCTGGTGCAGCAGGGCAAGGCCCGCGCGCTGGGCCTGTCGGAGGTGTCGGCCGCCACGCTGCGACGCGCGCATGCCGTGCACCCTATCGCCGCGGTGCAGAGCGAGTATTCGCTGTGGACCCGCAACCCCGAGATCGCCGCGCTGCAGGCCTGCCGCGAACTGGGCACCGCCTTCGTGGCCTTCAGCCCGCTGGGCCGCGGCTTCCTGGGCGGCAAGCTGCGCAGCGTGCAGGGGCTGGAGCCCAAGGACATCCGCCGCGCGATGCCGCGCTTTGCACCTGAGCACTTCGCGGCCAACCTGCCGCTGCTGGACGCCTTCGACCAGGAAGCCGCCTCGTTGGGCTGCACGGCCGCGACGCTGGCAGTGGCCTGGCTGCTGCATCAGGGCGATGACATCGTGCCCATCCCGGGCACGGCCCGCCCCGAGCATGTGCGGGATCTGGCGCTGGCCCCGCGCCTGCCGCTGGACGCGGCCACGCTACGGCGCCTGGACGCGCTGATCAACCCACGCACCGTGCACGGCGCGCGCTACAACGCCGCGACGCAAGCCGAAATCGACACCGAGGAGTTCTAGGGCCGTTGGCCCGGCGGCTGGCTCAGACGGCGAACAACCGCTGGATGCCGGCCCGCAGCCACACGGTGCCCGAATCCTTGTGCGCGCGGCGGTGCCAGAACTGGTGTACCGGGATCACCGGCGCCCGCACCGGCGTCTCCACGATGCGCAGCTCCGCATAGCGGGAGCAGATGTCGGCAAGGTCGCGCGGCACCGTGGCGATGAGGTCGCTGCTCTCGATGATGGGCGGCAGGCTCATGAAGTGTGAGATCTCCAGCGCCACATCGCGCTTGAGGCCCTGCTGCTGCAGGTACTGCTCGAACACATGCGCCCGCCCCTCCGGCTTGACGAGCACGTGGCGCATGCCGAGGTAGGCGTCCACCGTCAACGGCTCGCTACCGACGCCCGGGTGGTTGCGCCGCACGATGCAGACATGGTGGTTGTCGAACAGCTTCTGGCGGAAGAACTCGGCACTGTCCAGATCCGGAAAGTAGCCCAGCGCCAGGTCCGCCGCGCCTGAGGCCAGCGCCTCTGACGCCGCCAGCCGCGGGCGCGACACCACACGCAGCCGCAGCCGCGGCGCGGCCTGCACCAGATGCTCCAGCAGGGGTGGCACGAAATGCATCTCGCCGATGTCCGGCGTGATCAGCGTGAACGTGCGCTCGCTGGTGGTGGGGTCGAACTCGGCGCTGTTGAGGATCTCGGTCTTCACCGTCTCCACGACACGCCGTACATGCGGCGCCAGCGCCTGCGCGCGCAGCGTGGGCTCCATGTGGCTGCCCGTCTTGACGAACAGCGGGTCGCCAAACAGCGCACGCAGCCGGTTCAGCGCCGCGCTCATCGCGGGCTGGCTCAGGCCGATGGCCTCGCCGGCACGGGTCACGCTGCGGTGCTCCGCCATTGCATCAAAGCTCACCAGCAGATTCAGGTCGACCTTTGATATATCCATTTCGTGGATTCTAAATATCCACACCATCATCTGGATGAATTGAAACCGATTTTCTAGAGTCGCCTCCCATGCCAAGCAATGCCTCGCGCCCCAAGCGCCAAGAGGCTCACCCGGAGACGACACCCATGAGCACGCTGACCCTGGCGCAGGCCAACACCCTGCTGGCCGCCGCACTGGCTGCCGCCCGCGCGGCGGGCCACGCCCCCATGGCCGTCGTCGTGTTGGACGAGGCCGGCCACCTGAAGGCCGCACAGCGCGAGGACGGCGCCAGCATGTTCCGCATCGACATCGCCACGGGCAAGGCCTGGGGTGCCGTCGCGATGGGCGCCTCCAGCCGCGTGCTGGCCGAGCGCGCCAAGGGCAACCCGAACTTCTTCACGACGCTGGCGGACACCGCGAAGGGCCGCTTCCTGCCGCAGACCGGCGCCGTGCTCATCCGGGACGGCTCGGGCCGCCTCCTCGGCGCGGTCGGGGCATCCGGCGGCAGCGGCGACGAGGACGAGGCGATCTGCATCGCCGGTGTGGCAGCCACCGGCCTGGTCGCCGGCTGAGCGGCCATGTCGCTTCGAGCCTGTGCCTGCCGCGGCATCGACGTGCATGCGCACGTCGTGCCCGAGCACTTCCCGGCCTACCTCGGCGCGCAGGTGCCGGCGTCATGGCCGTCCACCGTCGCGGCGCCCAACCAGGGCGGCCTGTGCCATCGCCACGTGATGATCGCCGGCAAGCAGTACCGCACCGTCTCCGAGAAATGCTGGAGCACGCCGCGCCGCCTGGCCGACCTGCCCGGCATGGGCCTGGCGCGGCAGGTGATCTCGCCCATGCCCGAGCTGCTCAGCTACTGGCTGGAGGCCCGTGACGCCCAGCCGCTGCTGCGCTACCTGAACGAGCAGACCGCCGCGATGGCGGCCGACAGCGGCGGCGCGCTGCTGGGTCTGGCCGCCGTGCCGCTGCAGGATCTGGACCTCGCCATCGCCGAGCTGCGACACGCCGTGCAGGCGCTGGGCCTCGTCGGCGTGGAGCTGGGCAGCAACGTCAACGGCGTGCCCATCGGCGACCCGCGCTTCCTGCCGTTCTTCCAGGCCTGCGAGGCAATGGACGTGCCGGTCTTCGTGCACGCACTCAAGCCCACCGGCATGGACCGCCTCGTCGGCCCCGCGCCGCTGCAACAGGTGCTCGCCTACCCGAGCGACGTCGGCCTGGCCGCCGCCTCCGTCATCACCGCCAACCTGCTGCTGGCCTGCCCGCGGCTGCGCATCGCCTTCAGCCACGGCGGCGGCACGCTGGCGATGCTGCTGCCACGGCTGCAGCAAGGCTGGCAGGTATTTCCGGCGCTGCGCGACCAGGTGCGCGAGGCGCCCGTCGATCAGGCGCGCCGGCTGTTCTTCGACACGCTGGTGTTCGACGACGCAACGCTGCGCCACCTCGTCGAGCGCTTCGGCCCAGGTCAGCTGATGCTGGGCAGCGACCACCCCTTCAACTTCCATGACCGCACGCCGGCCCAGCGTGTCGAGGCCGCCGGCTTCGACGACGTCACGGTGGCCGCGCTGCTGCATGGCAATGCCGAGCGCTTCCTCGGCCTCACTCCCAAGGTGCTTTCTTCATGAGTTCACGCTGGATCAGCGGGCTGCGCAGTGTGGCCCTGGACGTGCCGGACCTGGCGCGTGCCGAAACCTTCTACACCGACATCTGGCGCCTGAGGGTCGCCGCGCGCACGGCCGATGCGCTCTACCTGCGCGGCACCGGTGCCGACCACCACCTGCTGGCACTGCACTCGGCCGACCGGCTCGCCATCCGCCACGTCACGCTGCGTGCCCGCAGCGAGGCGGCGCTGGCAGACGTTGCCCGGGCCGCAGTCGACGCGGGCGGGCGCGTGCAGCAAGCCCTGGCCCCCATCGCCGAGCCAGGCGGCGGCCTCGGCCTCACCGTGCGCGACCCCCACGGCCGGCTGTTCCAGGTCGTCCACGGCGACACGCAGCACGCCGACACCACCGGCGAGCCCGACCGCCCCAGCCGCCTCGCGCACACCGTGCTGAACAGCCACGCGGTGGAGGACAGCCGCGCGTGGATCGAGCGGGCGCTGGGCTTCACGCTGGCGGACCGCACACGCATCATGGCCTTCCTGAACTGCGCCAGCGACCACCACACGCTGGCCCTGGGAGACGCCGACAACGACGCGCTCAACCACATCGCCTTCGTCATGCCGGATGTCGACGCCGTCATGCGCGGCGGCGGCCGCATGCGCGATGCCGGCCACGCCATCGAGTGGGGCCCGGGCCGCCACGGCCCAGGCAACAACGCCTTCAACTACTTCATCGGCCCCTTCGGCGAGGTCATCGAATACACGGCCGAGGTCGAGCAGATTGATGACAGCTACCGCCCCGGTGGCCCTACCGATTGGACCTGGCCGCCCGGCCGTGTCGACCAATGGGGCATCTCCGCCCCGCCCAGCGCCGCGCTGAAAGCCGCGCAGCGCAGCGTCTTCTTCATCCCGACCTGAGGCCCTTCCCGCCATGAAATTCACCACCTTTGCCACCGCCGACGGCCGCACCCGCCTGGGCCTCGTCGACGGCCAGAACGTCATCGACCTGAACGCCGCCCAGCCCCAGGTACCGGCCGACCTGCGCGCCGCGCTGGCCGCGAGCGTGGATCTCGCGGCCGCCGCCACGGCGGCGCTGGCAAGCAACGCCCCGCGCGTGCCGCTGGTCAGCCTGACGCTGGCGCCGCTGGTGCCCGAGCCCGGCAAGACCATCTGCCTGGGCCTGAATTACTACGACCACGCCAAGGAAGGCGGCCGCGAGAAGCCCGAGTACCCGTGGTTCTTCTTCCGGGGAAAAAGCTCGCTGATTGGCCACGGCGCCGCCGGCCAGCTGCCGCGCGTGTCAGAGAAATTCGACTACGAGGCCGAGCTGGCCCTCGTCATCGGCGCCACCGTGCCGCGCCACGTCAGCCAGGCCGACGCGCTGCAGTACGTGTTCGGCTACACCTGCTTCAACGACATGTCGGTGCGCGACTACCAGAAGCGCACCCCGCAGTGGACGATCGGCAAGAACTTCGACGCCACCGGCGGCTTCGGCCCGGTGCTGATCACGGCCGACGAACTGCCCCCCGGCGCCACCGGCCTGCGCATCCAGAGCCGGCTCAACGGCCAGGTCATGCAGGATGCCTCCACCACCGACATGATCTGGAGCGTCGCCGAGACCATCGCGCTGCTGTCCGACTGCATGACGCTGGAGCCGGGCGACGTCATCGTCATGGGCACGCCGGCAGGTGTGGGCCAGGCGCGCACGCCTCCTGTGTGGATGAAGGACGGCGACGTCATCGAGATCGAGATCGAGCGCATCGGCACGCTGGTCAACCCCATCCGCCGGGAAGAGGGCTGAGCCATGACCATCGAGAAAGCCGCAGCGGGGCCAGCACCGGGCCGCTACCAAGCGGCCCCGCATCCCCTCGGGGGATCGGGCGCCGTACCCAGCGACCGCGGGGCTGACATGCACGACGTCGCCATCGTTGGTTTCGGGCCTTCGGGGGCCGTAGCCGCCGCCCTGCTGGGCCAGGCCGGCTTCAAGGTGTTCGTGGCCGACCGTGCCCACGAGGTCTACGACCGCCCGCGCGCGATCGCGCTGGACCATGAGGTGCTGCGCGTGTTCCAGCAGCTCGGCGTGGTCGAGCAGGTCGAGCCCTTCACCGAGCCTTTCACCGACTCCTGCTACTACGGTGTCGACGGCGCGCTGATCCGCCGCATGACCATGGTGGCGCCGCCCTACCCGCAGGGCCACACGCCGTCGGTCGTGTTCACGCAGCCACCGGTGGAGGAAGTGCTTCGCCGCGCCGTCGCCGCAATGCCCTCGGTCATCATCAGCACCGGGCTGACCGTGTTCGACTTGCAGCAAGCCGACGACCAGGCGGTGCTGCACTGCCGTGCCGAGGACGGCAGCGAGCACCCGGTGCGCGCCCGCTACGTGATCGGCTGCGACGGTGCGTCCAGCACCGTACGAGAACTCGTCGGCATCACGCTGCGGGACCTGGCCTTCGACGAGCCCTGGCTGGTCGTCGACGTGCTCGCCAACGCACAGGGCTTGGCCAAGCTGCCCATCACCAGCGTGCAGTACTGCGAGCCCGACCGGCCCTGCACCTACGTGATCGGCCCCAAGAACCACCGCCGCTGGGAGATCTCGCTGAAGCCCGGCGAGGACCCCAAGGCCGTCGTCGAGGATGCAGCGACCTGGGCACTGCTGTCGCGCTGGCTCACGCCCGCTGACGGCACGCTATGGCGCCAGGCGGCTTACCGCTTCCATGCGCTGGTGGCCGAGCGCTGGCGCGTGGGCCGCGTCTTCATCGCCGGCGATGCGGCCCACCAGCAGCCGCCTTTCCTCGGCCAAGGAATGTGCCAGGGCGTACGCGACGTCGTCAACCTCGCGTGGAAGCTGGCTGCCGTGCTGCGCGGCGACGTGCAGGGCCTGGCGGCCGATGCGCTGCTGGACAGCTACAGTCTGGAGCGCGGTGCGCACGTGACCGAGCTGACGACGCGGCTCAAGGGCATAGGCACCGTCATCTGCGAGCGCGACGTCGACGCAGCGCGTGCGCGCGACCGCCAGATGCTGGCCGAGGGCGTGGCGCCCCGGCCGCGCCAGGACATGCTGCCTCGCCTGAGCATCGGCCTGCTGCACGCCAGCGCCGCTGCCGGCAGCCTGGCACCCCAGCCCTGGCTGCTGCAGCAGGGCCGGCGCGTGCGCATGGACGATCTGCTGGGCTGTGGCTGGCGGCTGCTGGTGGCAGCCGCCAGCCACCTGGGCGGTGCCACGCCGGCGCAGGCGAGCGCGCTGCAACTGCAGACGCTGCACCTGGGTGACGGTGACGGCTGCGTGGCCGAGGCCGAGGGCGTCATGGCGCGCTGGTTCGCGGCGCAGGGCTGCACCGCTGTGCTGCTGCGCCCCGACCACTACGTCTACGGCACGGCTGGCGACGCGGCGGGCCTGCGCGCGCTGCTGGACGGCGCGGTGGCAGCGCTTCATGGCTGACGGCCTCGTGCTGTGGGCCGCGCCGGGCGCCTGCTCGCGCATCAGCCTGACCGCGCTGCTGCATTGCGGCCAGGCCTTTCGGCTCGCCGGCGTGACCCTGGCACGCGGCGAGCAGCTGCGCCCCGACTACCTCGCGCTGAACCCCAAGGGCAAGGTGCCGCTGCTGCAGACACCGCACGGTCCGCTCACCGAGACCCTGGCCATCGTCTGCTGGCTGGACGAGCAGCACCCGCTGGCCGGCCTGCTGCCCCGGGCCGGCTGGCCCCGCGCCCAGGCGCTGAGCTGGCTAGCCTTCGTCAACGCCGGCCTGCATCCGCTGCTGTACCGCGCGCGCATGCCGCAGCGCATCCACGCCGACACCGGCGCGCACGCCGGCGTGCGCGAGGCGGCGCTGGCCGAACTGCAGGCGCAGCTCCAGGTGGCCGAGGACACACTGGCCGACGGTCGGGCCTGGCTGATGGGGCCGCACTGGTGCATCGCCGACGAGGCGCTGGGCTGGCTGTGGACGCGCGCGCTGCAAAGCGGCCTGGCGCCCGGCCCCTTTGCCGCCGTGGCGGCGCTGGCCGACCGGCTGGCAGCCCAGCCCACCCACCAGGACGCGCTGCGGGCCGAAGCCGCGCTCCACTGATACTCATCCCGCCATGACCACCGTCCCCCAAGCCATCGCCGCCCGGCTGGCCGAGCTCGGCAGCAACGCCGCCCTGCCCGACGTGCAGGCACTGTATGCGCCGTTGCTCGCCCGGCAAGCCACCGAGGGCGTGCTGCACGTCGCGTCACAGCGCTACGGCGCGCACGAGCGCCAGGTGCTGGACGTGTACCGCCCGACGGCCGACGCCGCCGCGCCACGCCCGCTGCTGCTGTTCTTCCACGGTGGCGGCTTCATCCGCGGCGACAAGGCGCACAAGGCCAACATCGGCTGGCACCTGGCACGCCACGGCATCGTCACCGTGCTGCCAAACTACCGCCTCGCGCCAGAACACCGCTGGCCCGCCGGTCCCGAGGACGTGGCGGCCGCCGTGGCCTGGGCGCGTGCGCACGCGGCGTCGCTGGGCGCCGACCCGCAGCGCATCGTGCTGATGGGTGAATCGGCCGGTGCTGCGCATGTGGCGGCGGCCGTGCTGCTGCGGCGCTTCGGACTAGACGACCTCCGCGGCGCCATCCTCGCCTCCGGCCCCTACAACGCGCGGCTAGAGCGGCTGTCGCGCGCAGCCTTCGGCGTCGCGACACCGGACCCGCGCAACGATGCCTATTTCGGCACCGATGACCCTGACGCACTGGCCGCGATGAGCATCGTCGAACAGGTCGATGCCGCCCCCCTGCCGCTGCTCATCAGCTACGCCGAGCGCGACCTCGTGCAAATGCAGGTGCAGGCGGGCGAGCTGTTCGCACGGCTGGCAGGGCGGCATGGCTTCAGGCCCGAGCTGCAAGTCATTGCGCAGCACAACCACTTCTCGCAGACGCTGGCCGTCAACACCGGTGACGCCAGCCTCAGCGGCCTGATGCTGGACTTCATCGCGCGCCACGCCTGAGCCACGGCAGGCCTCGCAGCCGCGCCCTCGCGTGGCCAGGCCGCCTCGGTGTTTTCCCCTGAAACCACGCCCTGCGGGCGCCCCATGGGCCCGCCACGCCCCGGCCGCCCGGCCTCGACCAACGTCATCCACCAAATGGATTCAGAGAATTCACTTCATCCCCTGGATGAATAAATAGCCTGTCCATAGACTGGCCCGCAACAGATCAAAAGACCCGCCCGCAACGCCGCAGGGCGAGGTCCACAGGAGACAAGCCATGAGCCCGACCCCATTGCTGGCGACACCATCGCCCAGCCCTGCCCGCGCACCGCGCCGCAGCCTCTCGCCGGCCACCGCCGCCGGCACCGTTTTCCCCCGCCCCTAAAGAACCACCGCACCGGCCCGCAGGCCGGCTGCCGGCACACGGTCCACGCACGAGCACCGACTCGGCATCCCCACACAGGAGACAACCTCGATGACCCACTTCGCGCCCTTCCGCCCTAGCGCCATTGCGCTGGCACTGTCCACGGTCAGCCTGCTGGCCCAGCCGGCGCTCGCCCAGCAGACCGATGCGCCCGCCGCCCCGGCCAAGGCCGACGTGAACGAACTGCCGACCGTGGTCGTCACGGCCCAGAAGCGCACGCAGACACTGAAGGAAGTGCCGGTCGCGATCAGCGTGGTCAGCGCGGAGCAACTGCAAAAGCAGGGCGTGTCGGAGATCTACGACCTGGCCAAGAGCGTGGCCGCACTGGAGTTCGGCGACAGCAAGACCGGCGGCGCCGGTGGCAGCGCCTCCATCCGCGGCATCGGCACGGCCGTGTTCACGACCTCGGCCGAAAGCTCGGTCGGCGTCGTCGTGGACGGCGTGCCGCTGGGCAACACCGCGGGCGGCGCGCTGTTCGACCTGGAGCGCGTGGAAGTGCTGCGCGGCCCGCAGGGCACGCTGTTCGGCAAGAACGCCTCGGCCGGTGTGCTGAACATGGTGTCCAAGGCGCCCCGCCTGGACCGTTTCGAAGGCTCGGCCTCGCTGGAGCTGGCCGGCCTGGGCAAGCTCGGCTCGCAGCTGGGCAACCTGGTGGTGCGCGGTGCGGTCAACCTGCCGGTCAACGACATCTCGGCGCTGCGCATCACGGCCCACGCCGACCGCCTGACGGGCGTCTACCGCAACGTATTCAACGGCACCGATGCCGTCACCAACGCCAGCGGCGTGCGCGCCCGCTACCTGCTCAAGCCGGCGGCTGACCTGAACATCAACCTCATCGCCGAGTACGACCGCAGCAAGAGCAGCAACGCGGTCTTCTTCGCCCCGGCCATCGCCTATGCGAAGAACACCGCCGGGAACCACTCGCCACTGGCCGAGTTCGCGGCCTGCGGCGTCACGGTGAGCCTGGACAACAACAGCGTCTGCTCCGACTCTCCGGAGGTCTGGCAAGCCAAGGTGGCCGGCCTGTCCGCGCAGGTCGACAAGACGCTGGCCAACGGCGTGACGCTGACCTCCATCACCGCACTGCGCGAGCGCAACACCGGCCCCGACTTCGCCGCCATCGACATGTCGGTGGGCTACGACAAGGTGCGCACCGCCAACACCGTCATCAAGATTCGCCAGCTCACGCAGGAACTGCGCCTGTCCTCGCCCAGCGGCCAGGCGGTGGACTGGGTGGCCGGCGTCTTCCTGTCCGACTACCACGGCACCAAGACCTCCACCACCACCATCACGCCAGCCCCCTACCTGCCCTCGCCGCCGGTGCCGCGCTCCATCTCCACGCTGATCGACTACGAGACCGACACCGGCTCCGCCGCGCTGTTCGGCCAGGCCACCATCAAGCTGGACGAGCGCTTCAGCCTGCTGACCGGCCTGCGCTACACCCGCGATCGCGTGAAGGACCGTCAGGTCCGCAACGGTGACGTCGTGTTCTCCACCTTCGCGCTGCCGACGACCGTCATCACCAGCCACGGCGCGGTGCGCGAGACCGACCTGTCCGGCAAGCTGGGTCTGCAGTACGCGCTGGACAAGCAGACCCAGGGCTACCTGACGCTGAGCCGCGGCTACAAGGGCCCGCAGATCGACAACGACACGCCCATCGGCGCGATGTCTGCCAGCGGCAGCACCACCGGCGCCATCGTCAAGGCCGAGCAGCCCACCAGCGTGGAGCTGGGTGTCAAGACCAGCCTGTTCAACCGCCACCTGGAACTGGACATCGCGCTGTTCAACACCGGCATCAAGAACTTCCAGGAGCAGAACTGCACGCTCAGCGCCGTCGGCGCCCTGAACTGCATCCCGCTCAACGTGCCCAAGGTCAAGAGCTACGGCCTGGAAGTGGACGCCCGTGCCCGCGTGCTGGGCGCCCTCAGCCTGCGCGCCAGCGGCGCCCTGGTGCTGGGCACCGAATACACGGCCGGCTTCACCTTCGACAACCAGAACGTCGGCGGCCAGCGTCTGCTGTACTCGCCCAAGGGAAAGCTGACCGTGGGTGCGGACTACGACACCACCGTCTGGGGCGGCTACGAATGGAGCCTGGGCGCCGACGTGACCTACAAGACCACTGTCCGCCTGTGCAACACGCTGGCGGCCGAATGCAGCTACCGCGCGCACAGCATCGTCGGCCTGCGCACCGGCCTGCGCAGCCCGGACGACCGCTGGGGCGTGGGCCTGTTCGTTCGCAATGCCGGCGACGAGCGCGTGCCCAATGCCATCCTCTACCCGCTGCCAGGCAAGGGCGCAGGCTCCGGCTACGCCTACTCGCTGGGCGCCAACTCCTTCCGCACCGTGGGGCTGCAGGCCGACTGGAAGTTCTGAATGGCCCTGAAGCCCCTCGCCCAACCTCGCGTCGCTGAACGCGAGCGAGTCTGGTCGGTCCCCCGAGGGGACGGCGATGCTCGCGGCATCGAGCCGCGAGCACATCGCCCGACGCGGCCCGGCTTGGGAGCGGCCCGGCGCTCGGCCCGCCATGCCCCGCGTCATCTGAGGCGGGTGTTGGGCAACACCATGAGCAACTGACATGACGCCGCCCCTCGTCCACACTCGCAGCGCTGCGCACCGGCGCGTCGCGTCGCTGCCCCGAGGGGATGGCGCCTCACCCGCCCTCGACCACTGACATGCACGACCTGTTCCGCGATCCCCCCACCCACCACCGCCCACTGCTGCGCTGGTGGTGGCCGGGCGGCGCCGTCGACGCCACCACGCTGTGCGAGCAGCTGCGCGGCTTCGCGGCCGCCGGTTGGGGGGGCGTGGAGATCCAGCCCTGCCGCATCGGCCTGCCCCATGACGGCCCGGCAGCACCTGCCGACCTGCACGACGTCTTCACGCCACGCTGGTTCGACACCGTCGCCACCGTCATGGCCGAGGCCGCCCGGCTGGGGCTGCGCGTGGACACCACCTTCGGCTCGGCCTGGCCCTTCGGCGGCGGTGAGGCCATCACGCCGGAACTCGCCACGCAGGAGCTCAGCCTGGCCTGGACCAGCGTGCAAGGCCCCTGCCGCTGGCAAGGCCAGCCGCGCCGGCCCGAACGGCCGCAACGCTCGGCCAGCTGGCTCGCCAGCCACGGTGGCCTGCCTGAAGAACAGGCACTGCCGGCCGATTGGCTGACCCGCATGGCAGCGGCCGAGACCGTCGCCGTCGTCGCATTGCGCGGCAGCACGCCCAGCCTCGGCCCCTACCCCGGCTTCGTGCCCATGACGCTACCTGACCGCTGGGGCCAGGTATTCGCGCCGGGCTGGGTCGACGCCTCGCAAACGGTCGACCTGACCGACCGCCTGCAGCCTGACGGCCAGCTCAGCTGGGACGTGCCCGAGGGCGACTGGCAGATCGTCGTCGTGCAGCGCTTCGTCAGCGACCAGCTCATTCTGGAAGGCGCCGGCCACGGCCCGCAGCTGGTGCTGGACCACCTGCAACGCGCCGCCTTCGACGCACATGCCGCCCGTGTGGGCGACGCCGCGCTGCCGCACTGGGCCGCCCATGCCGGCAGCACCTGGCGCAGCGTCTTCATCGACAGCCTGGAAGTGCCGACCGACCTGCTGTGGACGGCCGACTTCGCTGCCGAGTTCCAGCGCCGGCGCGGCTACGACCCGCGCCCACACCTGCCGCTGATGCTGCAGCCCGGCTGGCGCAACTGCTTCCAGGCGCGCCGCGGCGCCGCGTTGTTCGACGCCGCTGATGCAGGCGAGCGCCTGCGGCACGACTACCGCCTCACCGTCTCCGAGCTGATGATCGAGCGCCTGTACGCGCCGCTGGCCGACTGGGCCCGCGCACAGGGCCTGCAGTCCCGGGTCCAGGCCCATGGCGCGCCGGTGGACTGGCTGCAGGCCTACGGCACCGCCGACATCCCCGAGACCGAGGACCTTGCCGGTGGCGCAGCGCCGCATTTTCTGCGTGTGGCCCGCTCGGCGGCCCACATCTACGGCCGCGACACCGTCAGCGGCGAGGCTTTCTGCTGGCTGCTGGAAGGCCTGGCCATCACACCCCGCCAGGTGCGCGAGCGGGCCGACGCCTTCTATGTGGCCGGTATCCAGCAACTCGTGGGCCATGGTGCCAGCGCGAGTGTCGCCGGCTGGCCCGACGGCCAGCACCCGTGGTACCCGTTCGAGGCCATGGAGATCGGCACGCCGCTGGACGAGCACAACCCCTGGTGGGCGTTCGCCCGCCCGCTGACCGACTACCTCGCCCGCAACCAGAACTTGTTGCAGCGCGGCCGCGCCGTGGTGCCGGTGGCCGTGCTCGCGCCGCTGGACCTGTTCGCCTTCATGGGTGCCGCCGACCGGCTGACGCCGCCGGCCTGGCACGACGCGCTGCAGGACGCCGGCTACGACTGGGACTGGATCAACGAGCACGGCCTGCGCGCCTGCCACGTGGAGGCCGGCGCGCTGGTCACGCCGGGCGGCCACCGTTACCGCGCCGTCGTGCTGACCGACCTGCACGCACTGCGCGCCGAGGTGGCCGAGTGCCTGGCCGCCTGCCTGGCGGCAGGCGTGCCCGTGCTCGCCTGCGGCAGCTTGCCTCGCCGTGAGGCCGGCTGGCTGGACGCAGCGGCTCGCGACGCCCGCGTGCGACAGGCGCTGCAGCCCGTGCGCACCGTCGCACCGTCCGCGCTGGGCCAGGCCCTGCGCGAGGCCGGCGTGCCCGCCACCTTGGAACTCGCCGCCGGGCACGGCTGCAGTTTCCATGTGCGCGAGGACGGCGAGCAGCGCTGGGTGCTGCTACGCAACCCCGGCGCCACGCCGCAGGCACCGGTCTGGGCGCTGGCCCCGGGCCTGGCTGCCGAAACCTGGGATGCCTGGACTGGAGAAGTGCACGGGATGAAGACCCACGACGCCACCGACATGCAGCTGCCGCCCACCACGTCGCGCTGGCTGCGCATCGCCCCCAGCGCGCAATGCCGCCCAGCGCGGCCGCGCCGCGCCGCGGCCCGCAGCACCACGCGCGAGCTGCGCGGGCCCTGGCAGGTCAGCGGCGACGGCGTGGGCCTGGCTGGCCGCCGCATCCGCTTCGACGCCACCTGGGACTCGCTGAACGACCTGCGCAACCTCGCCGATCTGGCCGACTTCGCCGGCCAGCTGCGCTACACGCTGACGCTGGACGTCACGTCCGCCGAGCTGGCCGCCGGCACGCTATGCCTGGACCTCGGCACGGCGCACGATGCGCTGTCACTGCAGGTCAACGGCGACACGCCATGGATGCGCAGTGAAGGACCGTTCGTCTTCGACGTGACGCGCCGGCTGCAGGCCGGCAGCAACACACTGGTCATCACCGTCGCGAACGTGCCCGAGAACGCCCACCGCGACCCCCAGCGCCCCGGCGGCCTGCCGCTGCCCGGCCGGCGCCTGACCCGACTTCCCACCGGCCTCCTCGGCCCCGTTCGCCTGCTTGCTGAAAGCCTCTCATGAGCACTTCGCGCATTTCCTTCCCTGAAAAAGTGGCCTACGGCCTGGGCAACTTCATGCCGACCGCCGTGACCGCCACCGGTGGCATGGCGATGTACTTCTACACCGACGTGGCCGGGCTGTCGGCCGCCTTCATTGGCGCGCTGCTGCTGCTGGTACGCATCGTCGACGCCGTCTGGGACATCTTCGTCGGCCGCCGTGTCGACGCCACGCGCAGCCGCTGGGGCCAGGCGCGCCCCTACCTGCTGTGGTTCGCGCCGGTGCTGGCGCTGGCGCTCGTGGCCAGCTTCACGGTGCCGCCGCTCGAAGGCATGGCGCGCACGGTGTACTTCGTCGCGGCCTACACCGTGCTGTGGTGCGCCTACAGCCTCATCATGATTCCGTTCCAGTCCATGCTACCCATGGTCGCGCCGGATCCCGACGAGCGCCTGCGCATGGCGGGCGTCAGCAGCTTCGTGCAGTTCATCTTCGTGGTCGGCTGCGCGGTAGGCTTCCCCGTGCTGAAGGACGCGCTGGCCGATGGCAGCCCGGCCCAGGGCTTCCAGCGCGCCGCCATGGTGTTCGGCGCTGCCGGCCTGCTGTTCACCTGGGCCTGCTTCGCCTTCGTGCGCGAGCGCGTGCCGCCCATGACCGGCGGACCCGCCCCCGACCTCAAGGCCGACCTGCGCGCGCTGCTCGCCAGCCGTGCCTGGCGGGCCGGCGTGCTGGCGCAATGCGTGCTGGCCACGCTGATCGGCCTGCCGCTGGCGGCGTGCGTGTACTACTTCACCGCCGTCATCGGCAAGCCGCAGCTCATCGGCCCCTTCATGGGCCTGGGCGGCATCGGCCTGGTGGCCGGCGTCGTGCTGAGCGACCAGCTGACGCGGCGCGTGTGCAAGAAGCGCGTCTATGTGGGCGGCATGCTCGCCGGTGCCCTGCTGTGGACGGCCATCCTGCTGGGCGGGCCCGACCGCCTGCCGGTGGTGTTCGTGCTGTCGCTGCTGGCCAATGTCTGTCTGGGCATCAGCGCGCCCATCAGCTACTCGATGAACGGCGACATCGCCGACGACATCGAGCACCGCAGCGGCAAGCGCGTCGTCGGCACGCTGATCGCGACGATCAACTTTTCCAACAAGGTCGGCGCGGGCCTGGCCAGCGCCATCGTCGGCGGCGTGCTCAGCATCACGGCCTACCAGGCCGGCGCTGCGCAGCAGGCTCCGCAGGCGCTGCAGGGCGTCGTCGCGCTGATGAGCATCATCCCCGCCGTCATGGCCCTGGGCGTGGCCGCCATCATGGGCTGGGCCTATCCGCTGGGTCGCGCCCAGCTGCAGCAGATCAATGTCGAACTGGCCGAGCGCCGCGCCGCGCTGGCCTGACCCTTTCTTGCGAAATCCGATCATGAACCACGCTTTTCCAGCCGGCTTCCTCTGGGGCACGGCCACCGCCGCCCACCAGATCGAGGGCGGCAACGACAACTGCGACACCTGGGCCGAGGAATGGGCCGAGGGCTCGCCTTATGCCGACAAGAGCGGCGATGCCATCGCCCACTACCGCCTCTTCCGCGACGACATCGCGCTGCTGGCCTCGCTGGGCCTGAAGGCCTACCGCTTCTCCATCGAATGGGCGCGCGTGGAGCCGCGCGAGGGCGAGTTCAGCCCCGAGGCGCTCGCCCACTACCGCGCCGTGGTGGATGCCTGTGTCGAGCACGGCCTGGAGCCGCTGGTCACGCTGCACCACTTCACATCGCCGAAATGGCTGATGGCGCTGGGCGGGTGGAAGGGCGAGCGCACGCCGCAACTGTTCGCCCGCTACGTCGAGCGCGTGATGCCGGCGCTGGGCCCGGCGGTGAAGCGCGTCGTCACGCTCAACGAATGCAACATCGGCGTGCTGCTGCAGAGCATGTTCGCGACGCTGGGCTTCGTGCCGCCCATCGGCGTGGACGTCAAGAGCTGGCGTGCGCCCGGGTGGCGCGAGAGCGCAGCCAAGGCCTGCGGTACCGACGTCGCCACGTATTGCGCCTTCCAGATGGCCGGCGACGAGCGCGGCGTGGCCACCATCTCAGCGTCGCATGTTGCCGCGCGAGAGGTCATCCGCCGCGTGGCGCCGGGTGTGCAGGTCGGGCTGTCGCTAGCACTGAGCCAGCCGCACGTGGCACCCGGTGGCGAGCAGCAGGCCGCCAAGATGTGGCACGGCAACTTCCGCCAATGGCTGCCGGCCATCCAGGGCGACGACTTCTTCGGCCTGCAGAACTACACCCGCGAGATCTACGGCCCCGAGGGCCAGATCGCGTCGCCTGAGGGCGCTGAGACCACCGGCATGCGCTACGAGTTCGCGCCGCAGGCCGTCGCCTCGGTCGCCCGCCGCGTGGCGCATGAGCTGAAGCTGCCCATCCTTATCAGCGAGAACGGCTATTGCGGCGACGACGATGCGCGGCGCGTCGACTTCATCGGCCAGGCACTGGCCGGCCTGCACTCAGCCATCGCGGATGGCGTGCCCATCATCGGCTATGCCTACTGGACGGCCTTCGACAACTTCGAGTGGGTGTTCGGCTACCAGCCGCGCTTCGGCCTGATTGCGGTGGATCGCAGCACGCAGCAGCGCGCGCCCAAGCCCAGCGCCCACTTCCTCGGCGACATCGCGCGCCACAACGCCTTGCCCGACGGCGTCACCACACATCACCAACCCGGCAGCTCGCAGGACCTGGCCATGGACCACCGCTACATCCCGCCGATGCCCGAACCCGGCGTCGTCTTCACCAACGTGCGCATCTTCGACGGCAGCGGCAGCCCCCCCTTCGCCGCCGAGCTGCGCGTGGACGGCCGCCGCATCACGGCCATCGGCAACAGCGTGTCGCACGACAACGCCCGCGTCATCGACGGCCGCGGCGGCATGCTGATGCCCGGCCTCACCGAGGCCCATGCGCACCTGACCTGGCCCACCAGCGTCGAGAAGTTCGTGCCCGGCATGAGCCTGCCTCCCGAGGAGCTGACGCTGACTGCCGCGCGCAACGCCCGCATCCTGCTGGACCACGGCTTCACGAGCGCCTACTCCGCCGGCGCCCTGGGCAAGCGCATCGAGCCCGCGCTGAAGGACATGATCGACAGCGGCGGCATGCCGGGGCCTCGCCTCATCGCCTCGTCCGTCGAACGCGAGCCACCCATGGAAGGCACACTGCTGGACCCAGGCAAGGTCGACGAGCATGGCGCAGGCCCAGCCAACGTGGCCGCCTTCGTGAAGGGCTGCAAGGACATCGGCGCTAAGGCCGTGAAGTTCCTGATCTCGGGCGAGAGCGCCCTGAAGCCCGGCGCGTCGCTGGAGCTGCTCTACACCGAGGAAGAGCTGATGGCCGCCGGCGCCGCCGCGCGCGAGCACGACCTCTGGCTGACCGGTCACGCCCACGCGGCCAACGCCGTCAAGCTGGGCCTGAAGGCGGGCTTCCGCGTGCTCTACCACTGCACCTATGCCGACGAGGAGGCGCTGGACATGCTGGAAGCGGCGCGCGACACGGTGTTCGTCGCGCCCAGCATCGGCATCGTGCAGGCCACGCTGGACGCCACGCCGCCGCCGCACTTCGACATGACGCACATGAAGCAGGACGCCGCCATCGTTCTGGAGACGCAGAAGAAGCTCGTGCCCGAACTACGCCGCCGCGGCGTGCGCCTGCTGCCGGGCGGCGACTACGGCTTCCCCTTCAACCCCAACGGCCGCAATGCGCGCGACCTGGAGCTGTGGGTGCAGCACTTCGGCTACACGCCCGCCGAGGCACTGCATGCGGCCACGGCCCTTGGCGGACAGATCATGGGCATGGGCGACGAGCTGGGCCAGCTGAAGGAGGGCTTCCTGGCCGACCTGCTGCTGGTAGACGGCGACCCGACCGAGAACGTCGCCATCCTGCAGAACAAGCATCACCTGAAGGCCATCATGAAGGACGGCCGCTTCCACAAGTCGCCGAACTGACATGGACCGCCGTCTCGTCCTCGCGCACGGGGCTGCGCTGGCCGCCACATGCCTGCCTCTGCGTGCTGCGCCGCTGATCGCGCAGCGCCCCTCAGCCCGCGTCATCGTCGACAACGACTTTGCCGGTGACCCGGACGGCCTTTTCGCACTGGCCCATCAGTGGCTCAGCCCGACGACCAAGACCGTGCTGGTAACGACGACGGCGCTGGATGCCAAGCTGGCGGCGATGGCGGGCGAGCCCGCCGGCCGCACGGCCGCCAAGGGCCGTGACCTTGTCACCGAGCTGGCCCGCATCGCCGGCATTGCTCCCTGCCCTGTCATCACCGGCGCCGAGAGCTTCGGGGCCAGCGATGCGCAGGTCAGCGCTGCCGCGCGCGCCATCGTCGCCGAGGCCCTGCGCGACGATCCGCTGCCGCTGTTCATCACCTGCGGCGGACCGCTGACCAACGTCGCCGCCGCGCTGCGCCTGGCGCCGCAAATCGCCACACGCATGACGCTGATCTGGATCGGTGGCTCACTCACCCCAGGCGGCGAGCCCGAGTACAACTTTGCGACCGACGCCGCTGCCGCGCGCGCGGTGCTGGCGCATCCCACGCTGCCGCTGTGGGTCGTGCCGCGCGAGACCTACCGGCAACTGGCCGTCTCGGTCGCCGAGCTGGGCGCCGACCTGCGCCCCGCCTCGCCGCTGGGCCGCTGGCTGTACGAGCGCTATCTGACGCTGCCGCCCTTCGTACAGCTGGGCCCGACCGTCACGCTGGGTGACGGCGCCCTTGTCCACGCCGCTGTGCTGGACCGCGCCGCGCCCACACACCACACCCGCGTCGAAGAGGCCGGACGCGAGTTGCCCGTCATAGCCCGCATCGACAACCGCGCGCTGCTGACCGACCTCCTGGCCAAGCTCAGGCTCAACGCCACCTCCAACCAAGCATGAAGATGCCCCACACCTGCTCGCGGCCCGCCCTGAAGCAACTGCTCTGCGGCCTCATCACCAGCGTCGCGCTCGGCCACGCGCCAACAGCACTCGCGGCCGACGCGCCGCCGCCCGTCCATGTCTTCCGCACTGTGCCCGCCGCGCCGATGGAACTGCCTGCGCCCTTGCCCTTCGGCGGCACCGGCAGCGGCCCCGCATTCCAGTGGACCGGCCTGGGCCAGGAACGCATCCTGCGCAATGTGCAGCGCCCGCAGCTCTACCCGGTGCGCCCGGCCGCTGGCAAGGCCAACGGCCGCGCGGTGCTGGTGGTGCCGGGCGGCGGCTACCGCTTCGTCGCCATCGAGAACGAAGGCATGCCCATCGCACGCCGACTGGCCGACGCGGGCTACACGGCCTTCGTGCTGGTCTACCGCGTCAAGCCCACGCCGGTGACCGACGCGGACTTCGCCGCCGAGGTCAACGCCGAGATCGCCCAGCGCTTCGCACCCGGCGCGCCCAAGGCCGCCGACGACCTCGCGCCCTATGGCCCGGCCATCGAAGACGCGAAGGCAGCGATGGCCTGGTTGAAGGCCCATGCCACCGAGCAGGGCTTCAATGCCAGGCGCCTGGGCTACATCGGCTTCTCGGCCGGCGCCCGCACCGGCCGCGCGCTGGTGACGCAGGCGACGGCAGACGAGATGCCTGACACGCTGGCGCTGATCTACGGCGGTTTCTACGCCACAGCGCCCCGCCAGCCGGTGCCGCCGCTGTTCCTGGCGCAGGCGGCCGACGACCCGCTGTTCCCGCCAGACGGCTTCGACATCGTGCAGAACTGGCGCCGTGCCGGCCAGCGCGTCGAGCTGCACCTGTACGAACGCGGCGGCCACGGCTTCGGCTCCATGCCGCGCGGCACGACGGCCGACGGCTGGCTGGACGCCTACCTGCTCTGGCTGGCCAAGCAGTGACGACGACGATGCGCGTGGAACAGCTGCTGCGGCAACTGACGCTGGCCGAGAAGGCCGGCCTGATGAGCAACGCCAACGCGGCCGTTCCGCTGCTGGGCCTGCCCGCCTACGACCACTGGACCGAGGCGCTGCACGGCCTGGTCTCGCCCGGCGAGGCGGCCACCGTCTACCCTGCGCCCATCGCGCTGGCGGCGAGCTTTGACACGGATCTGCTGCACACCATCGGCCGCGAGATCACTGTCGAGGGCCGCGCCGCCCACACCCGCGCGCTGCTGCGCAGCCCGGTCGGCACCGGCATGTCCGAGGGGCTGAGCTTCATGGCGCCCAACCTCAACATCCTGCGCGACCCGCGCTGGGGCCGAGGGCAGGAGACGCTGGGCGAATGCCCGCAGCTGACCGCTCAGCTCGGCGTCGCACTGATCCGCGGCCTGCAGGCCGACGACCGCGCCTGCGCCGTGGCCAAGCACTTCGCCGTGCACAGCGGGCCAGAGCCGCTGCGCTTCACGTTCGAAGCGCGCGTCAGCGCCTACGACCTCGCCGACACCTACCTGCCGGCTTTTCGCGCCGCGGTGGTGGACGGCGACGTAGGCGGGCTGATGACGGTCTACAACGCCGTCAACGGCCAGCCGGGTGCTTCGCATGCAGGCCTGGTGCAGGAAACGGCGCGCGCCACCTGGGGCTTCAGCGGCTTCGTCATGTCGGACTGCAACGCCGTGCGCTTCCTGCACCAGCACCACCGCACGGCGGCCAGCGACGCCGAAGCCGTGGCCGTCGCGGTGAAGAGCGGTATGGACACCGAGCTCTACGCCGGCCCGGTGCCGGCTGCCGCGGCCTACCTGGACGCCGTGGCGCAAGGCCTGCTTACCGAGGCCGACCTGGACCGAGCACTGGCCCGCAGCCTCGCGGTGCGCGAGCGCCTCGGCGTGCTGGGCGTGCACAAGGCCGACGCTGAAGCACCGACTGCCGATCACGCGCGCACCGCGCTGCGCGCGGCCCAGCAGGGCCTGGTGCTGCTGAAGAACGACGGCCTGCTGCCGCTCGCCGTCGGCATCCAGCGCATCGCCGTCATCGGGCCACTGGCCGACGACCTCGACTCCATGCTGGGCAATTACCACGGCCAGCCCACGCAGGGCCTCACGCCGCTGCAGGCGCTGCGCGAGCGCTTCCCCGGCACCGGGTTCCTCCATGCTGCTGGCGCCAATGTGCCGATGACGCCGGTGGACGTGCCGACCGCCTGGCTGCGCACCGAGACCGACACACCCGGCCTGGACGCCGAACGCCACGCCGGCTTCGGCCCCAGTGAGGTGGTGTCGCGCTGGGTGGACACCCAGGCCCTCTGGTTCGGCCGCGCGGGCCAGGGATTCACGCGCTGGCGCGGTTGGCTGGTCGCGCCCGCCACGGGCCGCTGGCAGCTGGGCAGCCACGGCACCGGCATGAGCCGCTTGTGGCTGGACGATGCACTGATCGCTGATGACAGCCACCCGCACGCACCGGCTGACTGCCTGGCCGCCGTCGACCTCGTGCAGGGCCGGCGCTACCGGCTGCGCTTCGAGCTTATGGGCATGCCCATGGGCTTCAGTCGGCTCGTGGCCTTCCCGGAAGTGCCCGACGCGCTGGCGCAGGCCGAGGCCGCGATGGCGAGGGCAGATCTCGTGCTGGCCTTTGTCGGGCTCAACGGCCGGCTGGAGGGCGAGGACCTGCCGGTCCAACTGCCCGGCTTCGAAGGCGGCGACCGCCAGACGCTGGCCCTGCCTGCCGAGCAGCAGCAGTTGCTCGCGGCCGTTCAACGCAGCGGCAAACCCTGGGCGGCAATCGTCATGGCGGGCGGCGCAGTGTCGGATGACCACATCGACGCGGCCGGTGCCGTGATGCAGGCCTGGTATCCCGGCCAGGAGGGCGGCAGGGCCATCGCGCAGGCACTGGCCGGCGACGTGAACCCAGCCGGCCGCCTGCCGGTCACCGTCTACCGCGACGTGGCCGACCTGCCACCTTTCGAGAGCTACGCCATGACGGGCCGCACCTACCGCTACTTCGACGGCGCGGCGCGCTACCCCTTCGGCCACGGGCTGAGCTACACGCGCTTCGACTACGGCAACGCAGCGCTCTCCACCGAGGTGCTGCAGGCCGGGGACGGGCTGAGGGTCGAAGTCGACGTGCGCAATGTCGGCAGCCGCGATGGCGACGAGGTCGTGCAGGTCTACCTGACCCTGCCAGGCACACGCCACAGCCTGCGTGCCTTCACGCGCATCCACGTCGCCGCAGGCACCATGCAACGCGTGCGACTGGAACTGGACGCGCGGCAGCTCAGCCACGTCGCCGATGACGGCAGCCGCTGGGTGGGCGAAGGTCGCTACACGCTGCACCTGGGCGGCGGCCAGCCCGGCACGGCGGCACCGGGCGTCGCGCTGCCTTTCGACATCCATGGGCGAGTGCAACTGGCGAACTGACATGACGCCACAGTTCCGCAACCCCATCCTGCCGGGCACCCACCCCGACCCCAGCATCTGCCGCGTCGGCGACGACTACTGGCTGGTCCACAGCTCCTTCGAGTTCTTCCCCGGCATTCCGATCTTCCACAGCCGCGACCTCGTGCATTGGCGGCAGTTGGGCCATGTGCTGACGCGGCCAAGCCAACTCGATCTGCGCGGCAGCCCTGCGTCGCTGGGCATCTTTGCGCCGACGCTGCGCCACATCGGCGGGCGCTTCCACGTCATCGCCACCAACGTGCACCTGCGCCGCAACTTCATCGTGTCCGCCGAGCACGCTGAAGGACCGTGGAGCGACCCGCTGTGGCTGGACTGGCCCGGCATCGACCCGTCGCTGTTCCAGGACGAAGACGGCCGCGTCTTCATCAGCGGCAACGGCGGTTTCCTGGGTGACGAGCCGGTGGGCATCTACCAGGCCGAACTCGACCTCACGACGGGCAGCCTGCTGTCGCCCCGCAAGCGTGTGTGGGCCGGCACCGGCGGCCATGCACCCGAGGGACCGCACCTCTACCGGCGCGGCGGCTGGTACGTCCTGCTGATCGCCGAGGGCGGCACCGAGTACGGCCACATGGTCACCGTGGCGCGCAGCCGCCAGGTCGATGGCCCGTTTGAGGCTTGCCCACACAACCCCATCCTCAGCCACCGCAGCAGCGGCAGCCCCCTCCAGGCCACCGGGCATGCCGACCTCGTGCAAACACCCGCGGGCGACTGGTGGGCCGTGCTGCTGGGCATACGCCCCGCACCGCTGCCGTTCGCGCCGTCACGCCAGCATCTGGGCCGCGAGACGCTGCTCGCACCGGTGGACTGGGGTGACGACGGCTGGCCGCGCATCGGCCGCGAGGGCCGCGTGCACGAGACGATGGACGCGCCGAAGCTGGCGGCCGCGCCGGTCAATGCGGCGCCGACGCGCACGCATTTCGATGGCCCTGCGCTGCCGCACGAGTTCCAGCATCTGCGCGAGCCCCGCCATGCCAGCCTGAACACACGCCCCGGCTGGCTCACACTGCAGGGCGCCACCGACACGCTGGACACGCCCGCCGGCACGCCGGCCTTCGTCGGCCGCCGCCAGCAGCATTTCGACTGCCACGCGGCCACGTGCCTCGACTTTGATCCCGCGGACCATGGCGACGAAGCCGGGCTCACGGTCTACAAAAGCGCGGCCTTCCACTACGACCTCGTGCTGGCCCGTCGCGATGGACAGCGCGTCATCCGGCTGCGCCGCCGCGTCGCAAGCCTGTGCCAGGTCGACGCAGAGCAGGCCGTGCCCGACGGCCCGCTGGTACTGGGCATCGAGGCCGATGCGACGCATTACCGCTTCTTCTTCCAGCCGCCAAACGCCGAGCCGACCTCGCTGGGTCGCGGCGAATGCGCGCTGCTGGCCACCGAGGTGGCCGGCGGCTTCACCGGCGTCTATCTTGGCCTGACTGCCAGTGGCAGCAGTCCGGCGCATTTCCAGTGGCTGGACTACCACCCCCTCTCCCTATGACGACTCCGACCGCTCTGAACGAACCCCTGTGGCTGGCTGCCGAGGACACCGCCGCCCGCGCCGAGCGCGAGGCCGGCTGGCACTGGGCCTGGGACGACGGCCCCGCCGACGGCGAGCTGCGCCAGTGTGTCTGGGCCTTCGACCTAGCCGAGCCGCTGCCGGCCGCACGGCTGACGCTGGCGGCGCAGAAAGGCCTGCCCGGCGTATGGCTGGACGGGCGCCTGCTCTTTGCCTCCCAGGACGGCATGGCCGGCCGCGAACTGCGTGACCTGGAACTCGGCGACCTCGCAGCCGGCCCGCACCGGCTGGCGGTGACCGTGCGCACGTTTCATCCTTTCATCCAGGAGCCGCGCCAGGGCGGCATCGGCGCGTTGCTGCGCAGCGGCGACGTCTTCATCGCACCGCAACCCGGCGACTGGCGCATCCGCACCGGCACCGCCGAGGGCTGGCAGAACGCATCGCTGGATGACGCCTGGCCAACGGCTGTCGCGCCTCACGAAGTCATCGACTGGCTGCCTGCGCCGGCCCAGGCCGGCCGGCTGATGCGGCGCCGCTTCGATCTGCCGCAAAACGCCGCCCAGGCCACGCTGCAGATCACGGCGCTGGGCGGCTACGAGGCCCGACTGAACGGCAAGCGCGTCGGCGATGCGCTGCTGACGCCTGAAAACAGCGACTTTCGGGTTCGCCTGCTACTGCAACGCTACGACGTGACCGATCTGCTGCGCGCCGGCGAGAACGTGCTGGGTGTGACAGTGGCCGACGGCTTCTACGCCAGCGAGGCCATCGGCCGTGGCCGCTACCCCTTCGGCGCTGCGCCGCGGCGGCTGTGGGCACGGCTGGAGTTGACGTCGGCCGATGGCTCGACACAGCTCGTCACGACAGACCTCGACTGGCAGTCCGCACCGGCACCCACGGTCTTCGCCGAGATCTATCACGGCGAGACCCACGACGCGCGCCTGGAGCCCGCCGGCTGGGACGAGCCGGGCTTCGACGCCAGCGCGTGGGACGCCGTTTGGATGGCCCCCGCGCCGCCCTGCGCACTGATGCCGCAGGAGAGCCCACCGATCCGGGCAACCCAACTGCTGAAGCCCAGGAGCATCCGCCGCCTCACCAACGGCGACCATGTCGTCGACTTCGGTCAGAACTTCGCCGGCTGGTGCCGCATCCGCGTGCGCGGCGAGGCAGGCCGCACGATCACGCTACGGCACGCCGAGATCATCGGCGACGACGGCGCGGTCGACATGCGCAACCTGCGCGCGGCCCAATGCACCGACCGCTACACCCTGCGTGGCGACCCGACGGGCGAGCAGTGGGAGCCCCGCTTCACGTACCACGGCTTCCGCCACGTGCAGGTCAGCGGCTGGCCGGGCGAGCTGCGCGCCGAGGACATCGATGGCATCGTCGTACACAGCGATCTCGGCATCACCGGCCACATCGACAGCACCCAGCCCATCGTGCAGGGGCTGTGGCACAACACGCTGTGGAGCCAACGCAGCAACTTCGTCGGCATGCCCACCGACTGCCCGCAACGCGACGAGCGCCTGGGCTGGACGGGCGATGCGCAGGTGTTCTGGCCCACTGCAGCCTTCAACATGGACGTGCGCGGCTTCACGCGCCGCTTTCTGGCCGACCTGCGCGCCAGCCAGCGCGCCGACGGCGCCTACGCCGACACCAACCCGCCTGCGCTGCCGGCCTATGGCGCGCATGGCTGGAGCGATGCCGGCGTCGTGCTGCCGCACACGGTGTGGCAGCACTATGGCCTGGACTCGTCACGCGCGCTGCTCGACGAGCACTGGGACTCGATGGAGCGCTGGATGGCCTGGATCGCCGACGTTAATCCGGACGGACTGTGGGCCAAGCGCCGCGACGTGGACTTCGGCGACTGGCTGTCGCTGGACGCGAAAAACCTGATGGAGGCCACCACGCCCAAGCTGCTCAGCGCCACCGCCTGTTGGGCGCGCATGCTGGGCATGATGGTTCAGATGGCGCAGGCCACCGGCCGCGTCGAGCGGGCTGCCCACTTCGCGGCCTGGCATGGGCGCGTGGCCGCCGCCTTCGCCGCGGCGTTCGTGCAACCCGACGGCAAGGTGGGCAACGGCAGCCACACCAGCTACATCCTCGCGCTGGCCTTCGGCCTCGTGCCCCCAACGCTGCAGCAGACCGCGGCCGACCAACTCGCCGCCAACATCCGCGAGCGCGGCACGCTGCTGACAACCGGCTTCCTGGGCACGCCCTTCAGCCTCGACGTGCTGGCCGACCACGGCCATGCGGACCTAGCCGTGGCGCTGCTGCTGCGCACCGAATACCCGAGCTGGGGCTACATGGTGGCGCGCGGCGCGACGACGATCTGGGAACGCTGGAATGGCGACACCGGCGACGTGGCGATGAACTCTTTCAACCACTATGCCCTTGGCTCAATCACGGGCTTCCTGTACCGGCGCGTAGCCGGCCTAGCCAGCGAGGCGCCGGGCTTCAAGTCGGTGCTGTGCCAGCCGCTGCTGGACACACGACTGGGCGAGGGCAATTGCCGGCTGACGACAGAACACGGCGTCCTCGCCAGCGCCTGGGGTCTCGACGATGCGGGCCGCCCCTGGTTCGAGATCAGTCTGCCTGCCGGCGTCACAGGCCGCATGGCCTTACCTGGCGGCCTGTCTCAACCCCTTGGCAGCGGCACACACAGGGTCGTCGGCAAGGCCCGTTGACACGACGGGCGCGGTTGACGCCCTCGGCCGAGATCGGCCGCAAGCCCAGCTTCAGATGACCTGGACGCCCAGCGCGGCGACGATGGCCGCCGCCTGATCGACCGACATGATGCTGCCCTGGTAATGCTGCAGCAGGTCGCCGACCTGCACCTCCCCGAGCCTGGCGCGGCGCAGGTCGGCCCGAGCGAAGCGGGCGCCCTTGAGGGCCGCGTTGGCCAGACTGCACTCCTGCCAGACCGTGTCCGTGAAGTCGCAGCCCGACAGGTCGGCGCCTTCGAAGTTCAGCCCGTCGAGCACCTGCTTGCGGAACGACATCCCGCGCAGGTCGGCATTGACGGCCAGGCTCTGCGCCAGCCGCATGCCCAGCGTCTGCGCCTCGGTGAAGCGGGCACCGGTGAGCTTGACCTCGACGAACGCCGCCGACGACAGCCGCGCGCGACGCCACTGGGTGTTGTTCAGATCGCAGGACTCGAAACTGGCATCGGTCAGGTCAGCGAGCTCAAAGTCGGCGCCGCCCGCGCGGCACCCACGCCAGCGCGTGCCGGTCAGCGAGGCGCGGCGCAGCCGCGTGCCCGCCAGGCTGCAGCCCACGAACAGCGCCTGCCCCAGGGCCAGGCCCTCCAGGTCTTCGCCGTCGAACACGCAGTGCTGGAAGCTGAGCTGCCGTGGCGTGAGGTCGATGTACTGCTGGAGAGCCTGCCTGTCCAGCGTCTCGCGGACGGCGGTGAATTCGGGTGTCGACATGGGAAAGGTGCGCCGGTCCGGACGGCCGGCGCTGCAATCTGCAATCAAAGGGCTCAGTGTGCCTGGGCGGGTGACGGAGCCAGGCCGGCCGGCAAGCGCCATGCAAGCGCCACCGATGCCAGTAGCAAGGCGCCCAGGCCCGGCAGCGTGGTGATCAGCAGCAGTGGCGTGTGCCCGGCCTCTGCCGGGCCATGAACCAACCCGGCCACCAGCGCGATCGCAGCGACGGCCGCGAACTGTCGCGCGGCATTGACGACGCCGGAGGCACCGCCCGCCTGGTCGCGCGGCACGGCGTGCAGGGTCAGCGACGTCAACGGCGGGCCGATGAAGCCGACCCCGAGCCCCAGCAGCCCCTGCGCCAGGAAGCCAGGCCATTGCATGACTAGCGCCACGGGCTCGCCCCACAGGCCGGCCGCGATGCCGGCCATCAACGCAATGCCCGCGGCCTGGAACAGCAGCCCGAGCAGGATGCAGCGCCCTCCGAGCCGGGCGAACGCCAGCTTGCCCAGGTAGGTCACGCTGAGCATGACGCCCAGTGCGATGGGCATGCACAGCAGTGCCATGCGCGTGGCGCTCAGGCCGGCCCCCGACTGCCAGGCCAGCGTCAGCACGAACAGCTGCGCCGGCACCAGCCCCGTGCACAGCAGCGACAGCAGCAGGCCGCGCCGGTAGCCGGAATCGCGCATCAGGCGCGGCTGCACGATGGGGTGGCCGCCCTGCCCCTCGATGCGCCGGCAGTGGCGCCACAGCAGCCAGCTCCACAGAGGCGCGCTGCCCAGCAGCAGCACGAGCGGCCAACGCCAGCCCTGCTCCGGCCCCTGCATCAGCGGCACGGTCCACGCCAGGGCAGCGACCAGGCACAGCACGGCGCCCGTGAGGTCCAGGCTCGTGCCAGGCGCAGGCGCGTCCTTCGGCAGCAGGCGCAGCGCACCCACGATGGCCAGCAGGCCCACGGGCAGGTTGATCAGGAAAACCGAGCGCCAGCCCAGGCCGCCCACGTCGGCGTCCACCAGCAGGCCGCCGATGACCGGGCCAAGCGCGGAGGACACGCCGCCCAGCGTGCCGAAGATGGTGAACGCGCGCATGCGCTCATGCGGCGCATACATCGCCTGCATCAGCGTCAGCACCTGCGGCACCATCACGGCGCCACACGCGCCCTGGGCGACCCTCGCCAGGACCAGGCCGCCCGCCGTCGTCGCCAGGCCGCAGGCCAGCGATGCCACCGTGAAGCTCGCCACGCCCCAGACGAACATCGTCCGGTAGCCGTATAGATCGCCCAGCCGGCCGCCGACGACCAACAGCACCGCGAACGCGAGCGCGTAGCCGGCCACGATCCAGGCCACCTGCGCCCCGCTGGCATGCAACGCCTGGCCGATGCCGGGCAGCGCCACGTTGACGATGGTGACGTCCAGCAGATCCATCACGAAGGCGATCGCCACGACGACGAACGCGAGCGTGCGCCGCCCCGGCGACAGCCCGGCCGCCGTGGCCGGACATGGCTGCGCCACCGACCCCGAGGGGCCGGCACTCTGGCGTCCGCTCATTCAGCGCACCTGCCCACCACTGAGCCGCGAGCCGGGCACGCGCCAGGCCTGGACGGCCTGCCCCAGCGCGATGGCGATGCACACGCCGCCCGCGGCGACGAAGGTCGGCAGCAGCCCGCCCGTCCAGTTGCGCGCCAGCGTGACAAACAGCGGCGACAGGAACTGGCCCAGGAAGAAGGCGCTGGTCCACCAGCCCATGCCGCGTCCGCGGAACTGGTCAGGCAGCTCGCGCAGGCCCCAGCCGATCAGGATGGGAATGCACATGCCCGCGCCCAGCTGCTGCACGAAGGCAAAGCCGACGACGGTGGTGATGTCGTGCGACAGGCCGATACCCACCATGCCCACGCCCAGCAACAGGAACAGCACGGTGAACTGCAGCGCCGCGCTGCGCTTGGACAGCAGCTTGAACACGATGGCGCCCAGCGGCACCGCGGCGCTGGCCACGGCGCTGTAGTTGCCAATGCGGTGAATCTCCTTGAGACCCATCGCATCCAGCGCGAGCGAGAACTGCAGCGTGTAAACAAAGTACAGCGCGGCCAGCACGAAGGTGGTGCCGGCGATGCGCAGCATCATCGCGTAGGGGAAGCGCGGCTGAATCCAGCTGCCCGAGGCGGTAAAGCTGGGCGCCGGCCGCTCGGGCTCGAACAGGAAGAACCACGCGGCCAGCGCGATGACCAGCGCCAGGCCGTAGACGAGGAAGGAGAAGTTCCAGCCGAACGACGCCAGGTAGCCGCTGGCGGCCAGCAGCACCGAGCCGCAGGCGGACCCGACGATGCCCTGCCACATCAGCCACTTGTTGCGCTGGTCCTTGTCGAAGTAGTCGCCCAGCAGCGTGTTGCCCATGGTCAGGATGAAGGCCTCGCCGACACCCAGCAGCAGGCGGCCGGCGAACAGCACCGCAAAGTCCTGGATGAAGAAGGGCAGCATGCCGCCCACGCCGTAAACGGCCGCGAAGCCGATGGCCAGCTTGCGCCGGCCCACGCGGTCGGCAAGCCAGCCGGCAAAGGGCGACAGCAGCGCCACACAAAGCCCAGGCGCCGACAGCACCAGCGGCGCCAGCGTCTGGATGTTGGGCACATGCTGGAAGTTCTTCACCAGCAGCGGCACGATGGGCATCAAGGCCACAATGGCCATCATGGGCAGCAGGCTGATCGCGATGATGATCAGGCCCTGAGGGATGCCGGCACGGCGGGGGGTGTGCATGGTTGTCTCCGTCTTTTTGGTATTGCTGTCGCAGCCGTGATGCGCCGGTCAGCCGGCGGAACGAGCGTCTCGTTCCTGCGCCAGCGCCGCCTGGATGCGCTGCATGATGTCCAGTACCTCGGCAGTGGCGGACACCGGGTGAAGGGGATGTTCGGTGCTGCCGGCCAGGATGGCCGCGTTGACCGCGCGGAACATCGGCACATAGCCGGCTCCCTCGCGCGCAAAGCTCAGCTCCTGCACCGCGGGCGGTGCCGGCGGCTTGCCGGTGGTGATCTTCAGGCCGCCGGGCGAGAACAGCGGCTCCAGGAAGTCGATGGCGCCGCTGCGCCCGCCCAGCCAGCCACGCGGCGGCACGAGGCAGGTGATGGACGTGGCCAGCTGCGCCAGCGCACCGCCCGCGTAGCGCAACGTAATCGCTTCCTCCAGATCCACGCCGTCGGGCTGGGTGCGGCCGGTGACGCTGATGGCCTCCAACCGGCCGAGGAACATCTGCGCCAGCGTGATCGTGTAGACGCCCATGTCGTACAGCGCGCCGCCGCCCAGTGCGGCGTCCCAGAAGCGTTTGGGGCCGTCCGGCGGAACGGGGTAGCCCAGGCCGGCCTGCAGCAGGCGCGGCTCGCCGATGGCGCCCTGCCCGACCAGCTCGACCGCCTTGCGCATGGCCGGGCTGAACTTCATCCACATGGCTTCCATCAGGAAGACGCCGTGCTCGGCGGCGATGCGGCCCAGCTCGCGGGCCTCGTCGCCGGTCATGGTCAGCGGTTTCTCACACAGCACATGCTTGCCCGCGCGCAGCGCCTGGGCCGCCAGCGCGAAATGCGTGGCATGCGGCGTGCCGATGTAGACGGCGTCGATGTCGGGACTGGCGCACAGCTGCGCATGGTCGTCGAAGGACAGCGCCAGCCCGTGGGCCTGGGCAAAGGCTTCGGCATTGGCTCGCGAGCGCGAACCGATGGCGACGACCTCGGCGTCCGGACACAGGCGCAGGTCACCCACCGTGCGCTTGCCGATGCCGCCGGTGCCCACGATGGCCCAGCGTACTTTTCCGCTCGTCATGCGCGCAGCTCCTCGGAATGGGCGTACTCGCTGGCGATGTGCTCGCAGGCCCGCACCGTCAGCGCCATCGTCGTCAGCGTCGGGCCGCAGGTGCCGTTGGTGACGAAGCAGCTGCTGTCGGTGACGAAGACGTTGGGCGCATCCCAGAGCTGGTTCATCGCATTCAAGACCGAGGTCTTGGGGTCGTCGCCCATGCGCGCGCCACCGCATTCATGGATGGCCGCGCCGACCGCGACGCTGCGCTTGTAGGCCAGGCGGAACAGCAGACGCTCATGCCACTTGTTGTTGGGCATGAAGGGGCTGTCAGGGTCAATACCCAGCGGGCTGATGAGGAAGTCGGTGCGCAGGCCGGCCTCGCGCATCAGCGCCTTCTGCGTGTCGACCTGGTTGCGCAGCAGCTTCCATTCGTTGTCGCGCATGCGGATGCCCACGGACGGGATGGGCACACCCAGGCGGTCGCGACGGCGTGCCAGCGTCACGCGGTTGTCGGCATGCGGCAGCATCTCGCCGTGGCCGGTGAGGCCGACGATGGAGTCCATGTGCTGCGGCACCATGGGCCGGCCGATGATGCCCTGCAGGTTGAAGCCGCCGGCAAAACCGCCCGCACCGGGACGCTTGAGGTTCTGGAAGCGGGGGATGTAGATGCCGCCGTGGTTGTCGGCCGGCGAGGTGCCGTCCACCAGCTGGCCGCCCTTGAAGCCGGGCGCAGAGCCCAGGCTCAGCGTCAGCATCTGGTCCATGAAGTAGCGGCCCAGCAGGCCCGAGGAATTGCCCAGGCCGTTGGGGTGCTGTTCGGCGGCGGAGTTCAGCAGCAGGCGAAGGCTCTCGATGGTGGACGCGCACAGCACCACCACGTTGCCCTTCGCCTCATGGCGTGTGCCGCTGAACTTGTCGATGTAGGTGACGCCGGTCGCTCGGCCGCTGCGCGGGTCGGTGTTGACGCGCTCCACCGGCGAGTTGGAGCGCAGCGTCAGCTTGCCGGTGGCAGCGGCGGCCTGCAGCGGCGTGGTGGTGCGGTTGCGCTGATCGTCCACCGGCGTGGCTTCCTTGCGCACATAGCGCCAGGCCATGACCTTGCAATCCGGCCAACGGGCTTCGACCTTGGCCTTGAAGGCCTGCTCGGCAGTGCTCAGGCCAGCTGGGCGCACATAGCTGCCGCTGGGGCAGTAGGCGATGCCGTCGTCATTGCCCACCACGCCCAGAAAGCGCTCGACCCGCTCGTAGTAGGGCGCGATGTCGGCATAAGAGATAGGCCAGTCAAAGCCCGTGCCCTCGTGGCTCTTGAACTTGAAGGTGTGATCCGACATGCGCAGCGCCACGCGGCCCCAGGCCAGGAAGCGCCCGCCCACCTGCTTGCCGCGCAGCCACAGGTAGTTGTCCTGCGGCGACTGGTAGGGGTGCTCACGGTCGTTGACGAACAGGAAGCTCTTTTCCGGCGTGAAGAAGGACGTCAGCGCCTGCTTGTGCTGGCCGTTGATGCCGGCCTTGATGCGGGCCATGGAGCCGATGCTGGCGAAGTTGGCCTTGAGGGCTTCCTCGAACTTCTGCTCGGGCAGCGGGCCGCCGGCCTCCAGCACCAGCACGGTCAGGCCGCGCTCGGTGAGTTCCTTGGCCGCAAAGCCGCCGGTGGCGCCGGAGCCCACGACGATGGCATCGAATTGGTCTTGTTTCATGGTGTCGTTGTTCAAAGGCCCAAGCTGCGGCGCGTCAGCGCGAGCGACTCGGCGATGGGCAGCGTGGGCAGGTATTCAAGGCCGATGGGGCCGGCGTAGCCATGCTGGCGCAGCAGCGGCAGCAGCGTGGCCCAGGGCAGGCGGCCGGTGCCGGGCTCATGGCGGCCTTCGAAGTCGGCCACCTGCACATGGCCGATCAGTTCGATGCGGTCAGCGAAGGCATCGTCGAAGCTCTGGCCGTCGACGGCGTTGTGGAACACGTCGGCCAGCAGCTTGAGCGCCGGGCTGCCCACTTGCTCCACGATGTCCAGCCCCTGGCGGATGTTGCGCACGGCCATCAGGTTGCCGTTGATGACCATGTGCACCGGCTCCAGCAGGATGGTCGCGCCGCCGTCCTCGGCGATGCGGCAGGCCTCGCGCAGCACCTTCACCGCATTGGCGCGCAGCTCCCCGTCGCCCTGACCGGGCAGACCGAAGCCCGAGGCCAGGATCATGTGCGCGCCGTTCAGCCGGCGGGCCACGGGCACGGCGTCGCGCACGCCGGCCAGCACGGTGGCATGCTCGGCGGGGTTCACCAGGCTGGCGCGCGGGTCCACGCCAAAGCTGAACACCTGCACGCCGGTCTCAGCCATCACGTCGACGATGGCGTCCAGCGGCTTCTCGCGCCACAGCCACATGTCCACCGCGTCAAAGCCGTCGGCCTTGGCGGCGCGAAAGCGCTCGACGAAGTCCGGATGCTCGGCCTTGTAGAGCATCTCGATGCAGGGGATGAGCTTCATGCCGACACCTCCGCCATGCCGAAGACCTCGCGGGTACGGGCCAGCGAATCCAGCGTCGAGCCGCTGGGGCGGTATTCCAGCCCGATGTCGCCCTGGTAGCCGGCGGCCTTCAGCGCCGGCAGCCAGGCGGCCCAGGCTATGCTGCCCGTGCCAGGCTCGTGGCGACCATTCGTGTCGGCCACCTGAACATAACCGATCAGATGAGCGCGCTGCAGGATCTCGCGGTAGTCCTCGCCCATCACAGCGGCGTGGTAAGCGTCGTACAGCAGGCGCACGGCCGGGCTGTCCACCGCTTCGACGATGTCCAGGCCTTCGAGGGCCGAACCCATGAAGAAGCCGACATGGTCGATGCGGGTGTTCAGCGGCTCCAGCAGCAACCGCATGCCGGCGGCCTGGACGCGCGGCGCAGCGCGCTTCAGCAGGTAGACCATGTTGTCGTGCTGCTCGGCGGCCGAGGCACCGGCCAGCGCCGGGCCGCCGGCGATCACCATGTCCTTCGCCCCCAGGCGCTGGCACATCGCCATCGTGCGATCGATGGCATCCATCACATAGGCCTCCTTGCTGCGGTCGACGCAGCCCACGCGGGGCCCGACCGTCAGGCTCAGCAGCCGAACGCCCGTGTCCTTCAACGCGGCGGCCACCGCGTCCATGCCCTCCGGGCCCCACATGTGGAACTCCACGCGGTCCAGGCCCGCGGCAGCGGCCGCGCGAATACGGGCCGGCATGTCGCCAGCCTCGTTGAACATGTACAGGTCTTCAATGACGGCAGACAGCTTCATCGCGTCTTCTCCTTGTTGTTGTTCTCAACCGAGCAGCGGCTGCAGCACATGGCGCACAGTCCAGGCGTTCTGCATCATGCTGGCGGCCGCGGGTGCAGGGCCCTTGTCGCTCTCGACGATGAGCCAGCCGGCATAGCCGGTCTCGCGCAGCGCACCCATCAGCGCGGGCCAGTCCACCAGGCCGGCGCCCAGCTCGCCGAACCAGCGCTCGATGCGGCGCTCACCGCCGGCCTGCAGCAGCGCGCGCTCGGCGTTGGGGGCGCGGTACTCGTTCTGCGTGTCCACAGCCAGCGCGTCCTTGAGGTGGATGTGCTGCACGCGGGCATGGAAGCGGCGGTACCAGGCCGTCACGTCATGGCCAGCGATGGTCAGCTCGGCCGTGTCCATGCACAGGCCCACGGTGGCCGGGTCCAGAAGGGCCAGCCAGGTGGCCAGCTCGTCGGCGTCGCGCAGCGGGGCGACCGCGTCCAGGTGCAGCACGGTCTTGATGCCCAGCGCCGCCGTCATCGCGCCGACCGCGTTCCAGCAGTCGGCAGCGGCGGCCTGACGTTCGGCATTGAGCCCGCCGTGGCGACCGTGCGGCGGCAGCGCGCGCACCACCAGCACCTCGCCGCCCACGTCCGCCAGCAGCCGCGCGAACACGCCCGCCTGCTGCAGCAGCAGCGCATGCTGACCGCGGTCCGTGCAGTCCAGGCCGTGGTGCAGTTCCTCGAAGCTCATCTGCAGCGGGTCGAAGAACAGGCTGGCCACGCGCTGGATGCCCCAGTCGCGCAACTGCAGCTTGAAGTGCTCGATCGAACCGAAGTTCTGCACGATGTTCTCGGGTCTGCCCATCGGGTCCCAACGGCCGGTGCCGCCCGACAGTTCGATGGCGTCGAAGCCGCACGCGGCCGTGACCTTCAGCGCCCTCTCCTGCTGCTCCATGCGCGCGAATCCCGTGAAGCCGGCCTTCCACTGGTTGGTGGCGTATCCCCACTTAGTCATGGATGCCCCTCAGCACGTTGCGAATCGTCCAGGCCGCGATGGCGGTGCTCTCGGGGTAGTTGCCGCCGCCGACGTCGGCCTTGTCATGCTCCACGCCCACCCAGCCCTGCCAGCCGACCTCCTTCATCGCGCCGTACAGCGCCGGGAAGTCCACCAGCCCGCCCTCGGTGCCGATCTCGTAGAACCAGCGCGCCGTCGTCGGCGCCATGACCTCGGCGTCGGGCTTGCGGCGGTAGTCGCCGTTGGTGTCGACGTGGTGCGTGTCCTTCAGGTGGAAGGCGGCGCAGCGGTCGTGCAGCTTCAGGAAGAGCTCGGTCGGGTCGACACCGGCGATGACATGCTGGGCCGTGTCCAGGCACAGGAAGACATAGCGCGGGTCGGTCCAGTCGTAGAACTTCTGCAGCTGCTCGGCCGAGCGGATGCCGCAGAAGAACTCGTGGTGGCAGCAGGTCTTGACGCCGTAGCCCTCCAGCGTCATCTGGCCGACGCGGTTCCACAGCTCGGCGCAGGCGCGGAGCTTGTCGTCGGTGACCGGCTCGACATCAAAGTAGAGCCCGGCCGGCATGACGATGAAGTTCTGCACGCCGAGGCCGGCGCTGCTCTTCATGATGTATTCGGCGTAGCGAACGATGTGGTCGTGCGTGGCACGCACATGCGGCGTGCTCTGGCGCGCGTCGTACATCACCGCGTGGAACAGGCTCAGCACGCGGTCGATGCCGCGCGACTGCATGAACTCGCGCGCGGCCGGCAGGCTGCCGAACAGGTCACGCAGCGCGCCGAGGTGGAAGTCGAAGGTCTCGATGGCTTCATAGCCCACACCGGCGACCTGCTTGAGAAAAGCGTCGAAGCGCTCCACGGAGCTGTACTGCGAGATCTGGCCTTGGGCCGTATCCACGCGCCAGTGATCCATGTAGGCGTAGCGCAGCTTGCGCCCGCCCAGTGGCGTTCCGACAGTGGTCATGTGCGCCCCTCGTCCGACGGGTACGTCGGCCGGTCCCCCGAGGGGACGGCGGGCCGGCTCGGGAGCGGCCCAGCGCTCGGCCCGGTCATGCCGCCTGCCCCGTGTGCTTGGCGATGATGCGCCGCGCCAGCGCCTGGTGCTTGGCGACCATGTCGAAGGCGTCCACGCCGCGCATGTAGAGGTGGCCCTCCCATTCGCTGGACATGAAGCCGGTGTAGCCGCCGTCGTGGAAGACCGGCAAGATCTTGTCGTAGGCGATCGAGGTCTCGTTGCCGTCGGCGTCGAAGTCGTAGAACTTGCCGTGCACGTGCACCACCTGCGGGATGAGTTCCTTCCACATCTCGGCCTCACCGGGGCTGAGGATGTTGAACATCACCGACAGCGCACTAACGTCGGCCGGGTCGGCCTTCAGCGGCTCCACGCGGCGGGCGAACTCCTGGCGCTTCCAGCCAGCGTCCTTGGGCAAGTGCCACACCTCCAGCGCCAGCTGGATCAGGTGCTCGGGCAGCTCCTGGCGGCGCAGGTTCTCGATGTAGGTGGCCGGCAGGGCGAAGGCGCAGCAGCCGAAGTCGGGCACGAAGCCCAGCAGCGGCGAGTTGACCTTGGCATAGGCCTCGCGGTAGGCCATGACCGGCGGCGAGTTGGGGTTCAGCGGCGCATGCACCTCGGGGCCCATCTTGATGCCGTGCTTCTCCAGCAGCGGCAGGAGTCGGATGGCCACTTCGGCAGGCGCGGCGAACTGGCTGCGGATGACCGGGAAGCCCAGCTTCGCGGCGGCCTCGATCTGCGGCACGTGGTAGGCCACGGCCTCGTCGATGCTCATCATCGTGCCGCGCTTCAGGGCCATGTCGGCGTTGATGGCCAGGCTGCTGGGCGTCAGACCGTGCTGGGCCATCAGGTCCTTGAAGCGCGCGGCGAACTCGTCGCTGACGTTGGGAAAGCCGCGGATGCTGGAGAAGCCGATGATCTCCAGGCCCGGGCCGAGATTGCGGCGCGCGACCTCGGCGATCAGCTCCTCGAAGCCGAAGCGGCGCTCATGCCACTCGTTGGTGAAGCTGTACAGCGTGGAGCCAAGCTTGAAGCCCTTGGCGGCAGGCGTTTGGTTTGCGGTCATGGGGAGAACTCAGGCAGCCTGCAGGACCGCGTCGCCGCGGGTCACCCAGGTCAGCATCGGGATGTAGGGCGGGAACAGGTTCAGCGTCAGCACGACGCGGTGCGCGCCGGCGGCCAGCGGCTGCGGCGTGGGCACATGCAGCGTCACGGAGTCCTGGATGAACCACCACGCGGCTATCTGCTCGGGCAGCTCGGCCAGCGTGTAGCGGCGGCCTTCATGCTCGATGGTGGCGCCGTCCAGCGACACGGGCTGGTCATCCACGAGCAGCTCGCTAGGCATCACCACCGACAGCGGCAGCGAGCGGTACCAGGGGAGGCGGACGTCCAGCGCCAGGCCCTCGGGCGTGACGCGCGAGTCTTGCGGCGTGATCAGCACATCGCTGAAGTTGTTCTTGAAGAAGCGGGCCATGGGTGGCTTTCTGTATCGGGCGGCCGCTCAGGCCGCCAAGGTGAGGTCGCGGCCCGTGCGCGTGGTGGGCACGAACGGCAGGTAGGACACGCGGTAGCGGATGGCCAGGTCGATGCGGTGCTTGCCACTGCTGAGGCCGCCCGCGCGGGCCACGAGCACCTGGGCCTTCTCGCCGAAGTTCCACTTCTCGTCGAAGCAGGTCTCCAGCTCGTCCAGGCTCCACGAGCGGCCGCGCAGCGCCAGGCGCACGGACTCGCGCGGCACGTCCTGGCCGTCCACGCTGACGGCGATGTCCTCGACCATGGACAGTCCCAGGCCGCGGTAGTAAGGCAGACGCGCCAGCAGCGCGAATCCGGTGACTTGATCTCCCTGGGCGACGTTCTGGAAGCCGTCGTCGCAGAGCATGTGCTGATCCATCATGGTGTGGGTCTCCTTCTCACTTCAATTTCATGGCGCATTCGGGCCGAGCGCCGGGCCGCCCCAAGCCGGCCCGCGCTGGCGATGTGTTCGCGGCTCAATGCCGCGAACATCGCCGTCCCCTCGGGGGACCGACCGGGCTCGCCCGCGTGCAGCGGGGCGAGACTGGGCGAGGGGTTCACGCCAACGCGGCCGGGATGGGTTCATCCAGCAGGCGGCACAGCATGCGGTGTTGGCGCTTGACCTGCTCGACCGACTGCACCGGGTGCGCGTCCTCGATCCAGCGGTTGCCTTCGTACTCCGAGCAGATGTGGCCCTGGTAGCCACCTTTTTTCAGCACCGCGACGATCTCGTCGTAGGGGATGGAGTACTCGACGTCGTCCTCGGTCATCTCGTAGAACTTGCCGTGGATGTTGTGGATGCGCGGCATGAAGTCCAGCATGCGCTTGGGCTCGAAAGCCGCGTTGTGGCGCAGCGTCTCGGCCATCGCGATGGCCGGGCCGGTGCCGCCCATCTCACGCACCTCCAGCAGCACGTACTCGCTGAGCGTGCGGTCCGCGTAGGCCTTCTCGATGTAATCGGCGATGTGCTGTGGCACGCCGTTGCGGATGAAGCGTTCCTTCCAGATGCGCGGGAAGCGGTGCAGAAACATGCCCATGTCCGGCAGGAAGCCCAGCGCCTTGGAGCCGCTCTTCTCGTAGGCCTCGGCGTGGCGCACGATCCAGGGATGGTCGAAGTGCAGCGGCGCGTGGATCTCGATGAGGATCTTGATGCCCTTGTCTTCCGCATAGCTGGCGCAGGCCACCAGCACCTCGGGCGCGATGGACACCAACGCTCGGATGTAGGGCGCGCCCAGGGCGGCGCCGAAGTCGATGTCACGCTTGACGCTGGCCACCTGCTCGTCGAAGGGCATGGGGCGGCCCTTGTAGCGCTTGTAGTCCAGCATGAAGTCGTGGCAGACCGGGTAGGTGCCGTAGCGCTCCATCAGGCCATGCCAGTGGGCGATTTCCTGCGTGGGCATGCCCACCTCGGGCCAGCCGGTGAAGGTCTGCTCGCCCACCACCTCGATGCCCTTGGCGCCGATGTCGGCGCAGACGCGGATGCAGTCTTCCAGCGACATCGTGCGCAGGAAGGTGTCGTTCTGGAAGCTGTAGAGGCTGACGCCTCGCTTGATCTGATGGCTCATGGTGTGTCTCGGTTGATGTCGTTCACGCTGCTGCGGCCGGCAGCTTGATCCAGCGTCCGCCCTGGCGGGAGGAGCGCTGCACGGCCTCGATGAACTGCACGCCGCGCAGCCCGTCGGCGATGGTCGGGAAATGGCTAGCCTTGTCGGCCTTGACCGCCTTGCGGCCGCCCCCGCGCGCGGCGCGCAGGTGCTGGGCAATCTCGGCATACAGGGAAGCGAAGGCCTCCAGATAGCCCTCAGGATGGCCGCCGGGGATGCGGGCCAGGCGCGCACCGGCGGCATCGAATCCCGGGCCAGCACGCTCCAGGATCTGCGTCGGCTGGCCCAGCGGCGTGAAGCGCAGCTGGTTGGGATGCTCCTGGCTCCACGACAGCCCGCCCTTGCTGCCGTAGACGCGCAGGCGCAGGTCGTTGAGATGGCCGGGGGCGACCTGGCTGGCCCAGATCATGCCGCGAGCACCGTTGGCGTAGCGCAGCATGACTTGCGCGTTGTCGTCGATGGCACGGCCGGGCACGAAGCTGTTCAGCTCGGCGCAGACCTGGAACAGCGGCTCGCCCGTCACGTAGTCGGCCAGGTGCCAGGCATGCGAGCCGATGTCGCCGATGGCGCCGCCGCCAGCCTGGGCCGGATCGGTGCGCCAGGCGGCCTGCTTGTTGCCCCCCTGCTCCAGCGGCTCGGCCAGCCAGTCCTGCGGGTACTCAGCTTGCACGACGCGCAGCTCGCCCAGGCGACCCGACTGCACCATCTGCCGCGCCATGCGCACCATCGGGTAGGCGCTGTAGTTGTGTGTCACGGCGAACACAAGGTTCTTCTTGCGCGCCAGCGCCAAAAGGGCCTTGGCATCCGCGCTGTGCGTCGTGACCGGCTTGTCGCAGATGACGTGGATGCCGGCCTTCAGGAAGGCCGTGGCCACGGGCGCATGCAGGTGGTTGGGCGTGACGATGGCGACGGCCTCGATGCCGTCCTCGCGCGCGGCTTCGGCGACGGCCATCGATTCATAGCTGTCGTAGCAGCGCTCGGGCGCCAGGCCGAGCGCCTGGCCAGAGCGCAGCGCCTTGTCGGCCGTCGACGACAGCGCGCCAGCAACCAGCTCGTACTGAGCGTCCAGCCGGGCAGCGAAGCGGTGCACGCCGCCGATGAAGGCGCCCTCGCCGCCCCCCACCATGCCGAGGCGGATGCGTGCAGGTTTCATGTCAGCCCCTCGTCCGACGCGTACGTCGGCCGATCCCCCGAGGGGATGCGAGCCGGCTCGGGAGCGGCCCAGCGCTCGGCCCGCTCACGGGCGTTGATTGCATTGCTCATTGCAGCCCCAGCATGCGGCGCAGTTGGGCCGGATCGGTCTCGGCCCCGGCGAAATCGTCGAAGGCCCGTTCGGTCACGCGGATGATGTGGTCGCGGATGAAGGGCGCGCCTTCGGCCGCACCCTGCTCGGGATGCTTCAGGCAGCACTCCCACTCGAGCACGGCCCAGCCCTTGAAGTCGTATTGCGCCATCTTGGAAAACACGGCCTTGAAGTCCACCTGGCCGTCACCCAGCGAGCGGAAGCGGCCGGCGCGATCCACCCAGGGCTGGAAGCCCCCGTAGACCCCCTGGCGGCCATTGGGCCGGAACTCGGCGTCCTTGACGTGGAAGACCTTGATGCGCTCGTGGTACAGGTCGATGAACTGCAGGTAGTCCAGCTGCTGCAGCACGAAGTGCGAGGGGTCGTAGGCGATGTTCAGGCGGCGGTGGCCGTCCACACGCTGCAGCAGCATGTCGAAGCTGACGCCGTCGTGCAGGTCCTCACCCGGGTGCAGCTCGAAGGCGATGTCCACGCCGGCCGCGTCATAGGCGTCGAGGATGGGCTTCCAGCGCTTGGCCAGCTCGTCGAAGGCGGTCTCGACCAGGCCTGCCGGGCGCTGCGGCCAAGGGTAGAGGAAGGGCCAGGCCAGCGCACCGGGGAAGCTGATGCTGGCGCTCAGGCCCAGGTGCTTGGAGGCCTGGGCGGCCTTGAGCATCTGGTCCACCGCCCAGGCTTGGCGTTCGGCCGGCCGGCCGCGCAGCGTCTCGGGCGCAAAGGCGTCGAAGGCGCCGTCATAGGCCGGATGGACGGCCACCAGCTGCCCCTGCAGGTGCGTGCTCAGTTCAGTGATCGCGATGCCGTTGTCGCGGGCCACGCCGGCGAAGTCGTCGCAGTACTGCTGGGACGACGCCGCGGCATCCAGGTCGAAGAAGCGCTTGTCGCCACTGGGCACCTGCACGCCGCGGTAGCCGAGCGAAGCAGCCCATTTCGTGATCGCGGGCCAGGAGTTGAAGGGCGCCTGGTCGCCGGCGAACTGGGCCAGAAAGATGGCCGGGCCTTGGAGGTTGGTGGGCATGTCGTGCTGCTGTTAGTTGAAGCGCAGGCGGCGCTCAAGGCCGCCTGCCGGGGACAGAAGCCCGTTCAGAACTTGGTGCTGATGCGCACGCCGTAGGTCCGCGGCTCACCGATGTTGACGGTGCCGGGCTGGCGGTTCTCCACATTGATCTCTTCGGTCAGGTTCTTGCCGAACACCTGCACCGAGTAGCGGTCGTCGGCGCTGCGCCAGACCAGCTGCGCGTCGTACTTGGTGAAGGCCGGCTGGTGGTAGCGGGTGGCGTAGTCGTCGCCGTAGCTGCTCATCAGGTAGCCGCTGTTGTAGCGGGCCGTGGCGCCCACCTCGAAGTAGCTGCCGTTGCTCAGGTCGAAGGCATGGGTGTAGCCCAGACGCAGCGAGCCCTTGGGTGCGCGGTCGAGCGGCTGACCGGTCCAGTCGATGACGACGGTGGGCGCGGCCGGCGGCTTGTTGACCGGCTGGTAGCTGCCGAAGCGGGACTTGTTGTACGACAGCCCGAAGTCGAAGGTGCCGTCATTCCAGGGGCGCAGCCGGCCTTCCAGTTCCAGCCCGGTCATCTTGGCGGACGCCGCGTTGACGGTACGTGAACCGCAGGTGTTGACGTTCTGCGCATTGGTCGTGCAGACGGTCGAGGTCAGCTGCAGGTCGGCGTAGTCGTAGGCGAAGACCGAGGCGCTCAGCTGCAGGCGGTTCTTGAAGGCCTGCGTTTTGATGCCCAGCTCCACCGCCGTCAGCTCCTCGGGCTTGTAGGTCAGGGTGTCGCTGCTGGTGTTGAAGCCGCCAGCCTTGTAGCCGGTGGAGACGCTGCCGTAGACGAAGGTATCGCGGGTCAGGTCCCAGTCCAGGCCCAGCTTCCAGGTGGTCTGCGAGAAGTCCACCGTGCGGTTGAAGGGCGAGGCAGGGATGGTCAAGCCGCCGCCGTTGAACTCGTCGCGGGCGCTCTTGGTGTCCTTGCTGAAGCGCACGCCGGTCACCAGCTTGAGCGTGTCGGTCAGCGCATAGCGACTCTGGCCGAACAGCGCCTTGGCCTTGTTCTCCACGGTCGGCTCGAACTTCAGCCGGAACGTGAAGTTGGGGTTGATGAAGGTGTTGTAGCGGATGCTGCGCGTGATGTCTTCTTCGAACAGGTAGGCACCAGCCACCCAGGTCAGCGGCCCCGTGCCGGTGGAGTGCAGGCGCAGCTCGTGCGACAGCTGCTCGGACTCGCCGGCCAGCGTCTCGCCCAGGAAGGGCGCGCCGTTGAACGGGGAGATGAAGCTGTTGGACAGCGTCGACTTCAGGTGGCCGACCTGGTAGACCAGCTCGGCGGGGCCGAAGTTGTGGCGGAACTCGGCGCGCAGGCCGTTGTTCTCGTTGAGCCGGAAGGTGGGGCGGGCGTAGTACGGGTCGACCGTGCGCTGGGCGTCGTCGTCGTTGCCAATGTAGACCGGGTTCAGCAGGTCGTTGTACCAGTTGGCATTGCCGCCCTTGGGCGTACCGGTGTAGGAGCCCTTCATCGTCACCGGCGTGAAGCCGTTGGCGTTGACCTTGCTGTGCTCGGCCGTCAGCAGCAGGCTGGTGTCGGGCGAGAACGTCAGCATCGCGTGCAGGCGCGCGGCCATATCGTCCTGGTCCTCCAGGCCGACGCCGGCGCCGCCCTTCAGGTAGGTGTCGCGCTTGTTGCTGCCGACGGCAGCGCGCAGCTTGAGCAGCTCATTGACCGGCACGTCGATGGTCGCCTCCGCGCGCCGGGCGTTGTAGTTGCCGAGCTCGACGCTGACCGTGCCGCCCAGGCGGTTGCCCGGCTTTTTGCTGATGACGTTGACCGCGCCACCGGTGGCGTTGCGGCCATACAGCGTGCCCTGCGGGCCGCGCAGCACCTCGATGCGCTCCACGTCCAGGAAGGACGAGAACTGCGACTCGGGTCGGCCGATGTACAGACCGTCGACGTTGAAGGCATTGGACGGATCACCACGCTCCGTGTTGTTGATGCTCATGACGCCGCGGATGTTGATCTGCAGCCGGCCGGATTCCTGGGTGACCTGCACGCTGGGGCTCAGCTCCTGCAAAGCGCGAGCGTCGACAGCGCCGGCCAGCCGGAGGTCCTCGCCGCCGATCACCGACAGGGCCACCGCCGTCTTGGACGCCGGCTGCATGACCTTCTGGGCGGTCACGATGACCGTGGGCAGCTCGGAGCGCGAGCTCGCCTGGGGTTCGGAGGCGGCCGCAGCGGGCGCTGCCGGCGCCTCGGCCTGAGCCAACACCTGGCCAGCCGCCAGGGCCAGCGCCGTGAGGCCGAGGGTGCGACGGCCGATATGCAGGGAATGTGTCAAGTTTGTCTCCTTCTCGTTGTGGGCGTGGCCCGCCGGGAGCCACACGGTGGAGCGCTGCAGCGCTCGCTGATCTGATGCCGAGAAGGTAAGCGCTTTCCCAAATCCGACCACACAGGGTTTACGCGAGCGATCGGCACTTCGCATCAATGAGTGCCATCGATGTCGTGAATGCATGCTTGCATGCACGACATTCTCGGGCCGCCGTGCAGCGCGCGACCCCACCGGGCGGCGGCCCGGCGCGTGCGGGTTTCAACGCACGAGCAGGCAAACCGTTTCCCGCTATGCTGCACACATGCCCAACCCACCCCCACGCCCCGGCCGCCAGGCGCGCGCGGCCGCACCGTCCGAGCCCGGCGGCGCAGCCGCCTCCATCGCGGCCGTGGCCGCCCTGGCCGGCGTGTCGACCGCCACCGTGTCGCGCGTGCTCAACCAGAGCAAGCCCGTCAACGCCGAGACGCGCGGGCGCGTCGAAGCCGCCGTCGCCCAGCTCGGCTACCGCGCCAATCCGTTCGCACGCAGCCTGATCAGCGGAGCCAGCCAGCTCATCCTGGTCGTCGTGCCCGACATGGCCAACCCGTTCTTCGCCGAGATCGTGCAGGGCATCGAATCGGTGATGCGCCGGCATGGCTACAACATCGTGCTGTCGGTCGCCTCCGGGAATGGCCCGCTGGATCCGGTGTACGACCGCCTGACCGACGGCGTCATCAGCCTCGCCCACGCGCACAGCCAGCGCAGCGGGGCCGACGGCACCGCACGCCGCGACGTGCCGTGGGTGGCCTGCTCCGAGTTCATGACCGGCGCCGACATGCCGTACGTCAGCATCGACCACGCCCAGGCCGCGATGGATGCGGTGCAGTACCTGCTCAACCGCGGCCACCGCCGCATCGCGCTGATCACGGCAGAGGAAGACTACGCCTGGGCGCAGCAGCGCCGCCTGGGCTACGAGACCGCCCTGCAACGCGCCGGCCTGCCGGTGCTGCCGGCCTATGTGCGCGTGGCGCGCGGCACCGACTACGGCGACGGCAGCGACGTGGCCGGCGGCCTGCTGACGCTGCCGGAGCCGCCCACAGCGGTGTTCGCCGTCGCCGACACGCTGGCCATCGGCGCCATCAAGGCCTTTCGCCGTGCGGGAAGGCGGGTGCCCGACGACATCGCCGTCGTCGGCTTCGACAACGTGCCGCTGGCGCAGGTTTTCGAGCCCGGCCTGACCACCATCGCCCAGCCCATGCGCGAACTCGGCGCGGCCTCCGCCGAGCTGCTGCTGGCCCAGCTGACGGGCGAGCAGCCGCCGTCACGCGTGCTGCCGCATGCGCTGGTCGTGCGCGATTCCGGCTGAGCTGACGTGCGCTTCAACAAGCTAGACCTGAACCTGCTGGTGGCGCTGGACGCGCTGCTGGTGGAGAGCAGCATCAGCCGCGCCGCTGCGCGCGTGCACCTGAGCCAGGGCGCGATGAGCAATGCGCTGGCCCGGCTGCGCGAGCATTTCGGCGACGAGCTGCTGGTGGCCGTGGGCCGGCGCATGGAGGCCACGCCGCGCGCGCAGGCGCTCGCCCCCATGGTTCGCGACCTGCTCGTGCGCATCGACGCCACGCTGCAAGTGCAGCCGCTGTTCGACCCCACGACGACTGACCGCCGCTTCCGCATCGTCGCGTCCGACTACTCCATGTGGGTGTTCGTGCCGCAGTTGCTACAGCACGCCGCCGAGCTGGGCGCCACAGCGTGCTTCGAGTTCCTGCCCCAGGTCGGCAACGCCACGCAGGCGCTGGAGCGCGGCGAGGCCGACATCCTCATCATCCCGCTGCGCTATGTGTCGCCGGAGCACCCGGCCGCGCCGCTGTTCCGGGACGAGTTCACCTGCCTGATGGACCGCCACCACGCGCTCGCGGGCCAGCCGCTGACCCGTGAGGCCTACGCCGCCGCCGGCCATGTGGTGATGCAGCCGCCAGGCACGCCGGCCGCCGCCATCGACGCCAGCCACCTGGAGCAGCTCGGCATCACGCGCCGCGTGGAGGTAGCGTCCTACAGCTTCTCGTCATTGCCGGGTTTGGTGGCGGGCACGCAGCGGCTGGCCACCGTGCAGCGCCGCATCGCGCGCAAGGCCTGCACCCACCTGCCGCTGGTGGCGGTCGACCCCGAGTTCGAGCTGCCCACCGTGGATCAGCGCCTGCAGTGGCACCGCCACCGGGCCACCGACCCGGGGCTGCTGTGGCTGCGCGAGACGCTCGCAGCCGCCGCGCAGCAGATGGATTCGCTCGCCGGTTGAGGGCGTTCAGCCCAGCGCCCGGCCGGCCTCGCGGAACAGCGCCAGCAGCCAGGCGATGCCCTGGTCCTGCGAGCGGTACTTGTGCCACTGCACGGCCTGCTGCATGGGCGGGATCGCCAACGGGCACGGCAGGATGGCCAGCGGCCACACCGGCATCATCAGCCGCGCCAGGCGCTCGTGCAGCGTGGCGATCAGCTCGGTGCCCACCAGCAGCCCCGGCATGGGCGCAAAGCCGTAGCTCGTGGCCGCCACGCGCCGGCTTACGCCCAACCGCTTGACAAAGGCGTCCTCGAAGGCGCTCGCCCGCACGGCCTGCGGGCGCATGATGACGTGCGCCTCGGCCAGGTAGCGTTCCAGCGACAGCGCCTGCGGAGCCTGTGCCAGCCGGCTGCCAGCCCACACGACGCAGACGAAGCGCTCCTCGTACAACACCTCGTGCGGGTGCTCGGCCGACATCAGCGGCTGTGGCAGCACCAGCAGGTCGGCCTCGCCGCGCTCCAGGTCACGCTGCGGGTTGTCCACCTGGGGCAGGAACTCGAACCGCACCGTGCTGCCCTGCGCCGCCGCGGCCGCCATCACGCGTGGGCAGACCACCATCTGCGTGTAGTCGGACGTGAAGATCTTGAACACGCGGTCGCTGCGCGTGGCGTCGAAGCTAGGCTGCATGGCGATGGTGCTGTCCACCCGCACCAGCACGTCGCGCACGGCCTGCTGCAGCGCCTCCGCGCGCGGCGTGGCCTCCATGCGCCGCCCCACCTGCACGAGCAGGTCGTCGCCAAAGTAGTCCCGCAGCCGGGACAGCGCATCGCTGGTGGCCGAGGGGCTGAGGTTGAGCCGCTGGGCGGCACGCGTCACGCTGCGCTCGGTGAGCAGCGCATCCAGCGCCACCAGCAGGTTCAGGTCCAGTCTGTTGAAACGCATGGCCTCGCCAATGATTCGGTTTCGTCGAATTATGGAATGGATGGAATCCGCTTTTCCGAACGATTGGCGGTCGATAGCCTGCCGGCCATGTTCAAGTACTTCCCCACCAACTACGTCTGGAACCTCTCGGTCGATCTCGCGATCGAGATGGGCGCGCGCATCGGCGAGATCGAGGCCATGTGCGCCCCGCTGCAGGAGGCCGCCCGGGCGCCCGATGCCGCCGGCACGCAGGCCTTCCGCGAAACCTGGGTGCGCATGGCCGACCAGCTCTGCGAGCTCGCCGAGGAGGACCGCGCGCGCGGCCGCCAGCACTCCGCCGGCGAGAAGCTGCGACGAGCCGCCAGCTACCTGATCACGGCCGAGCGCCTGCAGGCCCACGACGCGCCAGGACGCATCGCGCTCTACCAGCGCGAGCTGGCCCTGTTCCTCGAAGGCTCGCGCCTGATGGGAGACCGCGTGCAGCGGGTCGAAATTCCCTACGAGGGCAAGCTGCTGTCGGCCCTCTACCTGCCGGCCGAGGGACTCAAGCCCGGCAAGCGCGCGCCGCTGCTCGTTCAGCTCAACGGCCTCGATTCGACGAAGGAGTTGAAGTACCTCGTCGGCCTGCCCGCCTGGCTCGCCAAGCGCGGCGTCTCCTCGCTCATCGTCGACCAGCCCGGCACCGGCGAGGCGCTGCGTCTGCAAGGCATGACCGCGCGTTTCGACACCGAGCACTGGGCCAGCCGCGTCGTCGACTGGCTGGAGCAACACCCCGAAGTTGATACGAAGCGCATCGGCTGCGAAGGCGTGTCGCTGGGCGGCTACTACTGCCCGCGCGCGGTGGCCTTCGAGCCGCGCTTTGCCTGCGGCGTGGTCTGGGGCGCCAACCACGACTGGCGCGAGGTGCAGAAGCGCCGGCTGGAGAAGGAAGGCGACTTCCCCGTGCCGCATTACTGGGCCCATGTCTGCTGGGTCTGGGGCGCCAAGGACATCCCCGACTTCATGCGCATCGCCGAGAACGTGCACCTGGACGGCGTGCTCGACCGCATTCGCGTGCCCTTCCTCGTGACCCACGGCGCGCGCGACTCGCAGATCCCGCTGAAGTGGGCAGAACGCACCTATGAGCAGTTGGTCAACAGCCCGGCCCGCGAGCTCAAGGTCTTCACCGACCGCGAGGGTGGCAGCCAGCACGCCAGCTTCGACAACAGCATCAACGCCGGCCACTACATCGCCGACTGGGTGGCCGAAACCCTGGGCGCGCGCACCGCGCCCCACGTCTGAGGAAAGACACAAGCACATGCAGATCATCGGACCCGATGCACTGGTCTTCGGCGTCGACGACGTCGCCGCCTGCGCACAATTCCTGGCCGACTACGGCCTCACGCCCGTGGGCGTCACCGAGGCCGGCGGCCGCTTCGAGGCCGAGGACGGCACGGCCGTCGTCATCGCCGCGGCTGACGACCCCGCCCTGCCACCGCCGCTGGGCACAGCCAGCCTGCTGCGCAAGACCGTCTACGGCGTGCAGGACGCCGCCGCGCTCGCCGCCATCGCCGAGGAACTGGGCCGTGACCGCGAGGTAACCCGCCTGGCCGACGGCTCCATCGAGGCGCACGACGACATGGGCTTTCTGCTGGGCTTCCAGGTCACCGTGCGCCGCCCGCTGCAGGCGCGCGGCGAGGCGGCCAACGTGCCCGGCGCGGCGGCCCGCGCCGTCAATGCGGTGGCCGTCAGCGAAGACACCGTGCACCGCCCGCTGACGCTGTCCCACGTCGTCTACTTCGTGCCCGATGAGGCCCGCGCCACGGCCTTCTACACCGAGCGCCTGGGCTTCAAGTGCACGGACCGGCTCGAAGGCGCCGGCCCCTTCCTGCGCCCCGCCGGCACGCTGGACCACCACACGCTGTTCCTGATCCAGACACCGCCGTTCATGAAGGGCATCGAGCACTTCACCTTCCACATGAACGGGCCCACCGCCGTGATGCAGGCTGGCTACCGCCTCGTGGCCAAGGGCTACCAGTCCTTCTGGGGCCCGGGCCGGCACAAGATGGGCTCCAACTGGTTCTGGTACTTCAACAGCCCGCTGGCGACGCACATCGAGTACGACGCCGACATGGACCAGCACGACGACAGCTGGACGGCCCGCGCCGCACCGCTGGGCGCCGACGCCTCGCAGGCCTTTCTGTTCCAGTCGCGCGACAAGTGGGCGCCAGGCGGACCGCCGCCCGGTGCCGGCGGTCCGCGCTGAGCCCGCCCCCATGACGCGCCTGTGCCACCAGCAGGACCTGGCCGAAGGCCAGGTCCGCGGCTTCGACCCCGAAGGCCGCGGCCAGGACAGCCTGCTGCTGGTGCGCCATCAGGGCCGGCTGCATGCCTGGCGCAACGCCTGCCCGCATGTGGACGGCGCGCCGCTGGCCTGGCGCCGTGATGCCTACCTCAGCGCCGACGGCCGCCACATCGTCTGCTACGCGCACGGCGCGCGCTTCGACATCGCCACCGGCCGCTGCATCAGCGGCGCCGCGCTGGGCCAGGCCTTGAGCCCCCTGCGCCTGCGCATCCAGAACAACGGCGAGGTCCACCTCGCCCCACCTCACCCTCAGGAGACAAACCCATGAGCCTCGCAGCGTCCCGCATCCTCATCATCGGCGGCGGCTTCTCCGGCATGGCCGCAGCCATCGAACTGCGCAAACACGGCGCCGAGGTCGACCTGGTCGAGATCGACCCCGACTGGCGCAACTACGGCGCCGGCATCAGCCTGGGCGGCGCCACGCTGCGCGCGTTCCGCCAGCTCGGCGTGCTGGACGAGTTCCTGCAGCACGGTGCCGCCAGCGACGGCGTGCAGCTGCGCCTGCCGCACGGCCAGCCAATCGGCGAGCTGCCCACGCCACGCATCGCCGGCCCTGACGTACCCGGCGGCGGCGCCATCATGCGCCCCGTGCTTGCGCGCATCCTGGCCGACGCTACGCGCGCCAGTGGCACCGTCGTGCGCCTGGGCACCACCTTCACCGCCATCACGCAGGACGCAGACGGCGTGGACGTCAGCTTCACCGACGGCCAGCGCCGCCGCTACGACCTCGTCATCGGCGCCGACGGCCTGTACTCCAAGGTGCGCGAAGCCGTGCTGCCTGACGCACCCAAGCCACAGTACAGCGGCCAGGCCGTGTGGCGCGCCGTGCTGCCGCGGCCGGACGAGCTCAAGACCATCACGATGTGGATGGGCGGCGCCGTGAAGCCCGGCGTCAACCCGGTCTCGGCCGACGAGCTGTACGTCTTCGTCACCGAGCACCGCCCAACGAACGACTTCGTCGAGCCCGCCACCTTCGCCGACACGCTGAAGGCGCTGCTGGCCCCCTTCCCTGACCCGCTGCTGCAGGGTCTGCGCGCGCAGATCACGCCCGATTCGCAGATCGTCTACCGACCGCTGGAAGGCCTGCTGGTGCGCGGCGACTGGTACCGCGGCCGCGTCGTGCTGATCGGCGACACGGTGCACGCGACGACGCCGCACATGGCCTCGGGCGCCTGCATCGGCATCGAGGACGCCCTCGTGCTGGCCGACGAACTGGCCCGCCATGGCAGCGTCGCCGCGTCGCTGGCGGCCTTCCAGGCGCGCCGCTTCGAGCGCTGCCGCCTCGTCGTCGACAACTCGGCCCGGCTGGGCCAGATCGAGATGGAAGGCGGCTCCAAGGAAGAGCACGGCCAGATCATGCGCGAAACGCTGATGGCCCTGGCCCAACCCATCTGATGCCCGTCGCCATGCGCCCTCCCCGCCGCACCCGCCGCTTGGTGGACCTGTCGATCTACCTCGAGAACGACGTGCTGTCCGACCCGCCCCCGCTGGCGCCCAAGATCACCTACCAGAAGCACCAGGACACGCTGCACGAGTTCATGGCCATGATCCCGGGCACGACGCCCGAGGACTATCCAGACGGCGAAGCCGCCGCGGCCGAGTGGGTGACGCTCACCACACACAACGGCACCCACCTGGACGCGCCCTGGCACTTCCACTCTACGCAGGACGCCAAGAACGGCGGCACCCGGCCCAGCATCACCATCGACGAGGTGCCGCTGGACTGGTGCCTGCAGCCCGGCGTGAAGCTGGACTTCCGCCACCTGCCCGACGGCCATGTTGTGACGGCCGCCGAGGTCGAGGCCGAGCTGGCCCGCATCGGCTGGGAGCTGCAGCCGCTGGACATCGTGCTCGTCAACACCCGCGCGGGCTCACGCTACGGCCACCCCGACTACCTCGGCGCCGGCTGCGGCATGGGCTACGAGGCCACGATGTACCTGCTGGAGCGCGGCGTGCGCCTGACGGGCACCGACGCCTGGAGCTGGGACGCGCCCTTCTCGTACACGGCCAAGAAGGTGGCCGCCACCGGCGACAAATCCCTGATCTGGGAAGGCCACAAGGCAGGCCGTGACATCGGCTACTGCCACCTGGAGAAACTGCACAACCTGGAGGCGCTGCCCGCGCACGGCTTCCTGGTCAGTTGCTTCCCGCACAAGATCCGCGGCGCGTCCGCCGGCTGGACGCGCGCCGTCGCGATTTTTGAAGACTGAACCATGCGCCTCGCCACCCTGAACGACGGCAGCCTGGACGGCCGCCTCATCCTCGTGTCGCAGGACGGCCGCCACGCCACCCCGGCGCCGGCCTCGACACTGATCGGCGCACTGCAGAACTGGACGCAGGCTGAGCCCGCGCTGCGCGAGTGCGCGGCCGCGCTGGAGGCCGGCAAGGCCGCCACCTTCGACTTCGACCCGCTGCGCTGCGCCGCCCCGCTGCCGCGCAGCCCGCAGTGGCTGGACGGCTCGGCCTTCCTGAACCATGGCCGGCTCATGGAGACCGCCTTCGGCACGCCGCCCATCCCCGAGTTCGACACCGTGCCCGTGATGTACCAGGGTGCCAGCGACGACTTCCTCGGCCCGCATGCCGACGTCCCGCTGCCCAGCGAAGCCGACGGCATCGACTTCGAGGGCGAGTTCGGTGCCATCGTCGACGAGGTGCCCCTGGGTGCCAGCCCCGACGAGGCGCTGGCCGCCGTGCGCCTGCTGGTGCAGCTCAACGACTGGAGCCTGCGTGCGCTGGGCCAGCGCGAGGTGCGCACCGGTTTTGGCTTTCTGCAGGCCAAGCCCTCCACCGCCTTCGCGCCGATCGCTGTCACGCCCGATGAACTGGGCCCCGCCTGGCAGGGCGGCCGCCTGCACCTGCGCCTGCACATAGACTGGAACGGCAAGCCCTTCGGCCGCCCTTCTGCCGCCGAGATGAACTTCGACTTCGGCCAGTTGATCGCCCATGCGGCGCGCACGCGCCGGCTGCGGGCCGGCAGCATCATCGGCTCCGGCACCGTCTCCAACGTGGCGCGCGCCGCCGGCTCGGCCTGCATCGCCGAGCGTCGCATGATCGAGAAGATCGATGGCGGGGAGATTCGCACCGGCTTCATGCGCTTTGGCGACCGCGTGCGCATGGAGGCCCGCGTCGACATCGACACCACCGGGCCCTTCGGCGTGCTGGACCAGCGCGTGGTGCGCGCATGACAAGGCTCGTCAGCCTCGGCGGCGCGATGGCCGCCGTGTCCACGTCGCTGGACGGAGCGCCGCGCCCGCCCGCGACGCAGCCCCGTCCACTGCCGCCCGCAGCCCCACCCGCCGCGCCGCGCGCCCAAGCCGGACCGGCGCCATGACTCTGCCGCCCATCCACCGCGTCGTCACCGGCCATGACGCCCAGGGCCGCGCCATCGTCGCCAGCAACGGCCCGCTACCCACGGTCGTCGAGCTGCAGGGCATTCCCGGCACCGTCTTCCACGAGGTCTGTGCGCATTGCGGCCTATCGTGACCGAGCGTTTCGGGATCGTGACCGGCCGGTCCGGTGCCGTGACCGGTAAAGTCCGGAGAGCCTGAATGGGTTGCGTATGACTGACCTGCGAAGCCATAGGCTGCCGGCCTTTTGCCGAAGCGCCGATGGCACCGCCCACGATGGACATACGCATGATCAAAGACGTACTGCGACTCAAGGCTGCACCTGATTGGTAAGTTGCCTCAGGTGGCTCTTCTGGCGAGCTACCCACCCTATAGCCTTGGGGACATCCACTCTCGGAGTCCAGGCCATGGCGTTCAACACCATCCAGTTCCAGCAGGGCATGTCGCTGCCTGAATTCATCGAGCGCTTCGGCACCGAAGATCAGTGCGCCCAGGCCCTCAAGGCCGCTCGCTGGCCCGGCGGCTTTCGCTGCCCGCGCTGTGATGCGGCCGAGCACTGGATCGTCGGCCATGGTGCACGCAAGCTCTTTGAGTGCCGGGCCTGTCATTACCAAACCTCGCTCACCGTGGGCTGCCTGTTCGAGCACACCAAGCTGCCGCTGCGCACCTGGTTCCTGGCGATCTACCTGCTCAGCCAGGCCAAGACCGGGCTGTCCTCGCTGGCGCTCAAACGCCACCTTGGCGTGAGCTACCCCACCGCCTGGGCTCTGCAGCACAAGATCAACCACGCCATGGCGCTGCGCGAGGGGCAGCATCAGCTCGCGGGCATGGTCCAACTGGATGATGCCTACCTGGGCGGTGAATACCCGGGCGGCAAGCCCGGGCGCGGTTCGGAGAACAAAACGCCGTTCGTGGCAGCCGTGTCGCTCAACGAGAAGGGGCGTCCGCAATTCCTCAAGCTCAACCGCGTCAGCGGCTTTACCGCCGAGGCGATCAAGGGCTGGGCCAAGGCCAATCTGGCGCCGACTGCGCTGGTGGTCAGCGACGGCCTGGGCTGCTTCGCGGCCGTGACGGCGGCGGGCTGCACGCACACGCCCATCGTGGTCGGCGACCGCAAGCCGCGCGATCTGCCGCAGTTCAAGTGGGTCAACACGATCCTGGGCAATCTCAAGACGACGTTGCACGGTGCGTTCCACTCGCTGGGCTGGTCCAAGCATGCCGACAGCCACCTCGCCGCCTTCGCCTATCGCTTCAACCGCCGCTTCGACCTGCGCGACTTGCTCGCTCGGCTGATCGTTGACGTCGCACGCTGTCCGGCGCACCCAATCCCGGCGATCAGGGGCGGGACTGAGGCACATTACTAATCAGGAGGCTGCATGGCAGCCTGTCGCATGAGGCAATTGCCCGGAGCCTGTCGATCTCCAAGGGCGTGGTGGCGAAGTACAGGGCACTGGCCAGCGCGGCGGGCCTGAGCTGCTGGGAGGTCGTCGAGCCGCTGGGCCAGGTCAAGTTGGAGCGATGGCTGTTCGCTCCATCCAGCGAGCAGCGCCGCGTGGCCCAGCCGGACTTCGCTCGCGTGCACGTCAAGCTGCGCCGCAAAGACGTAACACTGACGCTGCTTTGAGAGGAATACCGCGCCGCCCACGACGGCGAGCACACCTGGAGCTTCGACGAACGCGCCTGGCGACGAATAACGATCAACGATCGACTTCGGGCGACGACCGGCTTCTTCCAACTCCGGGCGGCGAGTGCTCAGAGGGAGACCGATCCTGCCGCGACGGGACCTTGGACCCTTGACCGAACTGCTCGCGAACGAACGTCGTGCCGCGCACGAAGGACGCAATGCGCTCAGCCAGCTCATGGCCACCTGCGACCTCAGAAGCGGCGAGCGCCTTCATGATGTGCGCCCAGCTCACCCTCGCGTCGGCACGACTCAGCGTGGCAGCTCGACCCGCTTTGATGGTGACCGAAGCAGCACGCAGGCGCCCCTCCTCCTTCGCTTTGATCCGCCACAGCGGCTCAGAGTTCCGGCTCTCCCCGCGCGAGGCCTGCCGCGTTGCTTCAGCCTCGATGCCCCAGCCTCGCAGCTTCTCGGCGAACGTCTCCCGCCACCGCTGCAGGTCCGCCTTGCGAGGATTCAGGCGCTTGCCCGATGCCGCCTCCGCCCGCACGCTCAGGTGCACATGCGGATTGGCCTGGTGCTCGTGCAGGACCGTGACGTAGCGATGTCCCGCGAGTTCGGTCTGTGCAAACTCGCACGCTGCCTTCTGCAAGAGCGTCGCGTTCGTGCCGGCGGGCATCGACAACATGATGTTGAAGGCTTCCCGCCGGTGCCCCTCCTCTGGGACCAGTGAACCGCCATAGCGCCACTGATCGGTCAGGTCTCGCACGGCTTCCTTGCCTATGCGGACCACCTCGCGGTCGTCCTCGATCTCCAGCTTGCCGTTCTTGCTGATGTACCGGAAATGCGCCGGGATCGCCGCCATCCCTCGGCCACCGCCCGTCACCTTGACCACCACCTGCTGTGCCCTGCGCACCGTCGCCTCGATGCGCTTTCGGATGACGGCAGCCTTGCGCCGCAGCACCGTGCGTATTCCACTGATCGCGGACACCCATTCCAGGCTGATCGCGGACAGTGTTCCAGGCGATCGCGGACACCCTGAGTGGGGTGCCTGAGTGACGGGCCGGATGGTAGGTCAACTGTCCGCCATCAA